>NZ_JAKUHE010000013.1:0-122313 GCF_022664315.1 Bacillus cereus group sp. BfR-BA-01309
TAGGTGGACCGCGGTATGCCGTGAAAGTGGCACGTACCGTGCGGATCGGGGGAAAAGTTAGAGATAACTTCAAAGACTTACCTATCGATATACAACGCTAATATGCCAAAGGGAAGAGGAATGGTGAAATGGACGCCATTTGCTGCAATGACAGAACAATTTGATGGTATACGTGAGATTATTAAGGAAAAGAATAAAGTAGCACGTCCAATCTTAACTTCTGAAGAAAAAGAACTTATCGAGAACATGTTATTATGCTCATTACTATCCGAAGAAGAGGTGTTGATTACATATTACGAAGATGGCTATTTACTTACTAACTATATGACCGTAACTGATATTGATCCATTGAATTGTTCTATACTATGTACAGATGCTTTTTATAACAGAATTAATCTTAAATTCATGGATATTATTGATGTAAAATAAAAGAATTTCATGCTAAGTATAAATGTTAAATGTGATGATTGCGCTCCCCCCTTGAAATAAACGAATTCGAAGCTAAGGGTATAAAACTATATTTTAAAGATATAATAAATGAAACTTGAGTCAAAAATATCTTATAGCAAAAGAGACTCCATTATAGAGTCTCTTTTGCTATTATACTCATATGGAAGTATCTACTGTAGAATGAAAATAAAGTTGTTTAATTTTTGATAAAAAATATTTCACCAAACGAAAAAATAACAATAAAGTCGTTTGAAAATCTAAGTTTTATAGAAAACTTACTGTACAATAAGCAAAAGAATCCAAGCCAAACGCATTTAAAATTCTTTAATCAAAGAGATAAAGCATCGCAACTTTGTTCAAAACTTCGCGTCTTTCTTACAAACATCGTGGATTTATTTCAAACCCACAGAAAGAACATTGTCCGAGAGGTTTTGATATAGATGTAAAACTACCATATTTCCAAAGAACATGTATAAACTGTGACAAACAAAAGATATAGTGTTAATAGCAATAATATTAATACACAAGTAAAATACACGATAGAAATACGCTTTCTATTCTCTTTCCAATTACGTATACTGGAAATTATAAAACTTACTATCACCATGCAACAAATCCCTACCAAAAACACCAATACATACTCGTGAATAATAGCACCACAAATTAAAAATACAACTGCTAATATCGCTAATAGTGAATGTATTACACGCAAAAATAACCTCTCCTTATCTCATTGGAAACTCCGCTAATATATTATTATTATTTTGCAAACAGATGGTTTCCAATTTGTGCAACGGTTTGACGTGTTGTAATCCATTTATCAGTCGAGGTTTTGGGATTGTAAAAATAAAGCCAATCAGAATTTGTTCCTTTTGAAGTGAGAGCCTCTTCTACTGCCATTCTTGCTTCCTGTGTAGCAGGCTGATTAATTCTACCGTCTGTAACAGGAGTAAATGCATAACCATTTTTAATGGGTTCATAAATTACGCCTGTAATTGTATTTGGAAAACCATTTGCGTTAGCACGATTTAATACTACCTTTGCAACTGCAACCTTTCCTGCATGCGGTTCTCCTCCTGCTTCTGCGTTTACTAATCGAGCCATTAAGTCCACTTCTTGTAATGAAATGCCAGTACCAATCTTTAAGTGCTGACCGACAAAAATATGATTTTCGTCTACGTTATTGTTTTGTTTTATTGACTGTATTGAAACCTTATATTGTTGTGATATAGAACTTAATGTATCCCCACTTTTCACTTGGTAAATTGCTTGATATGTATTGATTGAAACTGGTGAATTATTTTTTTGAACATATTTGTTTGCAGTTGACGATACCGGAATTGTTAAACATTCTCCAATATAAATTTGATCATTTGCTTTATTATTTTCTTGTTTAAGTGATTGTACTGATACCTCATATTGTTTACTTATTGCTTCTAGGGTATCATTTTTTTGAACCGTATAAACCGTTGAAGCCGCAGTCCCTACTGGATTTGATACTACTGTAATCATTGCAGCAGATAATGGTAACCAGGTTTTCGCCTTACATAAATTCATTCAAAAAAGCCTCCTAAAAATTATTAAGTACTCTTAATATGTTTAAGTTAAACACAAATCAAGCTATTTATAGCGTAACAAAACATTGAATTCAAGTCATTGAATTTGTATTTCTATATAATAATTGGGTTGCTTATGATATTGAAATTGAATTATTATAGTTATGTTTCAAAAGAATCGGACAATCTAATTCTTAAACTAAATATGGTGAAAGTAGAGGCTTATTTCAATTGCCTAATAGTTTCTTTACTAAGAACTGTTTCTATATCCTATACTGACTTCTAATTACTTATAGAAGGAATGATAAAAATGAAGGTTTTGTTATCCATTATTTTGTTTAGTTCTCCTTCAATTAAGTGTTTTTCTTTACATCACACTTACTATCAATCTGCATATTAAGTATAATGAATACAAAGATATAAATAATGCCATGGAGGTTTACAACATGAAAAACATAATGGAACGCCTCAACAATCCATTTATTAAATATCCATTAACTGTGATTTCAGCTATAGCTATAATAAAAACAGGTTATGATTTAGGTTCCTTTATTACAAAGTTAAAATATTTTTAAATCGTAAAAAGGCAATTGATTTTTTAGAAAAGGTCAATTGCTTTAAATAATATAGAAAAAGCACTGCTGAAATCTTCAGCAATGCTTTCCCATTAACCGTATATGATAATGAACGTCTAATTTTTCTACTCATGAGTTCTGTATACTCACATATATTTATTTTAGATTTAAGATACGTTCTATTTCCTTCACACTCAACTTACTTGCTTTTGCAATAGTTTCAAGTGGTACACCAATTTCATGCATTCCTCGAATCATCTGCATCTTACCTTGCTCAATACCTTTTTCCCTGCCCTCTTGTTCTGCATGCGCTAACTTAGCTTGTTCATCTAAAAGCAATTTCTCTCGAGCTTCGTACGCTGTTCTAAAAGAAGAATCATGGCTCATATTTTCCCATTTATTTATTGCCTTTTGTAAAATTGGATCTTGATTCATCGCAATCTCCTCCAATGTTTGAGTTAAATGTTCATCTTCATGTGCTGGTAATAATAACATCCAACGAACAAATGTATTTTCCCACGGATTTACTTTTTCTTCACGCCATTGTTTTACCAATTTCGGTATCTCTACAAAATGGATTTCAATGTCGTCACTTAATAATTGCTGCATTTTTGTATTCCATAATTGTCCGATGGTATGAAATTCATCTTCCTGAGAAAATAAAATAAAGTCTAGTAAGTTAATGGTAATTGTTTTCCGAAGTGAACGATATGGCATCCCTTCTTGCATTTGGGATGTGTAAAGTTTACTCCAGTAATATAAAGAACGCTTCACCATATCATGTGTATTTCGAAGTTGAATTTCGATATTTACTTGCGTCCCATTATCTAGTGTTGCTAATAGGTCTAAAATTGATAATTTATCATCTTCATAAGATTTATGGAGATGTGGATCGTCTAGTTGTAGTGATGTAATAGGTGCATCTAAAGATTCCTCTAGAATTGCATTTAAGAAACCCGTTAAAATTTCCTCATTTCCTTTCGTTCCAAATAACTGTTTAAAAGCAAAATCAATGCGTAAATTCACTAATTTAGTGGACATGGATTTCCTCTCCCTGTCTATATCATCTCTTAATTCTTATTGTACATAAAAAAAGGTAGAACATGCAAACAAGCTCTTATGTTATCTCACATAAGAGCTTGCCTAAACCTATAAAAAATTGGTGATTCTAGCAAAAACGATTGCAAATAACATCGTATTACGCCAGAACTATCAAAAGCACTTAATGTAGAAATAATTGTACATTATGCTCACACTTATACTTACATAACTACACTACAAAGATATTTTCATCGGATTTTTTTACAAATTATCGAACTTTATTTTAACTCGCAGTTGTTCTCTAACAACATCTTTATTCTCAAAGGGACACCATCAAAGAATTTCTATTTATAGCGATATAATATACGTAAATTCGTTGACGCACAAAAGCCCTATAAATTGCTAAAAGACATCCTCTTTAATGAAACTTAACATTCTGTCCCCCCTGCAGATACCCCATTTCTTAACCATATTCTATGAATCGAGCGGTTAGCTTTTGTATTAAGCTACTAAAAATTGATACTTATTCGTTCTTATTTATTTTTCATGCCATATACTTCTAACCTTTACATTTAGCTTACTAAAAATTCGCGTTTTAATTGATTGGATGCCACGAAGGGTTCTTTCGTCGCTTTCAACATTCTTTTGTAGGGATTCGCTTTACGAAGGGGACAGATAAACCCATATTTTTTCATGATTCTACGGATGCGTTTCAAATTGTAGACAACTTGAAATTGACCCGCCAATGTCATTTTGATTTGACGAACTCCTCTCTTTCGGTTTTTAAATTGAAATGCTTTTACTATGAGCTCTTTCACCATTTCATCTTGATGCATTCTTTTCTCTCGCTGACTTTGAGAGGTAGTGGAAAAATAATTATAGTATCCAAAACGCAAAACACCGGCGATTTCATACAAATATCTCACCATATTTTTCAGGCGATATTTTTTAATAATAGAACGAATTAATAGGTACTTTTGACTATGGGATAGCGTTGTCTCGTTCCGCTTCCAAACGTGCATATTTCTCTTCTAATGTAAGTTCTCTTTCTGACTTTCTTCCTGAGTTTTCCTTACATGTGTCCCTTAAACCGAATACACCATTTTCCTTATAGGAAGTACGCCAACTATTTCCTGATGACACAATACAATGAAGTGATGACGTGGGATATTTAGAACAATTCGCTAGAAATAAAAGACGTATAGTATGACTCTAAAAAAGGTTCTTGATCGGTGTGGAAAAGAAAAATTTGTTCAAATGGAAGCATTATCAGCCTAAAATAATCTTATTAACAGTAAGGTGGTACCTACGGTACAATCTGAGCTTCCGTAACCTGGTGGAAATGATGAAGGAAAGAGGATTATCAATGGCGTACACAACTATTATGCGTTGGATCAATCAATATAGGCCTCAATTAGAAGAAAAGGTAAGACAACATCTTAAATCAACAAGTGATTCATGGAAAGTCGATGAAACTTATATTAAAGTAAAAGATCAATGGATGTATTTATTTCTTGTCGTTGATTCAGAAGGAAATACCATTGATTTTTATCTAAGTAAATCAAGAGATAAACAAGCAGCCAAGTGCTTTTTCGGACGTTTCTAAACTTCGCGTGATAACAGTAGATAAAAATCCTGCTTATCCTGTAGCAATTCAAGCGCTAAAAGAAGAAAAACATATGTCTGAAGGCATACAGCTAAAGCAAGTTAAATACCTCAATAATATATTGGAACAAGATCATCGTTTTATTAAGAAACGTGTGCGTTCTATGTTAGGGTTCAAGTCTTTTCACACAGCTACATCCATTTTTGCAGGAGTGGAAGCCATACATATGATTAAAAAAGAACAGATTGATTTACTGGATCAGTCTGTACAAAACCAGAAAAAATTCATCCATCAATTGTTTGGACTAACAGCATAAAACACAATTCAGCTAGAAATATATGCGTTATATTCTCTTTTATTTTATCTTTGCACCAGAACCAGAAATATTAGCCTCCTTTAAATTCCATAGTACATTCCAGCTAACGGATCTATTCCCACCTATTTTTATCCATATAATACTAGACTCATTAAATACAATAAGCATATAATGGAGAAACTATCTCTTTTTTTATTTATAAAGATTCACAAAGATACTCTATCTATCAGTTCAAGGAGGATACTCATGTACAAAATCTATATAACTCCTCGATCAAAAAAGCAACTTATTAAGTTATCTGAACAAAATGAAAGATCTTATAAAGAAGCGATTGATACATTAAGTCGATTACAACAGGGCCACTGGCAGGGGGGAACCCGCGTTAAAAAACTACAGGGCATCAATGACTTGTATGAGGCTCGGTTAAATTCAGGCGATCGGATGCTTTTTACGAGAAATGGCCAGGAATTATACATACAATACGTGTACATAGTCCATGATGAAGTGAACCTTAAAGCAAGAAAGACTATCTTTTCAGATCATGACTCTGTGTTATTAGAAGAAAAGTCTATGGCAGAAATGGATATCCCCCAAGATGAGATTTATAGCTTGTATGCTTCGTTTACGACAGACAAGGTACATGTGATAGATGAAGATGATTTAGTTCGAATGCTAGAGACTGAGGATTTGTCCTCTTTATCTCTTAAACTAAAACTTGTCATTGAACAAGAGCAGGTGCTTCACCAGCCACTTCCTCTTTTATTATCTGGTGGAGCTGGAAGCGGAAAATCAAGTATCTCCGTTTATCGATTACTACTTGAGGCCGAACAACTAATCCAATACGAGGAAAATCCTAAACTATTATATATAACAGAAAATCAAAAACTCGTTCAAGAGATCCAAACCCAGTTTCTTTATTTATGCCGCGGACGTGATCATGAAGAGAAATTAATTAAAGCAGTGGACTTTTGTTCTTTTGAATCAATTATAGCTCCCTATAAATTCGATGAATATTATCGCTTACTTGATCAGTACAGCTTTTATGCTGAATTTTCCTTATTTCAACGTGGGCATCATGAAGCGAAGAAATATCATTCTTCTCTTGTTTATCAGGAGCTTATATCCGTTATTGGTACTTTTGCCATTCCTCAACATCGATATTTAACAAAGGATCAATACCTAGCCTTACCAAGGTATGAAGCTCCCCTTTTTTATCAGAACCGTGCAGTAGCATGGCAAATATTTGATTGGTATAAAAAATTAAAGTTAACAAAGGGATTTTACGATATAAACGATCTTATCTTTCATGCGCTGCAGCAAGATGATCTTCCTAAATATGACTTTATTGTTTGTGACGAAGTTCAAGATTTTCATCAGGCAAAAATACACCTATCCCTTCAGTTATTAAAACATAATCGTAGGGGTGCCTTTTTGTTTGTTGGTGATGAAAAGCAAACAATTACTGAGAGTCAGTTTACTTGGAAAGGGTTAAAGCAGTACCTTAGATTGACTTTTGATATTAAAAATATATCCCAATATAACCTGGCCGTTAACTTTCGAAATCCGAGACCTATTGCCAAGCTTGGGGAGTCTCTATTTTGCATTCCTAGAAAATTAGGAATTAAAGAATATCATGTAGATCAGGTCCACGCTCCTCTTTCTGGAAACGAAGCAGTTTTCATCCGTGGTGAAGATTCTTCCATAATCAGTGAATTATATCGACAAGCCTCAGGGGATTCTGTAATTATCGTTCCTGATAAAAAGGCAGAATTAAGAGTTAAAGCGCTTTTTCAGGAACAAGCACTGTCTCCTCCCTTCGTCCTACTTCCTCATGAAGCTAAGGGACTGGAGTTTCATGAGGTTTGGTTATGGTCACTCTCAAGTTATTCTACCTCGGAGTGGAAACGACTGCTTCAACAAGGGAATACAACCAGCGAAGAAGAGAAACAATTCATCCTTTCCGAAATTCGTAAAATGTATGTATCTTTAACTCGTACGCTTTCCAATGTATATATTTTAGAACTAGATATGGGATTTTTTTGGACGAATAAGGACCTAAAACCTCTCTCATTTCTAGAAAAACAAAAAGTCAGCCAAATATTATCCGAGCGAAGGGCACTGCTATCAAATAACGAAGAAACATGGTCTAAGAATGCAAAACATTTCTATGGTGAGAGACAATATGAACGATTTCTCGAATGCTTGGGGCATATAGCCAGGTTCTCACCTTTAGATGAGCATTTATTGCATCTGCAAAAATTAGCAAAAGCACAACTCTGCTTAGAACAGGGAGAGTTTGAAGAAGCTGGGGATTTATTTTACAGCAGCAAGGCTTATGAGCAGGCAGTAGCTGCATTTGATCATCTTGGACAATTCGAAAAAATTGCGAAGATACTTGATAAAGCTGCATTTGAAACCGGAATTACCTCTGATCAAGGGAAAAGTTATGCTAAGAAGCGTGACTTATATAAAGTTCGCTCTTTTGATCGAAAAAAACAATACCATGGAAGTGGGATGCTATGTATGCGACACGGTAATTATATTGAAGCAGCACTAAGGTTTGAGCGAGGACATCATGAAAATTTATTGGAAGAATGCTTTATTCAGGCCTTAGATAAGCAACAATACGATTCTCGCTTATTAAAACTTGCCGAATCATTCTTTAAACGCCGGAACAATTATGATCGACATACACAGGTACTAAAATTAATGGAATAACTAGGAGGTTTATCTTATGAAGTTAAATTATTTTATTATGAAAAAGTCAGCGAACGAGCTTCGTACTTATATAAAAGAAGACATGGAACGATTCTTTGAAGAGCAAAAAAATGACATTTCCCCCCCACTACATACAGCGGCAACTCTTAATGATTCTAATATTGTGAGAATTTTACTTGAACATGGAGCAAATACGAATGTACAAGCCGCAACAGATGGAATGACACCCCTCATGGCTGCAACCTGGGCGCAATCGGAGGAAATCGTTCGTTTATTACTAAATTATGGGGCTAATCCGAATATCATTGATAAGGATAAATGGTCTCCACTGTTTCATGCCGCTCATCGTGGTAATGAAAAAATTGTTCAGTTGCTTCTCTCTTTTGGGGCTGATCCATCCTTAAAGGATATCTATCAAAAAACACCGTCAGTAAAAGCGAAGGAAGCTAAACACTATTCTGTATCGAAAATTTTATCTATCCCTTCAAAAAAGCTGTTTGAACAAGCAATAAAACACTTAAAAGAACAAGACTATGATTCACTTGAGAATTGGCTACTAGAGGGACATCAAATCAATATTGGAGATGACAAAGGGAATGGATTGCTCCATGTATGCACTCTACATGGAGATGTAAAAGGAGCTGAGCTTCTTATTTCCTTTGGAGCCAATGTGAATCGTCAGAATTTAAACGGTGAGACCCCACTTCATCTAGCGGCTAGAACATCCCATGTAGAACTTGTTAGGCTATTTTTACAGGTACCAGCTTGCTTATCTATTATAAAAAGTAATTCCCAAAAGCACCCTATTAATGAAACAAATCATCCAGATATTGTTGAACTTTTGAAAAAACACGAACCAAGGGAAACGTACAAATCAGGGCAAACATGTGAATGGCATAGTTGGATGACTGATTTATATAATAAAATTCATTTACAAGAGAATGCGTTGCTAGAGATGGCCATCGCAGCAGGCTTAACAAATAGAATGAATCAAAATCAAGCAAAAAAATTTTTGGAGCACTCTGAAACACCTGAAGCAATCGGTCTTGCCTTTGCATTAGATTATTTCCATGTGATTAAGTTCCCTGGTATTATACAAAAATTTTCATATGAAAACGACAACAGTACCGAACTGGGGAGATATGTCACAGCCTGCATCTGTTTTGATTCAAACCGAAAGAACATAGCAAATGCTATGCTAGAAGGACTTGCACAAGCAGGTTTTACTCCCGCTTGTGTGACACTTGCTGGTATTTATCAAATATACGGAATAAAAGAAGATCAAGCATTTAGACTTTTCGAAAAAGCAGCGCTGGTTGGGAATCGTAAAGCGATGCTTGAATTATCAAAATGCTACTTCCTTGGTAAGGGCACTAAACAGAACTTTCCGCGTTCGCTTCACTGGTTCCAGCAGGCTTCTCAGCTTGGAATTACAGACGAGCATCTCGGTAAACAATTATATGAAATGATTATAAAAACAAAAATTCCAGGTGGACAAGTTGATAGCCTATTTAAAGTAATAGAAGGCCAAAAAAACACAACTAATTTCAATGAGCAAGAAAAGGTTTCTTATGCTATAGAGCCTAGATTAGTAGAGATTTTTAAACAAATCAAAAATCTTCCAACACCAGCTCAGCTTAAAAGCTATCATATTAAACCAATTCTAAAATCCTTAAGGGAATATGAGCTGCAAATAAAACATGTAAAAGATCAACATCCAATGGAAATAAGGGAAAGCCTTTCAAAAATAATTGAAATAATGGGTCGAAAAAGTAAAAATGCAATTAACCAAGAACAGCTTCATCAGTTAATTTCTGTGATTGAAAGTAAATAAACATACAAAAGGAAATGGCCTGATTGAACTGTACACTCTAAAATGAATAATTTAATAAACAGACCTTTAAAAATCAAATACTTAAACCGTGTTGCATTACTGGAATCTTATCCATCTTAGTAGACAGTACAAGATTCAGTTTCTCTTCATTAAACAGCCTTAGTTTCAAATTCAACAGGACTAAGGTTGTTTAATTTGTGGGGAATCGTTTGTTATTTCAATACCTCATATATCTTCTAATGGCCTTAAAAACTTGATCTCTTTCTTGGAACCCATTTCTGTAAAAATACTCTTTCTTAAATTATGCGTAAATATAACCTTGTGACAAAGATTCGCTGAGCGAATCCTTATAAATACATCGCAAAAGCGACACAAGAACATAAAACATGTCCGAAACTTTTAAAACGCCAATTCAATCAAGAAGAGCCTGAAAAAGTATGTTAACGAATATTACCTATTTATTTTATGTAAAAGGAAAAAAGGCTTATTTATCCTGTGTAAAAGACAACACGAAAGATTTTAGCCTATCATGTCTCCCCCTCTTTACGAATAAATATCGTCTATCAAACATTAGATAAATTGAAAGAGAGATTAGGAGAAGTCATTCATCCTGAAGCGCTTCTACATTCAGACCAAGGTATTCATTATACACACCCTGAATTTCAGAAACGTGTAAGAGAAATAGGTATCAGACAATCTATATCCCGTAGGGGCAATTGTTCAGACAATGCACAAATGGAATCCTTGTTTGGTCATATGAAAGATGAATTAGGTTATAAAGATTGTCAAACCTTTGAATCCCTTGAGCTCAACATAAAGGATTATATGGAGGAGTGTAATTATAATCGTTATCAGTTGACATTAAAAAAGATGGTTCCGATCGAATATTGGAACCACCTTTTAAGTGCTTGATCTTTTAGAGATTTTTTATTAAACTGCCCATTTTATAGGGTACAGTTCAGAAATGATGATAGCTCTTTTTAATCAAAACTAATTTCTTCATTTTTCTTTTCTGAATTTCTACCAACTAACACCCTTTGCAACTGTTCATAGATTTTCTGGGTATCTGGCGTACTTTCTGCTTGTTTACGCTCACGTTTTACTGTATTATCATTTAACACTTCATCTTTATTTTCGGGTACCATTTGCATTTGTTCAAGTACTGCAACACGTTCTAGTCCTTCCATCTCTTCTAAATCCCCTACTTCATCTGCATCATCAATAATTTCTGGTTCCTCACTTTTAGGAATTTCCACTATACCTTTTTGCAACTCAATTACTGGTTGTTCCTGTTTAATATCCTCTTTCTCCAAATTACCTGAAGCAGCTTTGATTACTTCTGATGATTTATTTTTAGCGTTTGCTTTCTTATTTGCTCTTGCTATAGCTAATCTCACTTTCATCTCCCTTAACGAAGAAGAAATTTGATTTAATATTCTTCCCAATCCATAAAATCGAATCGCTTCAACAATAACACCCATTACAATTCCAAAAATCCACGAATTTGAGAAATATCCAACTAAGCCAAATGTAATGGCCCCTGGCAAGTATAAGCTAGCGTAACCTATTAAATTAGGTAGAGCTTTTTCTACTGTTAGTTTAAAAGTATACTTAATTATTAAATATATAGCACTTAACCCAAATATTAGACTCGCTAAGCTTATTAATAAATTTTTAAACGTTTCACCCATCATTACAAATTCCTCCTTTAATGATTTCATTTAAATTTAATTAATAAAACCCTTGGGTTAACAGTAATTTTCCCATCAAAAACAAACAACTCATTCACCCTTTCTTTATAAGAAATATCTATATAAATGATATAAGTCTACTTGTTTTTAAACACAAAAAAACCTTTCAGGTATATGAATTATTGCAAGCAATTCAGCTTTACAAAATCATAGCCCCGAAAGGGTTTTAATATTAATTGATTTAAAAAAGAAAGACTTACGTACATTATATAAACAATTGATATGACATTCAATTAGTTTTATAATTTTCTGTATATTTAAACGTTTTTAATATGTATATTACAGATAAAACAATATTCAAATTCTTGGGTTTCGTTTGTATTTAACTTAAAGTTATAAATCGGAACTAATTGTTTACTATAGTTCCGATTTACTTCTGAATATAATATGATATTTATCATTTTTTGAAATATTTCTTTCATTCAAGACAGTTGTTCTAATTGCTTTATATGAACTTATAAGAGGTTCGCCACAAAAAACGCATCTATGTAGATACGTTTTTTTGTAATTTTATTATTGATTTAAAAGAAATTTTGATTAAATAGTGGCTGAAGACATCAAATTGTTGATTCGAAAAAGGTTCGATTAAAAGCACCTCATAACCTCTAAGAATTTCAGATATGGATAGCTTTTATTTTAAATAGAGTTTAATCAGAATTTTAATTTATTTTCATATCTTTAAAACAGTTATCTTTATTTAATACAGTACGAATTTATATTAAAGTCAAATTAAACTAATTCCGCTATACTAGCACCTTTTGTTATATCTGTAGTTCCAGCATTTCTATATAGATAACCGTTTACAAAACCTGAAACAGTTAATTTACCACCGTTGTTTTCTATATCCCCATTTACAATTCCTGTGCAGTTACATACTGAAGCTGTACTCATTAGTACATCGCCATTTACGACCCCACTAATTTGAAGCTTACTCGCGGTTTCAAGGGTGATGTCCCCTTGAACAATACCACTTAAATTCAGTTCTCCACCTTTACGAATAACTATATCTCCTTTTATAACTCCTGAGAGTTGTAGGGAAGAGCTGATAATTAAGTCATCATTAATAGCTTTACTTGAAGGCCCTTTATTTTTGACTATATTACTTACAATAGCATCATCACTATTGTTGTTTGTATACTCCACAACAATATTCCCTAAATTCATAATACTAATATCAGAGTCTGCATCGTATTCACCGAGATCATCTTCATTGGCACGGTATCCACCATAATGCTCTAAATCTACTTCTTGGAGGTTAGGTTCATCATTACTGATTCCATTATTCCATACATGGTTATAATTGTCCGTACCATGACTCATCTCATTAACAGATTCACTTTCATTAAACTGCTTTTCGAGTACTTGTCTTTGCCCTTTTACATATATTTTCCCTATCCTTTTTTGAGAAGGCTGCTCCTTTACGATTGGAAGAATGGGAGGAGATGACTGGTTATTACTTTCTGATATAACGGCTACCTTTGTGCTTTTTTCCTTTGCACTCACTGCATCTTCCTTTTCGCTTATTTGCATAGAGAAATTAGAGTCCATTTTAGTCACTATTCCAACTGGAACCTTTAATAAACATTCCTCTAAGAATGCACTTAAATTGCTATAAGGAACAATAACACCATGTTTTTCTACATAATTTGCTACTTTGCAAATTGCACTATCCCTACCATAACTTTTCATATAGGGGATGGAACCAATAATGAGTAGCTCAGACTTCGTACGTGAAATAGCGACATTGATACGTGCGATGTCCGAAAAGAAATTTGTTTTATGCTTGGAACGAGTCATGCAATAAAACACAATTTCCGCTTCTTCTCCTTGAAAGGCATCTACCGTATTGACAGCTATATTCCCATTATACGGATCTAATCCATTCTCTAATAGTCTTCGCTGCAACAATCGTTTTTGTCCTTTATATGGGGTGATAATCGCTATTTTCGTCATTGGCCCAATTTTTTCGTTTATCCTTTGCAAAATGTCCGCTACCATGTCAGCTTCTCGTTCATTTACAGGGGATTTCCCCGTAATGGCAGTTTCTTTATAGGCAGGTTCATCGCTCATTTCTATCAGATTTAAATGATTACCGAAAAAAGGTAGCTCTTTGTGATAAGTACTTTCACCGTTTCGTAGCTGTCCATCGTAAAAGATTTCACTAATCATCGTCCCTATTACCGCGGGCATTCGATACTGAGTAGCTAGCATGCCCTTGTTACTGCCCGGACAGTTCACATACAACTTCTCAAATAAACTTTTCTCAAAAAGTTCCTCTTTCACATACTCTTCATCTTCGATTTCGACTTTTTCCGGGTCGAATAAAGCACTGTCTAAAGTAGGTGGCAACTGGCGTTGATCCCCTATTAAAATTAACTTCTTTGCTCGATTAATTGGAATTAACAACTCAGCTGGTAGAGCCTTCCCTGCCTCGTCAATTATGACTAAGTCAAATTCTAAACGGTCTAGCCCAATCGATTTTTGCGCTAACCCTACACAAGTTGCACCTATAATCTTATTGCTTATTAAAATCAATTCTCCCAAATGAGCATTATACCCATCCATACTAACCTCGTCATACCAACGATTAAATAGTGGGTCAGACCCATATAGATGTTTTTTACGCTCGAGCCGTTCCATATATTCCTCATATTTTTTCTCAAAGCTCACCGGTTGAATGACGGGGTCAATCTTGTCTGCCTTACCACAACGAATCATTGTTTCCGATCCATATATGTCTATTAAGTCTTTCATAACATTATCAACGGCAACATTTGCTTGGGATACGATAAGAACTCTGTCATTAGGATAATTCGCTAAATATTGCTGAATAATTTCAATAATAACCGTGGTCTTTCCTGTTCCAGGAGGGCCCTGAATCATATAAAATTCCTTCTCCTGCAAACTATTTCTTACAAGCTGATTTTGATTTGGGTTCTCTTCAATATACGAATTATAAAATTTCACAAAGTTAAATTCATTTTTAGACGATTCCACATTCAACGAGTTTAATACATACATTTTAATGTTCGAATTGCTAACTAACCCTTGTCGAAACCCATTAAGTGCATTCTTCTGCTGTATTTCTGGATATGGCATATTTTTTTCATATAGCAAAAGATCTATATCTCCCTCTAACCCACAATCACCATAAACCGTAATACCTTCTCCTGTCTCATGAAAACGCACAGTAAATGTTCCATCATTTGCTTCAATAAAATAATGACGAGGGCCTCTTCTTTCCTTTTCTAAAAATGCTCTTACCTCATTGATATTTTTTATGCTTCCGTCATAAATGGCTTGCTTTGTGATTTTATCTAGCCTTTTATTAGAAATGTTCCTAACCTGACATAATTGGGAGGGCCCCTTAAACTTATAGGTTATTAACCTATCGGTAATTTCCGCCCATTTATTAAAGTACAACATCCCTTCATGACTTTCTTTAATGCTCTTTTGGTTTTTAAATTCATGAATTAGTAGGATACAAAGCTGGTTTAACTCCTCAAATTGAGCCTCATCTGTAATCGGAATCTCTTCTTCTAACGTTAAAAATAAATCTGTGTTGATCGCTACAAATACATCATCTGGCTTGCACATATATTCATTGGATAAAACATCTTCTAGCCTCAAGTAGTTGTACGTTTCATACTGCTGCATGCTAGCTCGTAACACTAAATTTGTTCCAAGCTGTAGCTTAATTTCTTTTAAATTTGAAAGGTTATTTTCATCAAACGGAGCAATTTTCCACTCATCCGTCCCATTCCAATAATCGTTCTTTTCCATCCACTCATTCAATGAATTAATTAAATTTACTGGAATAACAAGGGGAATACGCTGGAACTGCAATACAGATAAAGATTCCTGAAAACGTTCTGTAACGATAATATCCCAGGTTTCTTTTAAAAAATAATCCCATGCCGAAGGAAACACTCGTAATTTAGTACCTCGCGGTGGAAGTCGTAATGGGTTATCTAGGTTTTTTCTCGGCAACTTCAAATTTATACTTTTAAAATCTAAAAAAATATCACTATGCTTTTTTGATTGATCATGTCGAGTAACCTTTGCCTCAATCCCAATACTAGGCTGGAACAAAGCTAAATCTTTAAAAGTACCTTTTGCAATGGAGAGAACGTAAGAGTACTGCTTGAAATCATAATAATCCACAAAAAGCGGGACTTCAGCATGATCGTCGTACTCCTCCACCATGTCATAATCAACACACAAATAATTCAATGTAAACTGGTTGTTAACATTGAAGATACCATTTTGTGTTACTGCTCCTTTTTTCATATACAGAACTTGTCCACGATACGGGAACTGATTTGGCAGTAAGAACTCAAATGGCTCCGGTAAATCCTTCCCTAAACGTACACAATCATTTAAATGATTTTTATATTTCTTTAAGTATATTAAATAGCTAATAATCTTCTGTAATGATTCTTGAAGAGTAAATTCTAGTTGTGTTAAGGATTGCTTTCTTAGTAATGAGTAATGATGTCGCTTTTTAATTTCACGAATTCGACTAATAGCGGAGCTAATTTCCTCCTTTACCAATTCCCTTCGATTTTGATGCTCAAATAATTGAGCCAAGATTGCTTTATGGTATATTTCGCGAAATCTATGATTTTCTTTTGTAAGATCCGCAATTTCCTTGTCTAATTTCTCCTGTTCACTTTTCGATAAGGAGTCAAATTCTTTTTGTTTACGGCCTAATAACTCTTGCAACTTTTCTTGATTTCTCTCAACGTAATCCTCGTAATCACTTCGTATCCTGCTTTGTTCTCGTTTCTCTTCCTCTGTTAGTGTATCAAAAATAAATGCACCAATAGTTGCACCTATCCCAACTACTGCCAGACCTGCTGCAATGAATGGAATCATGCTCTCACCTTCTCCCTACCAATAAGCAATTTTTTAACGATCCAAGTTCTGAACAGTCTCCATTAGCATTTTGCTTTCAAATGAGTAATCTTCGCCTTTTTCCATCTTAGATCGAATGGCATCTTGCCACAATTTAATCGTTGACGTTTTATTTTTCAGCTTCTCACCTTCCCTATCCTGCTTTTTCATTTCAAGATTATCTTTATGATCAAGTTCTTTCAATTTCATTTCTCTTTCTGTGATGACATTCTCTCGTTCTAAGTTTGTTTCCCTTTCATGCTTGGAATCTTCATTTCTTAAGACCTGAATTTGTTTGTCATTCTCACTTAAAATTTGAGCTGTTGTACTCTGTAACTCTGCCATTTTGTGCTTAGTTTCTATTTCTAACCCCTTAGTTTTCTCCCGTTCTAGAAGCGTTTGTTGCCTCATTTTATATGCACCAGAAACACTTTCGACAACATCCGGAAACGCTTCTGCTACCTTGAATAAAATATCTCCCTTGCTCATACCTGTACTAATTGTCTTCGAATTTCTATCAATAATTTCTATCTTGTCTTCCTTAATAACTGGCGAATATTTATCTAGATTACCTTTTTTATGATTACTCATCATATCTCACCTCTATATGAATTTTGTTCTTAATTCCGTATATTTTTGTAGACAGATTCGATGCTGCTCCTCCAATTCTAAAAACTGTTTATGAGACCCTGTATCCGACAACTGTATGAACTTGTCATATAGGGCAAGAGTTTCTTTAATTGGATCAATGGCTAGCTGTTGTAAGTCCAATTTATTTAACCATTTCTTACTGCCTTGAACGTCCTTCTTTAGCCCAATCGTCATATCATTCCGTATTTTTTCCGCATTTAATTGGAGTGTCCGTCTCTTTTCATTCAATTCCTTAAACATCTCTTCCACCATCAGATTAAATTCTGATTCAATTTGTTTTTCCTTTTCCTTTACTTCCCCATCTATTAACTTATTCTTTTTGTTTACCTGTTTTTTTATTTCAATCGTCTGTTTTTTCGCTTCATTATAGTTTAAACAGGCACAGCCCGCCTCAATTAAAGAAACAGCTGTATCAATAGCTAACAACGCTAAGTTCGTCTTGCTAATCGTTTTCTTTGTCGCAACTTTAAACAAGATTGAAGCCTGTCGTGAAAAGTTAAATGCTGATCGCCCCATGTTCTCACTCCATACTGAAAATATTTGCTGGATTTTCATTTATTTTCAAATAAAATTCCTCTTCTACCTCAAAACTGAGCTCCCAATTCATATTATCTAAATCTAAACCTGTTAAATTTTCTAATATAATGGTAGAATCCCTTATTAAAATATCTTCTATTTTGTAATTAGGGAGTATCTCTACTTCGTTTCGAATATTATTTTCCCTCCTATAACTAGAATCGAGAGAAGAAGTTAGTATACCTGAAACACAATCAAAATAAAACTCCATCGAAAGCTCATTTCGGATTCTCTGTTCCTTTTTGAATAGCTCTAGGAGATAAATTGCTTTACCACTAATCAATCCACCTTCAAACTGTTCCAATTTATCAAGTGTACTTAACACAGATCGATAAGGTTCTAATAACAAATTAGTAATACACAATTTCCCTTTTTGTACTGGATACATAAACGGTAATAACGAATGAGCCTCCTCCATTATCGGCCTTTCTTCCCTTAGTACAAGTTGCTCTCTATCTACCTCATTCAACATACCACTATGGAGTATAAAAGGAACGTGCTTAGCTTTGAAATGAATGAACGCTTTTTTCTCTCTGTCTTTTTCAAATAACAGCTTTAGTGACACATCTAAAAGCGCCTTTTCTTCTTGGGATAAAGGCAATAACTCAAAGTTCTTCAGCAAAAAGTCCTTCGAATTGGAAGGATTTAAATTCCCATATAGATCCGGGATAATTCTTTGACTCAAAACGATTTCATTTGCAATAATCTCTTGTTTCTCAGTAATATTTACATTATCTGCAACAATCTCCCCTGAAACACAATTAATGAGAACTTGTTCCTTAAGATCATTGAAGGTTTCGACAGCCACTATCTTCCGATAAAATGCATTTCCCAATTCAGTTAGGTTTAATGGTTGATCCGATTCATCTACCAATCCAATTTTTGATAAGTAGCTTGCTTCATCATCAACAATGTTTAAAGGCATCTCAGTAATTTCGGCAATTTCTTGTTTAGAATAACCTTTTCCGATTCCAACTGCCCATATTAACATCTTGGAAAAAAATCCAACCTCTGATATTTCCTCCGAATGAATTGACATTTCTGCTTTCATGACAGGACAAAATACAGACCTTGGATATTTTAGTTTTACAGAGTATTTATATTGCACAAGGTACCTCCCAAAATCAGTTATATAAATATTATTCTTTAACTATATTTAAAAATCCTATCATTAAAATTAATTATACATTATAAGCCAACCTTAGTTACAATAGTTTTAATAGGTATCGTCCTTGTAACTCAAGGGTAGCAAAAAAGCGGTCCTTGAGTTTAAGATACTAAGCACAGTATGCTCATTTCTCAGTCCGAAAGATCGTTACTACCTGTGAAAATATACTATAATTAAAAGATATATATTTATTTTAACTTTTCGAAATTCAATTTAATGAAATGTATGAAATTAACTATCAATTTCATACATTTCATTAAATTGATAGTTAATTAACAAGTATATTAAGGATTTGCTTTTTCTTTTCCTCATCTATTTTAGAATCAGTAACAGCTTTTAATATGCCAGCACAAGAAGATAAAAAATCAGTTTGTGTCTTTTGATTATTATCATTTTTTTCGTATTTCGCATATTTTCTTTCATAATCTGGATTTATAGCAATATAATGATTTTTTTTGTCTGTACTCATAATCCAATAATTCATGTATTGCTTAATTCCTACGGAAATCATTTTCCCATTACTCAAGTAAAAAAAACTTTGTTCTTTCTCTCTTAACATATCAAAGAACAATCGGTTCACTTGACCATCTTTACTATTTTTATCTAAAGATACATTATATTCTTTAGATAAAATCTCTCTAACTCTTACATAACGTAACATCATATTAATATTCCACCTTTCTACCATATTAATGAAAAAAGGGCATAGACCATAGTGTCTTGTCCTTTTACTTATTCATTCCTATTACAATATATTACCATATAAATATTTAATCTCAAAAAAAGCTAAACGTTTCTCTGAGTATTAAAAAACAAGATTTGATTAGTAACATCAAAAAAGCTATGCAATCTTATAATTATTTTTCTTATCTTTAATAAGGTAATATATCGAAAGAATTAGTAAAATAAGCGATAGCCATTACACCAGTAAACATAGCAGCTGGCAAAACGCAAATACTTATAAATAAACTAGCACAAAGCAAAAATATTTTCATGACTCCCCAATAATCCCCCTTTTAAGCTGAAAGTATGTATAGCACCTTAGCATTTATTGATTTTCAATTCAAAGAAGGAACAGGCCATTAAATAGACTAATGACCTATTCTTTATAAAGACAGATGAGATTTATCTATTCTTTTTTATTCGTCGGTAAATTAAAAGCTTTAAAAACTTCTAAATGTACTTCAGTAATTTGTCCCTCTATAAAATCAATAAATTTATTAATCTCCATATCAGATGTTTTTGAATTTAAAGTAAAGTCATAAGATACTATAGATTTAGCCTCATCAATATCATAATATGTTAAATTAAATTTCGGCCGATTTTCTACACCTTTAACTAATTCACTAAAAAAGTCCTTAATTAAAAAACCATATACCTTTGGTCCTTCTCTCTCTTCAATCACTTCAACTTTAAGTTTCATATCCTCAATTTTAGTAATATTTATTTGAACCCTCTTCATTAGAGCAGTTTTTGGTTCACCATAATTTACAAGTGCATACGTAGTATTCATTTCAAGTTGTCTTAAATCCATGTTCACCGCTGCATCCCTGGATAAAAACACTCTCATAATTATATCCCCCTTCTAAAGTATTTCACAAAATAACCACCGGATATATAAGCATGTTTGGCATTACTACCAAACATGTTGTTATCATTTTAGCTAAGAAATTTTTTTACTCAAGGAACGCAAAGTGAGACGGTGGAAGATGGGTTAACTTGGTACAAGGGATGGCAAGATGCCATCTTAATTGTTCAACAGATAGTAAATTGTTACTTGGCAATTTTTCATGATCACTTCACTACACACCGAATATACGTTTGATTTATAATAGACATATATCGAAATGGGGGTGAAACAACATACCCATCAACTTAAGAAATCAGAATTACCCCAAAACGAAAAAATGAGCTTTTTTGTTACAAGTTGGTACAAATTTTCATTTTAGGCGTACATTAAAACCTTAGCTTAATGTCTATGTATGGTGAGCACTATTTTGGGTGATTAAGGATTTCCAATCATTATATTTAGATTATTAGTGTTAAAATAAGTATAGAAATTGCGAGGTTTTTATTCAAGAATAGTAGTAATTAGCCGAATAAGACGTAAAGTAATTAAATAACAAATTACATAGATAACTGGAGAGGTTCAAATGAGTAAAGTAGGAATATGTAAGGTGGATATTACACCTCCTTTAGGTATTGATTTTATTGGATACCATAGACCAATAGGGATTAGTAAAATTGAAGAACATATTTATGCAACAGTATATGTGTTTGAAAATAATCAAACAAAGACCGTATTTATTAGTATTGATAATATAGGAATGTTAATAGAAGATACAATAATAATTCGAGAACAGGTTGCACATGAGTTGAATGTTCCATTCAAAAACATAACCGTTGTTTATACTCATACCCATTCTGGTCCCGAAACAGTCGGTGATGATCAATTGATAAAGTCTTATAAAACGATTCTTATCAACAATGTGGTTAAAGGAGCCATAATTGCAAATGATAATATGCAATTATCTGAGGTGGGTTGGAACGTAACGATGGGTGAAATTGGAGTAAATCGAAGAGAGAGAACATCTGATGGAAAAGTGAAAATGGGTATAAATGAAAATGGAGTTGTAGACAAACGAATTGGCGTTTTAGCAATCAGAAACTACAAAACAAAAGAACTAACTGGAATTATTGTATTTTGTACTGCTCATCCTAATGTCTTAAAGTCAGATAGTGATATATTATCAGCAGATTATCCAGGATTGACAAGGGGAATTCTAGAACAAACATTGAACTGCCCTGTAATCATTGTTCAGGGGGCAGCTGGAAATGTGAATGCAAAATACCGTGGTTCTAAGGAAGCGTTAAAGCACATGGCTTACATATTGAGTGGCAATGTGCTAACGATGTTACCAACAGTTACTTATAATTTAATTTCAAAGCTGAATACTATTTCAACTACAATGAATATGAAACTAAAGGATATTCCTGAGCTTGAAGAGATAAAAAAAATGGCGCTACTAGCTGAAAAGCAATGGGGTGTTAATACTGATCAGTGGCTTAGTGTTGTTGTTGCTAAGCACAAGGAAAATATTAAACAGTTAGCAATTGATTTAGAAATTCAGTTATTTCAAATCAATGATGGATCATTCTCTGGAATACCAATGGAACCTTTTTCAGAAACAGCTCTAGCTATTAAAGAAAATCTAAACAATGAACTGGCTTTTTTTGGTGGATACACGAATGGTTATATAGGTTATTTACCTACAAAAGAAGAATATATATACGGAGGGTATGAAGTGGAACTAAACCCTGTGGTTTATGGGCCAAGTACAAATCTACTAATGCCGCCAGAAGAGAATACTGCTGAGTTGATAGTGAGCAAAGTTATGAAACTATACAATAATTAATGTTTTTATAATCAAGCAAAATATCTTATTCAGCAAATGGGGGTCTTCCATCACTATCAAACTAAAGTTTTGCACTATCTATAAAGCAAAAAAGACGTTATTCTTTTTGTAGAAATATACAGAAAGGATGGCGTTTTTGTATGAATCTATCGATTCAAGATGAGTTTTATTTGTTCGCTGAAGAACTACAGCGATATCTATCTCCACATATTCTTCAACAACTTGGCCAAGACACAGGTTTTGTAAAACGTAAAAGTAAGTATGGCGCACGAGATTTGGCTGCTTTATGTATTTGGATCAGTCAACATGTAGCAAGTAGTTCCCTTACTCGATTATGTAGTCAGCTTTATGCAAATACAGCTACACTTATGAGTCCTGAAGGACTTAATCAACGTTTTAACCGATGTGCTGTTTTATTTCTACAGCGTGTATTTTCCCTTTTAATCCAAAGTAAACTAAATGATTCTTCTCAAATCTCAAACCAATACATTTCTTATTTTCAACGTATACGTATTTTAGATGCTACTATTTTTCAAGTACCCAACCATTTATCTTCTATTTATCCTGGTTCAGGAGGATGTGCACAGACAGCTGGTATTAAGATTCAACTAGAGTATGATTTACATAGTGGGAAATTCCTCAATTTTCAAATGGAACCAGGCAAAAATAATGATAAAACCTTTGGTACAGAATGTTTGGATACTTTACGACCAGGAGATTTATGTATTCGAGATTTAGGTTACTTTTCTCTAAAAGATTTAGACCAGATGGATCAACGAGGGGTATTCTATGTTTCACGGTTGAAATTAAATAATAGAGTATATGTGAAAAATGAATCTCCAGAATTCTTTCGGGATGGGACAGTTAAATAGCAATCTTTATATGCTTTACTTGACCTTGAACATATCATGCATCAGATAAAACCAGGAGATACTTATGAAATTCGAAATGCCTATGTTGGACAACAAAAATTACCTTCACGAGTTGTAATATGCAGACTCACATCAGCTCAAGTTCATAAACGTAGGAAACAGCAAACTTATGTTGAAAAGAAAAAAGGGGTTACATACTCTGAAAAAAGTAAACGTTTAACAGAAATCAATGTTTATATTACCAACATCCCATGGGAAATGGTTCCGATGGAACATGTTCACGAGATTTACTCTCTACGTTGGCAAATAGAGATTGTATTTAAAACATGGAAATCTCTTTTTGGTATCAATCATTGTCACAATATTAAGCAAGAGCGTCTAGAATGTCATCTTTATGGACAGTTAATCGCTATTTTTCTTTGTTCTTCCACTATGTTCAAAATGCGACAGCTGTTACTACAGAAAAAACAAAAAGAATTAAGTGAATATAAAGCAATTTATATGATTCAAGATCATCTGTACTTAGTATATAAAGCTATACAACAAGACACCCAAGAAGTATCAAAAATTTTCCTTCGTCTGTTTGACCTCTTACAGAAAAACGGACGGAAATCCCATAGATATGAGAAAAAGACAATCTTTGATATTTTAGGCGTTGTTTATCAGTGCACTGTATCCAATCTAAAGCAGAAAACTGCATAACCTTTAAAAATACACCTTATCAAGGTTTATTTGGAATGCGCATTTTTAAAAACAAATAAACAAAATATCAAGCATGTAGGCAACAAGAACGGAAGGTCATGGAATACCTAGCCTTAGCTTGATGGGTATGTGTAAGTATCCCTAAAAAACAAAAAAAGAAAATTGTTAACAAAAAACACCATCAGCTAGAGCTACACCTCATCTAACTTCGCTTAAAAAGATATTACTAATTATTTTACATCATGTTTAAGGAAGTGATTTTTTGAAATCCTTTAAAGACCTATTTAAAAGGAATACAAGGCCGAAATTCCCTATTCAAGATACAAAAGCACTTTATTCAAAAGAAGTTGATTATTTAATTTTAGATTTAAGAGTTAAAAATGATGATAGAAAAAAATTGGATATACCGAAGCCTGTTAAAGAATTTGGTGATTTGATCACAAAAAAATTAGTAAATAACTTAATGCATAATATTCAATTCAATGAACTAGAGATAAAAATCTTAAACGGGATATATCATGATGCAAATGCTTCATTTATTGAATTTCTATTGTTAACTGATTTAATCCAATATGAAGATCCCAATACAGTGATAGCAGACTTACAAAACCAGGGGTACTCTTTATATAGAGGGCATTGGTTATTTACGGTTTAGAAATTATTATTGAACTAATTCGCGGTTCTTAGGAGGATATATAAATTAACTGAAGTTAAATTCTTAAAAAGTATGTGCACAATTGTGCTATGTATGAAGTTACTATGTGTTTGTCGCGAAATCTTTTAAATGTTTTTAGTAATCAAAAAAGCTACAAAGAAATTTTATCTCTTTATAGCTTTGAATTAATGAATTACGCAGTATAAATATACTAAAGTCATCAATAATAACCATTTACACTGTAGATAAACTAGCTTAGGATATTAAAGGTAATTATTCCCTAAATAAAATTCATTACCTTTAAGGAGTAGCGCCAACTTCCTATCAACTTAATATTTTGAAGTATCTCCCAAATGATAAAAATGAACTTCCTTGCTATAAATGACACAATTTCTTCGTTTTGGAGCATTATAGAATTTCAACTTGATGCCGATGTAGCAGGCCACCTACTATAAGGGGATCTTATTACTCCCTGTTTACTCATCTTTTATTTTAATAGATATTATATATTAATAAATTGTTAATTTTTTTGTTCCATATAAATTTAAATACTCTTGAATTTTAGAAAGATGAACATAGGTTTTACCATGCTCTTTTTCCATATAACTCATTACATCAGAGATTTTAGCAACTGCATATATGTCTACACTGTAATTTTTGGATGCCTCTTCTAAAGCTGACAGTTGAGACTCTAACGCTTTTTCCTCTCTATCAAGAGCAACAAGAAATGCGGATAATTCTCCACCTTCTCTCTCGATAATTTCTTTTGTTTCTTTAATTGTTCTGCCCGATGTAATAACGTCGTCTACTGCAAGCACTTTTCTTCCTTTTAAAGAAGTCCCCACAATATTTCCACCTTCACCATGGTCTTTTGCCTCTTTACGATTAAACGCATAATTAACTCGTAGTCCATGTTTATAGAATAAAGCCATAGACGCAGATAAGGAGATTGGGATTCCTTTATATGCAGGGCCGAAAATAACATCAAATTCGATGTTATTTTCTATAATACTAGAGGCATAGGATTCTCCTAATTTAGCTAATTTAACTGAATCATCAAATGAACCAAAATTAAAGAAATAGGGGCTGTTACGGCCTGATTTTAATTTAAAATTTCCAAATTCAAGGATTTTCTCCTCGCAAATGAACTGTATAAATTGATTCTTATTAGTATTCATTTCACTATTTACCACCTTTTATTAATAGAAGATACACATATATATTTATGATAATTGGAATCTCTTTTCTGTTTCTTTTTATAATTTATATAATCAAGCGGCAAAATTAATATAGACTGCGAACTTAGCATCTATATTTCCTAGACTAAAGTTTTACTTTCTATATTGTCTGGTTTCATAAACTTCTTAGCATCTATTCTCTGTTGAAGTTGTTCTTCTTCTAATAATATTATTCCTTTTTTCTCTAACCAAACATCATCATAAATCTGATCCAAATAATTTATTCCTGTATCTGGAATAATAGCCACAACTGCCTTTGCATTACTATTATTAAGCCAGGCCAATGCTGAGACGACTGATAATCCTCCAGAACCGCCTATCATGATTCCATACTTTTTAGCTAAGATACGACAAGTTGAAATCGCTTCTTGATCACTTGCTATACAAACTTGATCTATAACTTCTAAATTTGTATTTTGGCCTCTCCAACTCAACCCAACTCCGTTAATTAAATAGGGATTAAAGTGATTTTGGAATACAGCAGAACCTTGTACATCACAAGCAATAACATTAATTTCAGGATTAAATTGCTTAATAAATTTTCCGACTCCGCACAAATGTCCACCTGTACTTACTGCTCCCACAACAGAGTCAATAGGTAAATCGACAATTTCTTTACCAGTAGTTTCAGCATGAAAATTAGGATTATCAGGATTATCATATTGATTTGTCCAATATGCATTAGGATATTGGACTATAAGCTCTTTCACACGTTGAATTCTTGCTTTTTGGAAACCACCATTTTCATCTGGATTTTTTACCATTTCAACCTGGGCACCATATGCGTTATACCATTTTAATAGGTTCGAACTAATCTTTGGATCCACCACAATGATTACCTGAAATCCATAAACAGCTCCTAACATTGCTAGAGATTTACCCAAATTACCTGAAGTTGACTCTATTAAAATATCACCTTTTCGAATTTTCCCACTTTTCATAGCAGCTTTCACTAATCCAAGAGCCGTTCTATCTTTCACACTAAAATTGGGATTGAAGTAATCTAATTTTAAATATAACTTTTTCCCATAAGGTACCAAATCACTTTTAAAATCTACCACGGGTGTATTTCCTATACATTCTGTAATGTTATCATAAATCATACATTTATCACTCCACGATTTTGATATGCCCCTTAGTACTAGTTAGAATTTTATTTCCACTAGAAGAAATTAAAACCGGATCCTCTACGTGTAATGCTCCTAATCCAAACTCATAATATGGTGTTTCTACAGATAAAACCATTCCATCCTCAATTACATCCTCATTATTTGGAGCAAGTATAGGCAATTCATATGGTTCCAATCCTATACCATGCCCTACGTGATGCCTTCTGTATTCTTTGAAACCAGATTTATACACTGCGTCCATCGTTAAGTCAAAAACATCTGATCCCTTCATGCCAGGTTGAATTTCTTGCATAGCTATACATTGTCCTTTATAAAGTGCATTAAATTTATCATACTCTGGCTTCATATACTTATAAGATAAAACTCGTGCAATATCTGCCCAATATCCGTCACACACAATATCACAGTCAAACCAAATTAAATCTCCTGGCATTAATTTAATATCCTTACTTTGCCTACGCTGACCACCAACAGCATGTCTTCCGACTTTAATCATTGGTAAAACAGGTAATGCTCCTTTTTTAGCAATAGAACAATTGAAAATATTGGCTATTTCATATTCACTTATACCTTCAAATAAATTAGCAGCTACATCTTCAATTGCATTCTCTATACATCTTGCTGAATAAGCCAATGCTTGAACTTCATTATCTGTTTTTACTGACCTAACATGCCTTAAAATATTAGATACCGAAACTACCTTACTTTTTTTAAAACTATTACTAATAGTATCGATATGATATGGCTGCATTCCATCCTCATCTATACCTATGTTACAATGTTCAATGTCTATATCTTTTAAAAGAGCAATAAGCGCCTCTATCCCATTAGAATGGCTCGCATCGAAATTGGATAATAGTTTCAGACGCTCTTCTTCTTCAGAAAGAAGAACATTATTTTTATGTTCTCTATAAAAAACCCCATAAGTATATATTTTTCCTACCTGCACTCGTGCATCTAATACTTGATCAATTTCCCCAATAGAATGGACAATATGAACAATCTCAGGATTATCTATTGTAATAACTGAATAACATTGTCCAAAATATGGATTTAATGTCTTTACAACTGGCTGAAATCCTGTAAAATAACGAATATTTTCTTTTGTAGAAGCAATAATTGCATCTAACCCATTTTGTTTCATCTTATTAACTAAACGTTCTATATTATAAATCAATGTAATTGTTCACCTCAATATCCTTAGTCAATCCCAGTTCTTTATTAGTTCTAATACGGCAGGAGCTAATAAATTTTTATTTTTATATTCAATCCAACTTACTTCACTAATCTCTGCCTTAGGTTGAATTTTCCCTTCCCAATCCGCGGAAAAACATACAAGATCAACTACTGCTTTTTCGTTATAAGCTGGTCCTGTGACTGTATATAAATATTGAATACTCTCTGGAATTAATTTAATATTTAACTCCTCAAGTAACTCTCTTTTTAACGTTTCACTGGCCTTCTCGTCTTGTTCAATCTTCCCACCTGGTAGATACCAATGTTTATTATCTCGAACTCTTACTAATAATAATTTATTGTTTTCTTTTTTAACGAGACATGCACACTTTATCAGTTTCACTTTTCAATATCCTTTCCACCATATTGTACATTTTGCCTTTTTCGTATGATAAAT
Source organism: Bacillus cereus group sp. BfR-BA-01309 (assembly GCF_022664315.1). Lineage (NCBI taxonomy): Bacteria > Bacillati > Bacillota > Bacilli > Caryophanales > Bacillaceae > Bacillus > Bacillus cereus group sp. BfR-BA-01309. Next base: position 28,785 of record NZ_JAKUHE010000013.1, read on the forward strand.
AATGACCAGCAGCTATACGCATTGGGTCACCAGCATGATAGTACTCATATACCAATTGACGTTGTCCAAAAGCATCTCCTGAAGCATCCCATGCTAAGTTAAGTAGCATTGTTCTTTCTTTTGCATCAAATTCACCTGTTGAAAGAGCGGTCATTAAGTAATCTCCATTTTCATTGAAAAAGTCTTCATGATGAGGTGTCGCAAGCATAGAACCAGCGGCTAGTGATTGAATGCATTTTACCATTTTTTCATACATTTTTGGAAAATTATATCTAATTGCTTGGATTGCATTAATACTTGGTGTTATTACTCCCTCATTACTCATATATGCATCTTGTTCACTTAACACGATACTTGCCTTTAACAACTCTACATAGGATGTTAACTCTCCTAATTTTTCTTGAATGTTTATAAATTGATTCAGTTTTAGCATCTCAGCTAGCTTAATAGCAATGCCAGTTAAAAGCTCAGCTTTTGCCAGTCCTCTTACAATTCCTTGATGCCCCGTATGGTGCCTTGCAAAAGTCTTATCATAAAACTGATTAGATTTTTCTACATCTCTAAATATTAGAACTCTATCCCAAGGAATAAATACTTCATCTAATAATAAATAAGCATCTATTTCATCAAATTGATTTGTTAATGGATGATCAAACGTATCATAACCTTCTTTGACCAAAGGTTTTCTACATATTACTTTTAAACCTGGAGAATTCACAGGTAGAGTAAATGCTACAGCATAATCTTCATCTCCTGCCTTAAGGCCCGGCATATTAAAAATTAGGAGTTCATCTGCAATTGGAGCTAATGTAACAATCATTTTTGCACCTTTAACCACAATTCCTGATGCATCATAACTCACCACATGTACTCCTGCAAAATCATGTTCTTGTGCACCTAAAGCTTTTGAACGGTCAATCTGTGGATTAATTGATCCATGTGCTATAAATAAATTATTTGCCTTTACATGTTTATAATATTCTTCTGCATTTTGAGTATAATTTGCATATTCATCTCTACCAAAAAAGCTAGCATGAGCTGATAGTGTAGCTACTGCTGCATTAATAAAGTCTGGTGTTCTACCAAGCATCCCATAAGAGATATCAGCTGTTTCTTTGTAAGCCTTTCTTTTTCGCTCTAAATCTTTTATGCTTCTCGGAATTAGCAAACTAATTGAGGATCGTTGACCATCTGTATCTACAAAACTATGCTCTTCTGGTTTTTCATTTTGCAAACTATAATACTCTTCCACACAATGAATTGCACCTGAAAACGCTGAATGTTTTGTTACATCTTTAACTAATTCACCATTTAAATATACTTTTCGATTATCATTAATTCTTTCTCTGTACACCATTTTCTGTTTACCTCCAATATTAAGAATATTAAGTTTTCTGCGACTAATAAATACTTATTTAAATTTCACATAAATAGATTGGATCCGTATATAATCTAATGGACTCTCTCCATAGTTTTAGCATCTCTTGCCAATCTTCCTCTACATAATCCTCACGGATTATGAAGCTTAAAGGTACATTTAAATTTAAAAAACGTCCACAATTTATTGTAAACTTCGTAACACCAGCAGGAAGTAAAATACCTTCATCAACAACTTGAGCAATTTGTTTTAAACTTAAAGAGGGATAACGAATAACAATTCCATCTTCTTTTAACTCATTATTAGAAATACGTTGAAATTGATATTTATCTGTATATACATTTACAATTTGTTTCCATGTCTCTACCATTGAAAACAAATCTAATTGATTCATAAGCTTGGAATAAACATAATGATTATTCCCATCAATTGTAACGATTGCTAAATAATTATGTTCCTGAATAGGAACGTCGCTCCAATATAAATTAGTATTTTTTTTAAAATCTGCAATGAAATTTCTGTCATTTGGAATATAGTGCGCCCACGAATCAATAGATATTAATTCTGATTCCACTACTTGAACAACCATTCGTTTGCAATTTAAGGCTTGTAGAGACGATGTTCTATGTGCACCATCAAGTATTAAATACTTGTCCTTACTTATTTGAAAAGCAATAGGTGGATTCTTTAATTTTTGCTCTTCTTTAATTTTTTTACAAATTGATTTTAATCTCTTTACTTCATATTCTTCATGTAAAAATATTTGTTCGATTGGCACTACCTTTAATGCAGATAACACAGATTTCCCTCCCTAATCTCTTAAACATCCCACTGATAAAACCACAAATGTATAACCGGTACTTTATAAATGATGCAATTCGTCCAATTTATTAATTTATGATATTAATCAGATTTTAATAGTCTGAGAATTCCCAAACTTCCAATGATTAATAATATATCAAACCAAAAATGCTTTTTCAATAATATATGGTAAAATTTATTATTTTTTTACAAAAAAGTAATCGTCTGACATCACTCTTCAGATTTCATACATTTCATTTCCTTTATTTCTTTAAAATCCCTAACACTATCATGAATACACATCGTTTCTTTATTAAAAGTATGGTTTAAATTTTAATAATATTTACTGGAGAACATAAATAGTTATATATTCGTAAACTATTATCACTAGAAAAAAACTTGATAAAATTTTATCAGAAAATTTTATCAAGTTTTTGCATTTCATCATCTTATAGATATTACATACAGGAGATATCATATCCATATCCGATTTTTTTGTTTTAAGCAGAAAAAAAAAGGGAACTTATTATAAGTTTCCCTCTCTATTTATTATAAACTATACTATTAAGCTTTTTTATCAACCCATTTATTTACAACAACATGGTTGTAATCTTTCATTTGTGCAAAAAGCTCCTCTATATTTGTTGAAGATAGAATTAGATTAAGATTTTCTGGTCTTGCAAATCCTTTATCAACTGTATGTTGTAACATTTTAAGTAAGGGGTCAAAGAAACCGTCTACATTAATTAACCCAACTGGTTTTTTATGAATACCAATTTGTCCCCAAGATAAAACTTCAAACATTTCTTCATAGGTTCCGTATCCACCAGGCAATACAATAAACCCATCAGCCAGTTCACTCATCTTTTGTTTACGTGAATGCATAGAATCCACAACTATTAAATCAGTAAGCCCTTGATGTGCAATTTCTTTATCTCGTAAAAACTCAGGGATAATCCCTACTACATTTCCACCAGCTTGTAAGGCAGAGTTTGCTACACTCCCCATTAATCCGACTTTACCTCCACCATAAATTAATGTGGTATTTTTTTCACCTAAAAATTCCCCTAATTTTTCCGCTGTGTTTTTATACTCTTCACTTTCTCCAAAATTCGATCCACAAAATACACATATTGAATTCATGATTTCGACTCCTCATTTCTAAAATATATTTCTTTGTCAACACCATTAATAATCATATCAAATTTCTTTGTTATTTTTTTATGAAAATATTAAGAAATAACTCTCATGTCTGAAAAAACAACTTAAAAAACATTTGAATAACATTTATCTATGGAATATAATGGGTGAGGCGAGCTCGCTATATTCATAAAATACTATTAATTTCAAAAATATTATTATATATATTTTTATTTCTAACAATTCTATATCAATGGGAGATATTTTATTATGTGGATTTTATTTTTAATATTTGCCTTTTTGGCTGGACTTGCTTTACCGATTCAATTCAGTATTAATGCACAACTTCGTACTGTTGTAGGTTCACCTCTTGTTGCTGCAACTATTTCTTTTATAGTTGGTGCAATCACTTTGTTCACCGTTTCATTATTTAAAGCTGGTTTTAGTTTTAATAAAGGTATTGCATCTGCACCATGGTGGGTGTGGACTGGAGGCGTGTTAGGGGCTTTTTATGTACTAGCTACCATTATTCTTATTCCAAGAATTGGAGCGGGAACAACCGTAGCTTTGGTACTCGCTGGTCAAATCGTTGCATCTGTATTAATAGATCATTTTGGTTTAATTAATGTTCCTATACATCTGTTATCCTTACCACGTATTCTTGGCGCTATTTTAGTAATTATAGGTGTTATACTCATCCAAAAATTCTAGTTATAAATTATTACCTAGAATACTTTACATTGTTCATTTTAGATAAGGAGTTTTTAGCATTCTTTTAACTTTAATAATTTGAAGGGAAGATTCTAACTATGTATGCAAATATCCGCAATTTATTATTTAAGATGGACCCTGAAAAAGCTCATACACGAACTATTCAAGCTCTAAAGGTTATGCAATCATTTTCATTTGCTAGAGATTTATACAATACAAATATGAGCTTGAATGATTCTAGATTAGAATGTAAATTACTAAATATTACATTTCCTAATCCCATTGGTTTAGCAGCTGGTTTTGATAAGTTTGCTGATGTATATCCAGCTCTTGCATCCCTTGGTTTTGGCTCAGTTGAAGTAGGTTCTATTACACCTAATCCTCAGCCTGGAAATCCTAAACCTCGCCTATATCGTTTACCTGAGGACACAGCACTTATTAACCGTATGGGGTTTAATAGTGAGGGATTAAATAAAGCAAAGCAAAACTTTATGACTTTACCACGTCCAGCTATACCTCTAGGAATTAATTTAGGAAAAAACAAAGATACTCCAAACCAAGACGCCAATTTGGACTATCAAAAAGGACTGGAAGCACTCTATACTCATGGTGACTATTTTGTCATTAATATTAGCTCGCCAAACACTGAAGGATTAAGAGATTTACAATATGTCGATACTTTAAAGCCATTATTAACTTCTATTTTAACTAAACGTGATGAATTATGTAAAAAACATAGTCAATATCGTCCTATTGTTTTAAAGATTGCTCCTGACTTAACTCCAGAACAACTTGAAGGAGTTATCTCAATAATTTTAGAAGTAAAAGTTGATGCAGTTATTGCTGCAAATACAACTATTTCCCGTACTAATCTAACGTCTAAATATCAAGAACAAAGTGGTGGTTTAAGTGGTAAACCATTAAACTCACGTTCTACAGAAATTATTTCTAAAATCTATCAACAAACTCAAGGAAAATTACCTATTATTGGATCCGGTGGTGTTTTTACTGGAGAAGATGCATATGAAAAAATTAAATCTGGTGCTTCACTCGTACAGCTCTATACTAGTATGATTTATCGAGGGCCCTCTGTTGCAAAACAAATTAACCAAGAAATTTTAAATCTACTAGAAAAAGATGGACTTTCTAGCATTACTGACGCTATTGGTCTATATCACAAATGAATTCTGCCCCGCTTCTAAAATTGAAGCGGGGCAGAATTCATTTGTGACAACATTTTTATTGGAGTGACATAGCTGTGAGTACCATTTTATGAAGCAATATTAAAGATAAGTATACCGGTACTCTTAAACAGTTAAATTATAAACGTTTGAAAAAAAATAAGAATTATAACGTTAAGTGTAGATTCAAGCAAAAATAAAAATTTAAGAATAAATTTTTTAAAAGAATTGGATGATGTCATATATATTTGTAAAATTACTGTGGATAGTTCTATTGCACAGTTTCTTAACTGATAGAAAGTTAGAGTGAGTACAGTTGAATCTTATGCAATTGTAAGTAATTGCTGTAATTCATTGTATGTTGAAAAAACGAAGGTCGGCTGCAAACTTCGTTTTCGTTTATATAGCATGGATTGTTCTGATTCCTTTCAAGGTACGAGTAGCATGGCGAAGACTTTGAAATCCTACGGATTTGAAAAAACGTCGCTGGATATGTCTATAATCCTGTTCTATGAGATTATTCAAATAATCCATAGATTACACCTCCTTCCCCTCTAAACTTAGAGAAAAAGGATTAGCAACCTCTCCGCCCACGCTATACAGTTGAATTTATTCTATTATAGATGTACCACTCTTCGTAGTATCCTGAAATTTATAAATGCCTCGATTGGGATATATATAACAGAGCATTCCCCAGTGACTGAATAGTTTTCTCCCTTGTTGTGAGTAACCTGTTTCCAAAGTCAAAATCAACCATACAGATCATCTTGGAGATAACCTAATTCTATTAATTGTTCTGGAAACATCTCTTTAAAATTCTCCCGCATAAATATAATTTTTCTAGTGCATCTAAGAACTTACCGAAACTATGTATCGAAATGTATCTAGCATTCAACTCTTTCAATGTAAAAAACAATATACAGAATTAACTAGCAAATGTTATAATTGGTTAATTTGTACAAAGGGGGATATTTATGAAGATGTATTATAACGAACGAGCTCATGAATATGAAAAGGTTTATTTTAGAAACGATCCTATTCGTCAAAAAGAACAGATTCTCATTCAACAGAAACTCCAAAAGCTATTTACAGACCAATCTATTTTAGAAATAGCATGTGGGACAGGCTATTGGACACAGTTTATAGCTAAAACAGCAAAACATATAACAGCCTTAGATTATTCCAACGAAGTATTAAACATTGCAAATCAAAAAAACATTTCCCCTTCTAAAGTGAATTTTCTTCAAAGGGATGCCTATCAGCTTGACAAAATCTCTGGAAACTTTGAGGGAGGTATTGCAAACTTTTGGTTTTCACATATACCAAAGTTTAGAATTCAAGAATTTTTAAATCAATTACACAATAAGCTTGGGTCTGGAACAACAGTTTTTATGGCTGATAATATTTATATAAAGTCCATAGGTGGTACTTTAATATATAAAGAGAATGATCCAAATACATATAAATTAAGGACTTTGGATAATGGAACAAAATATGAAATCATAAAAAACTATTACACCGAGGAAGAACTAAAAAATATATTTACCCCTGTTTCAAATGATTTACAGATATATATGGGACAGTGTTTTTGGTGGGTATCTTACAAAATTAAATAAGAAAGTTCAACTTCTTATAACGAATTTTTGAAGTGCCATCTAAAAGTTAGGCACGGTTATTTCATTAGGCAGCTTGATAAAAGTGGGCCCGGTATTGCACCGGGCTAATTTTTAATTTTGTCTTTATCCGTTTTGTATTTTAATAATCTATATATTTTTCTAATTCTATTTTGAAATGCTCTACACTTTCAAACTCGTTTATGTAGAGAATTTCAGACTTCATGATTCCAAAGAAATTCTCCATTACTACGTTGTCATAACAGTTGCCTTTACGAGACATACTTTGTACGATACCTCTTTCTTGTAATGCCTGACGGTACTGTTTCATTTGATAATGTCACCCTTGATCTGAATACATCAATAGTTGGTAATTTCCCCTTATTTTGAACTAAGGCATTCAAATTTTTTAAATACGCATTTTCCATGCGTAAGTGTTCTAATTCAGCTTGTAACGCTTCAATTGAACCTTCCGCCGGAATCCTTTTTGTATCATGTTTTGTGTGTTTATTTTTCATGGATGGATGCCCCTTTCTCTTTGGTTCAAGGGCATCTAAGCCACCTACTTCAAATTGTTTCTTCCATTGATAAACCTTTGTAAAAGAAGGGATTATGAATGTAGCTGCTGTATCCATTAACGACATACACGATTGAGCCATAAAATTTAGTACGTCTAGTTTAAACTCTACGGTGTAATTTCTCTATAGACCTCGTGTAAACCTTCTTCTCCATGAAGTTCTTATAAGCGCGACCAGTATTGAAATTGTGCATTTGTTTTGCATATTCTGTTTGAGAAATTGGTTTTGGATTAAAGCCTTGAACGAGCGTCAATTTTGAATCCTTCGTAAATTTTGTCATACAAAAAACTACACCTCTAATTATTAGACTATGTCTAATAATTAGAGGTGTAGTTCATAAGGAAATTGTTTTTTTGCTTATCCTGAGGTTGTTATTTTCATCTAAAAACAAATAATAGAAATATAATACAGCTTATGACCTGTTTTTACACGTATCTCGGTCGAGCCCCTTAAAGGACTCCAAAATAAAAAGGCCAATTTCCCTGCATTAAAATTGAGAAATTGGCCTTTTTCGTTATTCAAGAAAAGCGCACGATTGTGGCAGATCAGATGTTTGTCTTATTGAAGAAAAGCATCCATTTTTGTGCTTTACTATAATTCAATTTCCTTATCCTTATCAAATAGTTCCAAGCCTTAGAAAAACTAATTTGTGTCGGCAAGAGCAAGAGCCAGTGAGTATTCAATCTTCAGATCTTTTAATTGTGAAACAACTTTACCAGATGGTTGATAGGGAACAGACAGTTCATTAAATGGCTCGACAATCTCCATAGGCGGAATACCGAACCAGCCCTGGCAAGTACCAAGTTTAGTGGAAGATTCGATCACATGTGGCCAGTACCGTTCTGTCTTCATTCCCCCAAGAACTGTCGCCGGTGACAGGGTTCCTAGAAGTCTCATATTGGAGATGTGGTCTAATATCACTGCCTGTTGAGCATTCCCTATAACTACTTCACCCAACGCATTTAAAGTACGATATTCAACATTCTCTTGTAATGCTTGACCAATACACCCTAACTTATATTCATTAGATAAAACAAACTCCACTAATAAATCAAGTGGTAAATACAAAGTTGGAACGCCATGATGTAAATTAGCGGCACGCTCAATGTAAGCCATTGCTATCATGTAGGAAAACGCTAGATTCGGGGCGTTCCTAGCTATTAGTGCCGCCCCAGCCACAGGCTCCCTTGCGTCATTTAGAGAGACGTCTAATGGTGGAAGACTCATTACCGACACATGCTTTCGACGCTTATTCCGTGTGAAGATAGTCTTCCGTCGAACATTTCCTGCTAAATCGAGATACCACCAGGCATATGGTCGCCAACGCAGATCAGACATATTAGTGTGTGTTAGAACCACCCGTATATGTAAATCTGCGTTACCGGATCTTACCAACTCTGATGCACGACATACTGTATGAAGTCTTGACATAAACAAATTAGGGCTAGCGTGGGGAAGAGTGATTACGGCACGAACATTCGAGTTTGCTAGCAGAGATAGTTCTCTTTCTCGTAATCCCAAAAGATCCAAAGCCTCTTTACTGCTAGAGTAACGGTTACGGTTACTCCATAGCCAGTCCGAAAATAAACTAGATATCAATATTCTAATAACTCCCTTTTTTCTGATTTAATCTGTTTCTCTATTTCTTGAATAAACCTCTTCGCATCCACCATCGACTTGGTCTTTGCATACATTATGCTACCAAAAGGCCAGTAACTACGAGACGTGTAACTCATTTTTTTCCTACGATCATGGACCTCGATGTCCGAACCTAAACTCTTTAAGTTTTCGTCTATCTTGATACCTTTAGCGGTTGGTGGAACACCGATACGCAACCATGACCCATCCGACTTTTCTTTTGTACATCTAATATCGAGCTCATGACCAAGTTGTTGGTAAGTAAATATTTTCCACAAATTTAATCCCGTAATGAGATGGAAATAGCGTGTTATACCGCCGCCTCCCGGTCTCCCAGCAATTTCACCAACCCACAAATTCCGACCATCACTCAATATCTCCACATGAACAACACCCTTGGTTATCCCCAGCGCCTGTACTGCCAACTCAGACAAGTTTCTTAGCTTATAGTCTTCCCTGCTAAGTGGGTCGATTTGTATACTAGCATTTAATCCACCAACCGCAGCAAGTTGAGGTCGATAATAAGCCGAGCTAACACAGTGTCGAAGCACTCCCCCTTCGACTACTCCATCGCAATGAAATTCTTGTTTTACTTTTATCTGTTCCTCAACGATTACTTCATAACCTATATTTCGAATGTAATCTAATGCTTCTTCTGAACTCATTTTGATAACCCCACGGCAACGCGATCCATTAAGCGGTTTTACTACTACCTCCCCACATGACTTACAGTTTTCTTCATTTTCTATAAAATCTAATCCAGACCAATACGGAATAACTGGAACACCTGCCTGTTCAAGCTTACGCTTCATAATTAACTTATCAGTGCAAGCCACTGCTTCAAGTTCTTTCATACCAGTCAATCCATATCGTGATCTTAATCTTCCTGCTAGTGAGACATTTCTCTCCGATGTAGCTACTACGTATTGGTAGCTGTCCTTCCCCCACAAAGCCATTGCTGCATCTTCTAGACCTATTATGTGTCCATTACTATCTGGAATACAATCACTATTTTCAATGGGGGGGGGATCCATCAATCGTGTGAATCTGTAGTCATGCAATTCCGACAAGACCGCATTCACTTCTTCCTTCCCCGTATCTAATACCAACGCATGACCTTTAGATTTATTTCGACGAATCATCGTAGGAATAAATCCTTTCCAAAACGTCTGTTAAAAGCTCGTCTAAAGTGGTGAAAGAGGACCACCCGGTGAGTTCCCGCGAAATCGAAGCGCTAATAGTTGCATTTCTTCGCATAGGTGCTAGCAAAGTAGGGATATCTGGTATAGCTTTGTCCAAGACGGTCTTTAGCCCCAATGCAGCCAAAGGATCGCTGCATACTGCGACAACCGCACAAAGGCAGTTGGCCTTAGCAAACCCTTCAATTATAGGCATAGAATTTGAAGAAATCACATCCCCTCCACACTCTCCGATAAGAATCTTTGCCCCACTTTTAACTAGATAATCCGACATAGAAATGGCTGACTCCCAAACCTCTTGACCTCGTCGACCATATGTCGTGTCTATGCCAGTATCGACGTAGTCCGACGTCGATACTGCTCCCGCTTGAATGTAGTTTTGTGTATCCCTCATACGGCCGGTACCCGATAGTTTAACTCCACCAACGGCATGACCGGATTCTGTTAAAGTTCGGATGAGAGAGCTGGTTACACGGGTCTTTCCTACCTCTGCTGACGTCCCAACAACTAGAACTGTTGGAACAGCAACCTCCACATCTACCAATGATTTAATTTTTCGCTGAAGGGATAAAAGTTGTCCATCCTTCTTCAGCCCTCCAATTATCTTTAGCCTTGTAGGCGGACCTGCTTCTCGAGGGAAATCATCCGCAACTCCAACTAATCCCCCCACCGCCAATAAATCTGCTTCTTCAATAAATGTTGAAGGTACTCGACCACTTATTGAAGTGGACGAACCACGTTCTCCCCATGCTCCTATGATTTTAGCCCCAACCGAAAGTGTTAAGTCTGCACCGGGGGCCACATCAATATGCTTATAGGACCCAAGACGTATTACCTCTGCTAGAACCAGTTCGTCTCGAACTGGTTCCGGATTTGGCACTACCTCTACCCCTTCAAGATCTCCCACATGTCTAGCTATACTAGTAGTTATTACTGATCCGTGTTTTAAATCCATCACTTATTCCCACCAATCAAATCTAGGATTGCCATTCGGACTGGAACTGCATTAGATACTTGTTGAAAATACTTAGCCCTAGGATTACTATCAACCTCCAGAGCAATTTCATTGACACGTGGGAGTGCATGCATTACGGCTAATGAGCTCTTAGCTTGACGCAGAACTTCATTGTCTATGATTGGCAAATCAGAACCTTGCTCATCAGATGACCATCTCTCACGTTGAGGTCGGCTAACATAAAGTACGTCAAGTTCCGATATGACCTCGTCAATTTCGGAAACTTTTTCAACATGATCTGATAAAAGACTATCTGAAACATTAGGCTGAAATCTGTCTGGAGCTATCCAGTAAAGTTTGCAATTATATCGAAGCAGAGCCCTTGTTAGAGAGTGTACAGTGCGACCATATTTAAGATCTCCAACAAACCCTATCGTCAAATTGTCTATTTTCCCGAAAATTTCATTAATTGTAAACAAATCATAAAGAGTCTGTGTAGGATGCTCATTTGAACCATCACCACCGTTGATAATAGGAACCTGAGCAATTTCTCGTAATGGCTTAAGAGCTCCGTTGGTTGGATGCCTAACTACCAACAGATCCGCAAACGTCTGCATTACCTGTATTGTGTCACTTAAAGTCTCCCCTTTCGCTGCGCTGGAGCTAGTTGGATCTCCGAAACCAATTACGCCGCCTCCGAGACGCTGAGCTGCCGACGAAAACGATTGGTAGGTTCTAGTACTTGGCTCATAAAACAATAAACCCACAATCTGTCCTTTAAGGCTTAGGTTCGATCGGTTATTTTTTTTGTAATGTTCCGCTTTCTCAAATATCCATTGAATATCTGATTCTGAAAGATCATCCATCGACAATAGATGACGAATCGATTGACTCATAAATTTTCTCCTCCTGTTAATCGTTCTCTGTATGCGGTTGCATATACAGCACTATTAATCTCAATTCGTTCGGGAGTTGTTTGGTCTTCAATTTCACATATGTAAACAAGCGTAGGAACAACGACTTTCGTTGAATCAAGCCATTCTTTAAAGCTAGAAATAGATTTGAACTCAAAACTTTCCTCATACCCAAACGACTTCGCTACATAGTTCACATCAGGCTGAACATTCAAAATTTTCTGGCCTCCAGTGCTATTATAGACACCATTCCACGAAACAACATGTAGAATCGGTAGTCCAAGTCCCCCAATTACATGTGGTGAAGAGTAACCCATTAAGTGGTTCCCATCTCCCTCAAGTATTACTACATTCTTTTGGCCACCTGTAACAAGACCTGCCCCAACACTGCTAGCCAATCCCATACCACCCTGAAGCGGTAATATACTCCCCCTCTGTCCTAACCTCATTGCCTCACGGCTCAAGAATCCATTTCCTACTACGAGCAAGCCTTCTACTCTTTCTATATATTCCAACAACGCTCTAACAGTATCACTTCTACTAATCATTTAAATATCACTCCCCGGGGGTACCAACAGGACTCGATGTCCTTGAGCTTTCTGAGTTAAAAATGTTTTCAAACTATGAATATCTGCCTTATCCCACACAGCCCATGATACGCCTAATGCATTTAGATAATCAATTGTGCGACTACCAGTTACAAGGTGATGGGATAGCTTGTCTGATCCAGTCCCAGCCCAACCAACTATTAATGTCAAATACTCGCCAATGTCTAAAGCCAAAGAGGTGAGTGCATCGGCACATGTAAATAAACCTGCATTTTTCATGAATACAATAGGTTTAGATTCTGCTAAACTAATACCCGTAGCAAAAGCAACTGCAACATCTTCTCTTGGTACATTTAAAACTGGAATTACCAATTCCAAAGGGCCTAAGAAGTTTTTTAAGATTGAATCAGGTACACCCACAGCATAATCATAGCCGGATGATATGACTAAATCAGCCAATGTTTCACTGTGTGTTTGACCGATTTTATCAGTTGTATCTACCTTACGCATCGATGTGCACCGAGTGGATGGTTCGCTCAGAAACATGTATCTCTTCTCCCTTCCTCGTCCAAAGTGGAAACGACCGTCGAGCATGAGCAACGGAGGTATTATCAAGAAAAATCAGTTCATTTTTCTCAAGCATAAACTCGATTGCCACATGATTCAGGGCCCAATCAAATCGCTTAAAAGCCTCTAGAAATGGTTTACCGACCTCGCTACGGTAAACGTCATCACGTATTCCCTCCCAATACCGAAGACAAATCTTGCCTTTGTTATCTCTATGAAGGATTGGTCGGGCATCACTATTAGAAGATCTAGAAATAGGTACGCTAGACAGTTCAGCAATGTCAGAATTCAGTTTATTCGGAAACACCTGATCATATAATTCATATACATCCGCAAGCCGGGCTATGCGTGACTCCCCCCTATTACCAAGCGGTCCAAAACTAGGTTCGCTGACAAGTAACATCATAAACAAGGAACACGGATTATCACTTGCGGACCGAGCAGTATGAAGAGGAACCTCTGATGTCGTCTGAGTAGGGCGCGGTGCTTTCCCTATGAGATCTTCCAGAGGACGTACATCGCCAAGGACAGCAAAAGGACCCTCACGGTTTACCACACTGTTCCCATAGGAAGGCTTAATTGATATAGGTCCAAATTTTTTTCCAAACTCGATTAACTTTTCCGGACCAGTAGGAAGACCTACAATAATACAAACACCTATATCTTGAACCGTTTGAATAGCTCTTGAATAGTCTTCCGGACCAATTTTTGGAATATCTTCGTATTTTAACATTTATTTATATCCTCCTTTATATATTTTGAAGTACCGAGATTCGCTACAAAAGAAATAACTCCGGCTAATAACATTAAGACTCCTAGTCCTACCCATCCAGCTGTACCACCATTTAGGCAAGCTCCAGTAACTACAATGGGTGACAATACTCTGCCCAGGCCTTTTGCCATGCTAAACATCCCTTGATATTCACCAGTTCCAGAATGAGGAGCCAAGAGGAAGCTTAATTCGTAACTAACTGCAGAAAACCAAAGCTCCCCAAAACTATAAAATATCAAACCTGTTATAATAAAGACCAGTGCAATATTTTGCTCGACATTCGGCATAAGCCCTATTAATACGAAGGAAATTAGTAAGAATGTGGCGCTGCTAAGAAAAGCGGCGTTAATTCTTCTGTAAGAACTACTCACCCATCGTGACACTAATACTTGAAGGCCGACTACCATTATCGTATTTAAAGGTATAACCAAACCAACGGTCCACCGGGGAACCATTGTGTGGTTAATAAGCCATAGTGGCAGAGCGAGGGGCAAAACTGAGTACTGCTGCATAAAGACAACAACTAAAAAAGAAAAGGCAAGATAGCGCCTGTCCCGAAGAACTCCTAGCGCCTTTTGGGCTTTTTTCTTATGAATAACCCCAGTCTTTGGAAGTTTATAAACCATACCAGCACAGACAATAAATGTTAATACGTTAATTACTATGAGTAACAAATACCCTTGTTGGTTATGTATGGTTATCACAATTCCTGCTAACGCCCCTCCAAAGGTTATGCCAAGATTGTTTACTGATCGAAGCCCTGCTCGGAAGTGGGTCGAATTGTCTCCACCTAATTCTCGGACAAGTGCCCCTCTTGCTGAACTACTTGCAACAGAAGCGAGAGATGTAATAGAAATTAAGATTACAAACATATAATAGTTACTTATTATTAGTAACGCAGCCATTGAAAGGGCTTCAATCACCAAAGTAACCAGATATGTTTCTCTTGCACCCTTACGATCTGAAAGCATTCCCACTGGGATCCCGGACAATAACCCTACAGCGCCACCAATGGAGAGTCCAACCCCTGTTTGTATGGCACTAAATCCTTGATAATTTACAAAATATAAGACTGCACTTGAGACGTAGAGACCAGTGCCAAAGTTATTTATGAAAGTCAACCAAAACATTAATTTTTGAGCATAACCCTGAGGAGAAATCCAAAATTTTTCGATTATGGTATTCATGATCTCTCCGAGTTAGGCGATGCTGTCTGCACTTGATCCTGAAACCAGCTAGCCAATTTTCTAAGACGTATTTCAACTTCTTCTTCGTCTTTACCTTGTACTAGAGCTTTCCCAGCTTTAATATTAGATGCCTCTGCACTGTTCTTCATTATCTGACCAACTTTAATGTTTACAGAGGCTTTCACACAACCTTCCATACTCATAACCTCTTCTTCACTTGGTACGTAAATTATCCTCCCTTCAGGCGAAGGAAGATGAACAAATCCGACAGTCCCCACGGTTTCTTTCAGATTCACCCTCGTATTATAACCCAGG
Organism: Bacillus cereus group sp. BfR-BA-01309; assembly: GCF_022664315.1. Classification (NCBI taxonomy): domain Bacteria; kingdom Bacillati; phylum Bacillota; class Bacilli; order Caryophanales; family Bacillaceae; genus Bacillus; species Bacillus cereus group sp. BfR-BA-01309. The sequence continues at coordinate 44,282 of NZ_JAKUHE010000013.1, forward strand.
CAGGATTTAGCCCACTCAAATGCCAGATTTACGCCGAAAAGATGGTTGACCTCTTCAAAAATCATTCCACCACCTATTCTTCCGCCACATTCGCTAAAAACAAGGCCAGATGGGGTATCGAAAGCCTCTAGATGAAATATTCCGTTAGTATGGCCAAGTGCTGTAAGTGCATCAGTCACCAATGCTCTACCCCGTTCATACAGCAGATGATTCTGCTTAGGGGGGTGCACAATTGAACCTACTAGACCTCCATTTTGGATTTCTATTACGTTTGTTAAGTATCTTGAAATGCTTAACATCTTAACTTCTCCATCACGAATTACGCCATCAAGGTGCAACTCAGAACCACTAACTAAGTCCTCGACTAACCACGGACCAATGTGCTTAAGGTTACGCAACTCACCCAGTTTGTTTATGCTGTCGACTCGAAAAGTGTCACGAGCACCGCCACCGGATAACGGCTTAATGATTACTGGTTTGTTAATTTTTTTGATATCAGTGATCAAATCCACAGTATAAAAGTCCGTGACGGGAATACCAGCTGATTTAACTAAGCGTTTTTGCACATACTTATCTCGAAGTGCCACTGCAACATCGGTCGACATGCCTTGGCATTGTGTGAGCTCCTTTAGAATACTTGCTGTGACTAATGCTAATTCTCTCATACTACAAATAACCGAGAATTGTTCTAAATGAATCGATGCCCTGGTTAAACTTTCAATAACTTCTTCTGCACTATGTACATCAGCACAACTTAGGATTGTAGCGTTTTGATTGTGCTGGCGCGACCGCTCAATATGTTTTGCATTGATAACATTAACTACATCACATCCTAATTTAACCAGAGATTCCAAAGCCTCCTTATACCAACCAATTAGGAGCACTTTTACACCAGGTGAAGTTTCTCCTTTAACAAAAACTGCTTCAAAGTCATCAAGATTATTCATGTTCTAACCATTCCGGTAAACGCTGTATTTGAAATATATCTTGTACTGTCGCAATCTCGCTTTGTACAGATTCTGAACTACCGCTTACACATATCTTGGACAAGACTTCCTTTGACCCTGAAATCATGGCTCTCATTCCGTGGTTGGCAAAGATCATTAACTTTACACCAGCAGCGTTAGCTTCTTCGACAGTCAAGGAATAGTAGGTCGTTGGGACAACAACTACAGGCAATCGGTCTTGCCAGCACGATATAAAGTCAAGCACTTCGTCAGGTGTTTTGGCCTTAGAATGAATAAGAATAGCATCTGCACCTGCGTCAGCGTAAGCATGAGCTCTTTTCAGTGCTTCAGATACATCGCATCCTACTACTAGAGCTTCTGTGCGTGCTATGATCATAAAATCCTTGGTTGTTTGCGCTTCTTTTGCAACTTTTATCTTTCGGGCAAACGTATCAATCTGTTCAAGATGTTGACCAGCGCCAACGAAACTATTCATCTTTGGAAACTGTTTATCCTCAAAGCAAACAGCTGCAATTCCGGCCGCTTCAAATTGTTGAACGGCGTAAACTGCATTCAAATTATTCCCAAATCCTGTATCACAATCTGCTATAACAGGAATTGAGACAGCATCGTTCATTTGCTTTGCCGCCGTTAAATATTCTGTCATGCTAAGCAGACTTGCATCCGGTAATGCGGCCGACGCTGAAATCTCGAAGCTGGAAGACCAAACGGCTTCAAAGCCGGATTCCTCTACCAAACGGGCACTTAAGCCATTATGTGCCCCTGCGGCCAAAATTGTTTTCCCCTTTCTTGCTATAGCATCACGAAGATAAGCACGTTTTTCCGCATTACTTTTTTTTACATTTAGTTCAATCATTGTTTTTCTCCTTTCTTGTTAAGCTGTTACAGAGGTAAGCATGTTTTTCTGTATGAATCCAATTTGCATAAAATTTACGAAATATACAAATATTACATGATTTACACCCGAAATTTATTATACTAATTACTCTATTCTAAATCAACAAATTTTATCGAATTATTTAAAAATTTCGATAAGCATGTAAAATAACGACGTCAATAATATCCTGACCGTTGAAAAACGCACAAAAAAATTAAAAATATTTATAATATAGAATTACGTCAAGTGGCGCAACATAAGAGAATTGAATATAAGTGTTCCACCACATCGCTATCAAGCTAATAAAAAGATATGCCCCCCTAAAACGCTATTCTTTCTTTAGGGTCATAGGAAAGGACGGCGTTTTCATGTCTGTTTCTGCGCCTGGTGAATTAAAACTATTTGTTCAAGAGATTCAAAGTTTTTTATCTCCAAATATCTTACGGAATCTTGCTAGAGATGTTGGTTTTGTACAACGAACCAGTAAGTACCAAGCAAAAGATTTAATAGCTTTATATGTATGGGGGAGCCAAAATGTCTCTAAAATCTCTTTAACTCTATTATCTAGCTGTTTAGAAGCATCAACAGCAGTACTTATCAGTCCGGAAGGACTGAATCAACGATTTAATAAAGTGGCCGTCCAACTTTTATAACACCTACTAGCCAAACTATTAAGCAAAAAATTGGCTGCATCTATGTCGATTTCTTCTTCAAACACTCCTGTTTTCAAGCGTATTCGTAGGATTATGAAGAAATACAGGATTATTTGTCCTATTCGTAAAGCAAATCCTTACAAAAGAATGATGAAAACGACGAAAGAACATTTTGTGGTACCAAATCAATTAAATCGAGCATTCAGACAAGGAGTACCAAGAAAAGCCCTTCTTACAGATACCACATATCTGTTTTATGGTAAGAATCAGAAAGGATATTTATCTAACATTTTAGACAAGTCTACTAATGAAATTTTGGCTTATCACGTTTCAGAACGACTTACACTAGATTTCGCAACGGCGACTCTTCACAAACTCAAGAAGAATAAGAGAGTTTGATTCACTAAAGATACCTATATCTATTCTGATCAAGGCGCTCATTACAAAAGTCCTACTTATTAAAAATCACTCGAAAAATTAAAGCTTGGACAATCTATGTCAAGACGAGGGTACTGTTGGGATAATACCCCTCAAAAGTCCTTTTTCGGACACCTTAAAGATGAAACACCCATAAAAACTTGTACCTCTTTTGCCCAGCTAAAACAAAAAATTAAAGCTTATATGAAATACTATAATCAGCATAGGTATCAATAGAATTTAAAGAAGATGACTCCTGTTGAATACAGAAATCATCTTCTTACGGCTGCCTAACTTTTTTAAATGTCCTCTAAAAAGGGTACTGATTATTCAACAAACGTCTTTTTTTACTTGTTGAGGAACATACACGTTCCCCGTTGATTATGAAAGCATACTATATTATTGAGTATGGCTGTTCTGAAAGTTGCACGGGGCGAAACTATTGAACTATTTATTGATCCTTGCGATACAATACTACAACCAATAACTTCATTCTTTGTATTTAAATTAAATACCCCAAAAACTTTATGTGGAATTTCATCCGCACACAACACAACTCTAGCAAGAATATTTAAATCATCTGGACTAGTAATTCTTTTTCTTTCAATATCATAAATCTTGTTACTTTCCTTAACCAGTTTTACTGATTGTATCATTATTCGCTTACCCATTATATTTCTCCCCCAAAAGAGCAATTTTTTATTTTTTTATTTGCTTATATGCGCACGTTAATATTTACAATTTATATTTGGACCTTTACTCCAAACGCTCTCAAAACATTAATGATATCTTTCGCCTTAAGATGAATTTTGGTATTTGGCTCACAAACACCTAATTCAAAAAGTGTAAATAGTGTATTATCTGCTACATCCTTAACTATGACTTGTTTAGACTTCAGATAGTTTTGAAAATGTTGTAGCTGATTTAATGTAAGAATTATAGGTACTTTTGAGACATTTGATTTTTCATTAACGAAGTATATTTTTAAAATCATGTCTCCAACACTCAACTCCTCAGTTATTCGAAAATCATCTTTAGCTTTACACTTTTTTTCTTTTTCAAGATTTTCAAATACCCAATCTAAATGACTTAAAAGTACACTTTTTTCCTTAGAAACAACGTTCATATTAATTCCCCTCTCATTTTTTATAATTTGTAATTCTTTAAATCACAATTGATTATCCAAACATTGGATAGTACTTGTTTCTCCCCCCTATTCACTTTTCCTAATTCCATTCCCGAAACACAAAAAGCCTTTCAGGATTACATCGTTATTAGACATGCGAACAAAATGTACGCAATGCGTTAATAATGAGTAAACCCGAAAGGCTTAGATTAGTTATGGATTAGAAAAATATAAAAAAGATATGTTACCATTATATAGTAAATGGAATTTTCAAACAATAATTTTCAATAGAATCATTTAATCATAAGGTATCATTTTCATATTTTCCTTAATTGTCGACTTAACAATCAGATCTTGACCTACCATTAAACATGGATACTTTAATGAATTGCTCTTCATATATATATGATTCTTGTTTTTGAGTATAATTTTCGCATTATATACGGAGGCTTCTATACATTCTGCTTCTTCATTACGATTATTAAATGCGTCACTTGCATGGTCTGTTATTATTATTTTTCTTGTTTTGTTAAAGATAATCACGCGCTTTTTTTTCAATTTCTTCAACCAATTTAATTGAAAGTTCATAATTAAAATCGTCTATAACGGTACCCATAGCCATTACAAATGGTACAATTCCCTTCTCCTTAATAAAATCTTCAATTTTCTTCTCTGCATCCTTTGAAATAATACCAACCCTTTGTGCAATCCTATCTTTAATCTCTTGTATATCTGTTTGATCTTGTGTTTTCCTCATGTATTTTTGTTCTAATTTTAAATGTAAGGTTGAGAATGCCAGACTATCCTGAGTAACGTCTATTATTTTAACATCTTCAATTATATCTCCAATTTGCAAGTAATCTTCAATACGTTTAACATACATATTTTGAAACTTTGTAATATGCAATAGGCCTTTCCCCTTGTTTTCATCCTGGATTTGTACAAAAACACCATATTTCACTACATTTTCAACCTTAACTGTAACTGATGTATTTTTCTTATACAAATCATTGTAAGATTTCGGTAACAAATTTGTTTCTTCTATATATTTAGCAATATTCTTATCTAGCGTACCCTTATTTGACACATATCCTCACTCCTTTATATACAAAAATAATAAAGTGTGTTAAAGATGTTAAAGGTGTTACTGTTTATTAACCTTTTTGAATGATTCTAAGAAGTCACCAAAAACGAATAGATAAGCACGAATTACTAAATAAGAAAAAGTAATTGGAATCATGAGCATGAGCAAAATCATAAAAAAGGTGTGTTCTAACAAACCAGATAAAATAATAATAAAATTTATTGCTATTAAGAATCCAAAAACCATATCTAGCCTCTGTATACGGGGTGTTAATAAATACTTAACAAATCTCTTCATTAATTTCCTCTCCTTTTTAAAATAAACTTTTTTGATCTGTTTATTTAACTAAATAATACAAAGTTTTTTTGTTTATTATTAAAAAGCCTTTTTTTATTGGAATCTCATAGTAAATCCTTTTGTTTATACTTCATCAATCAAAATATTTTTAATCCTTGTTCTTCCTTCCATTCTAAAGCCTGGAGTTTCATATGGGTTTCTAGCGCTAACTCCCGAGCTTCATCTCTTTCTTTCTCTAACTGTAATACCTGTTCTTCTAGTCTTTTAATTTGCTGAGCCTTTTTAAAAAACATAGCATCTGCCCCTTGATTTCATTTTTTATCTTCAAGTAATGTAAACTAGATACTACAAATCCGAAATATAACAACATTATTATTACAGATGACCTTAATGAATATATAGTGACATATAAATTATAATTTTCTCCTACTCTTCTTATTAACCCTTTAAAGGGCCTACTTTTTAAATTAATAATGGGTAACCGTTACTAATTGTGTAAATTCCTCTTCCCCGTATACCATAACTTTATAGTAATGATACTTCTTCCTGTAATACCCTAAAGTAAACAACGCTACTACTGTTAAAACTAATAAAGAGCTGTTTAGAATTGCTGAAAACATATCAATAAAGCCTTTTATAAGTAGTGCATCTAAAGCCATTAAAGCAATTACAGAAATACATAATTTGTATTTGTATACTACTAATAATTTTTGACATCGATGCAGATCACTCATTTCCTGCCCCCTATATTTTTAGTACAAAATAAACGACTGTTACCTACATTCTTCCTTAACCACAAAAAGCTGCTTCAGCATATTTACCTGAAGCAGCTCTTGTTATCTCAAAAATGGTAATGGTGCTTGCTGAATTCCGTTTTGAGTTGAAATATAAAAAGATTTTGCGAATCCCTCATTGTGAATACATTCATCTATTACAAGCATTATAGGAATCTTTCGTAAGTCTAACATTAGCTCCTTTCTAACATGTTCTGCTAAAGCAAGATTTGATATAGATAAAATAAAAATACCTGGTAAACTCTTCGTATTTTCGAAGTTCAATAAATTATTTGGTCCATTTTGAATTTGATCTTCCCAAATTTTCAATCGCGATTTTAAGTGCTGTGCATATCGCTGCCCCTGTTGCACCCTTTCAAATATGAAGTTTTGATTTCCAATTGGAGTTTTAATTTCTCCAACAGCAATTGGATTATATCCCCTACCAGTACCTTGTAGCTTCGGATACCAGCACCAATTTTTTAATAACTGTTGGCCTACTGCAAACTCGTATTTTATCTGATTCATAGTGACAAATCTCTGTACACCCGCCACCCCAAGTTTTAACCACTGCTCTGGCTTTAAAGAATAGTTTGTATTACGGTTATGATAAGCCCACATCATCAAATGACCTCCCGTATTGAGTGTAATTGGAGCAGAGGTTTTAGGCTGATCCGGGAATAGCCCCGATTTTATCTCCCATCTACTAACAAATCCATACAGTACTAGCTTTTTCAGCGATTCCGAAACCTGAGACCTACTAATTTTAGACTCCACAAAATTTTTAATTTGAGCTTCAGTAATTGCTAATGAATCCCAAATAAGCTTTAGTATTAAATTGTCTTTTTCATTTATAAAACCTGAATTAATTCTGTCATAAATACTACGTAAGTCTGTGAGTGGTTTGAATTTATCTGGAAGAATTGGTCCCCCCTGTAAAGAGGGGTCATCCCAAAGTGATAAAGATTGGTCCCTATTAAGCCAATATTGAACCGCCTTTCCATTCTCTTGTACAGAAACCTGCGGCGCACTCATTAGTTATATAAAAACGCCGTTGGGTCGTTAACTTTTTTGCGTCCAAAAGGAAACTTGAAGATAACCCCCGACCCTCTCTCTTTTTCTACATCCACATTCACAATTCTCATACTTACTACTTCATCCAATACTGGCTGTTCGATTGTTTTAGGGATAATTCCTTTAATTGTGCAGCCTTGGTCCAATTCAACAAAAACTCCAAAACGCGGGTCAACATTTACAACTCGCCCTACAATTGTGTCCCCTTCAGCTAATTCAGATAACAACTGATAAGGATTTTCCACTGCCGCTTTCCTAGAAACGTGAATTAGTCGTTGCTCCGGATTAAATTGTAGAACCTTAACTGGGATACGTTCACCAATAGGTGCATAGCGATCCACTGCGTTTTTATACACTCTTCCATAGTTTAGTTCATGTAACTTCATGAAGCATTCCGCACCATTAATGCGTAAAAATATAGTAGGAACCTGAGCATTCATGTTGTATCCAGTTACTTCTGCTTCGTAGGTTGGCTCTTGCAGTCTTTCATCTTGCTCCAATTCTATCAACTCACGAATTAAAGCATCTGCAGATCTCCTACTTGCTTCTTTTACTGAAACCTGAACTTTATTTACATCTAGTTCATCAGACATTTGAGTAATTACTACGTTAAAAATATTACCTGTGAATTGTGTAATACTTCTAAAAGAGTAATCAGAGAAGTCCTCTTTTTTACAAACACCTATAATCTTACCGTTTTCAAGGGCAAACTCAGCATATTCAGTATCTGGATCGTCTTTATCATGTCTTTTAACCGTTCTCAATACTGCCTGAATTGGCTCTTTATATCTACGTAGTGCCTGTAGCTTTTCATAAGTTTTTGAATCCATAAAAATATCTCCTCTCCTTCGTTCAATATTTATAAAGTTCAAAAATAATACTTCTACTTGAATTATTGTTACTTTTAGCTAAGAAACTAAGTTTTTCAGAAATATTTTCTAAAATTTATAATTTTGCTATTTTTGCATTTATAATCTCTATTATTTTTAAAAGGTGAACCTTAGCAAGAAGCAAAAGAAGTGGTAAACGATATTGTTACTGGTCCTAATGGGAAGACACTATCAATCGTTGCTGTGGTATTTGTAATTGAGGAATATTTATTGTTGATAGTATTGTAAATAATGGCTATGAACCACCTTCAAACCCAAGTATGCGAAACGATCGTACACCTTTGAATTGTGCTCATTATGGTGGCGAATGGGACACTGGTGGTCTTTTTGGAGAAGCAAAATGTGTTTATAATAAATAGTTTATAAAGGCCTTTTCTTTTCTATAGGAAGATGAGGCTTTTTTATGCATAAAGAAAGACACCCAAAGGTGCCTTCCTCCGACTTGAACCATCTTAAATTTAATAATAAATATTGATATTTTTATATATACGAATTAAAATTGTAATGTCTAAAAATTGAGGAGGCTTATATGAAAAATCCATTCTACTCGAGACGTAAGTTTCGCTGTATTGCTGTAGTTTGTATATTTGCTTTTACCCAGGCATTAATTTTAAACTGCGGCTTACACTTCCTAGGGTTTGTACCTTACATCATATTATTTTGTTCACCTGTGTACTTTATATTTAAGTGTAAGAAAGAAAAAAATAAGTGTGTTGAATTAGTATGCAATCAATATAATCAAGAAAGATTCGCAGAGATGGAGGTATACCATCCAAATTCAGAATGGGGATTTCTTGTTTTAACAAAGCAAGCGCTGTTCTTTGTTCCTAAAAAAGGGGGTATCTGGTCTATTAATTTAGACGAAATATCTCGTTATGGAATGGATGGTATTGGGACTGGAGTATTCAATTCAACAACTTCGTCACTTACTGGGGACACTACTACAAGAGAAGATGTAAATCGTATATTTTATGTGTATAAGGGTAAAGAGTGTTACTATTGGTATACTAACAAAAATGAATTAATGTTTGAAAATATGCAGATATTATTTGGAACACATACTAGTCAATTAAAAAGTAATTACTAAGTGAATTTAATGCAAATGCAATTATATATAATTAATTTTGTATTTCGATTTAAATTATTTTTTATATTTCCCCCTCAGAAATGAGGGGTTTTTGAGCTATATCTTTTCGGAAAATAATAAAAAAGACACCCTAAGGTGCCTTCCTCCGACTTGAACCACTTTAATAATATGTATTGGACTCCCATCTGATTTCCACTTCACCATAAAAAATGTAATCATTTTGATTTAAAATTACATTTTATGAACTTCACCAGTATTAGAATTCACATTGAACCAACCATAAGTTGCTGTATGTCCGCCTTCTTCGTCTGACACAATTTGATATACATGTATGACATACTCTTCACCTTCAACGCCTTCGTATTCGCAGTAAACTTTAGAATTGTTGGTAATGTTTAAAGTTTTTCTAACTTTGTTTTCTGCATCTGTAGGAGAGAGCTTTTGTTTGCTGCTTTGAGCGGTTTGCTTTTGCTGTTCTTTTGCTTGTTGTTGCTTCTTTTGCTCCGCTGCTTTTTTCTGCTCTTCTTGTCGTTTTTCTTCTTCCACTGCTGCATTTTTCTCTTTTTCCAGCTTCTCTAACTGTTCCGTTACCTTTTGATTTTGTTCCGTGAACATCTTATCTGAAGTTGTTTCTTGTTGTACTTTTGTCAATATTACCTTTGATTCATCAAATTTCTTTTCGCTTAGAAGGTCTTGAGCTGTTTGTAATTCTTTATTGTAATTCTCACGTTTATCTTTATATTGAGTGAGTGTTTCTTTCTCCTTCTTCGCCTCATTTTTCACCGTATCTAAACCGTCTTTCATGGTTGAAACTTGGTCGAATAACTTAATTGCATTGTCGATGTCGAGTTTTTCTTTTGCGATCAGCGCTTTTTCCATTTTGGATGCTTGCTTTTGCAAAGTTTGAACTTCCTCGTCCTTTTTTTCTTTTAATGCAATTTCAAATGAAGCATTTGCATTTGTATATTCCTTATTTGCCAGTGCTAATTTTCCCTGTTCTACCGCTTTATCGAATGTTTCGTTACTGCAACCGAATAATAAGGTTGCGATTAATAAAATAGAAAAACTCATCAAGAATTTTTTCAAATTTCTCCCGCCTTTTTATACGCATTTTCCTTATATGAGGATAAATAAATTAAATGTCGATGATTCGCTGCATTTTCTTTTTCTTCGCAGCCAGTCATCATAATCATAGCTAGCAATAGACTATATGCAGCGAAATACTGTTTTTAAACTTCGTAAAAATCTTATGTTTCAACATGGTGTATCCTCCCTGATTGTATGATTCTAATGAAATCATTTAATATTATAATATTATCATATAAAATAAACCATATCATTTTATTAAAAAATGCGATGTATGTAAAAAAAGAAACCCTAAGGCGCCTTTCTTCAACTTATCACCCCTTAACATCAGGTATTATCTACATAATTGTAGAGATAATACACCCATACATTAGTAATTACTTCACGACCCTATTTTAAGTTTACAAAATTCCAAAAAGGCCCCTCTCATTAAAAATAAAAAGAGGCACTTTTTTTATTAATCTACATGTTAAGTGTGTCCAAATCCTAAGGCATACGATCTTTTAAATCAGCTAAAGGTATAAGCTTGTCAACAAGCCATAACTTCTTATTTCCATCATAGATAAGATTTATTTGCATTAATGACATGTTATCAGATGAAACACCATTAACTGTAATTTTACTTTTCACTTTTGCTAATACATTTGCTTTTGTGGTATCCAAAAATGCATAATACAACTCGCCACCTGTGTATTCAGATTGAAAGGAAACTTTCTTCTTTTCCTTCTCATCCCCAGCCCTAGGAGCAGATTGAGTCGGTCCACCTGGTGGTGTTAATTCTTTCTTTGCATTTGGTGTTATATATGCATCGATATTAGCAAGGTATGATTCACCTTTCCCCGTATCATAAGTACGGAAAGCCTTAAGAAATCGTTCCGCAGCTTCCTTTACCTGTTGTTGATTATTACTCTTTAAAGCTAGTAATTCCTTCTCAGTATCCTTATATCGTGATTCTATTTTTAGTATTTTCTTAGACAACTTTTCCTTTTCATCTTTGATTTGGGCATTATCTGCGTTTATTTTAAAATTTAATCCTATGCTACCTATAAGCAATACGATTAATAAAATTGTTGTTTTTTTCATTTCACCCCTCCTATCTTGCCACCCTACCATAACCTGCAAAATGCTGTTGCCAATACGGTGTATTTAAATCTGCATAACCTATTGGATCTCCTGCATGGAACATACGATTGCTACCAACATAAATTCCAATATGTGAAATGCCTGGTTTATACGTACCTTGGAAAAATATTAAATCCCCTGGTTGTGGATCATTGGTTCGCTGTGTCATTTTAAATTGTGTTTCTGCAGTACCAACTAAATTAATACCTGCTTGCCCATATACCCACTGAATGAGTCCACTACAATCAAATGATGATTGTGGTGTTCTTCCTCCCCAAACGTAAGGCCACCCCTGATATTTAATGGCTTCATCCATTACCTTTTTAAATAATTCATCTCCGCCGGCTACTGGTCCACCACCACTACCACCTTGATAATATCTTAGCACATGCGGAACATAGTCTGGATCACCATAGCACCAATTATTAGCTACTGCCTCTGCACTTCGCCAAGAACCACATTTATAACCAGTTTTCGCTGTCTGTTCTGCAGAAAACGCTCTAGCATTCGCGTGAGAATATCCTCCATTAGAAAGTGCGTAGTTTGCATAACCAGTTCCATAGTTGTAGCACTGTAATGTAATATTTGGATCGCCGTTGGATTTTTTATGACAATCTGCAAAGTGCATTAAACCATATTTAATACTTTCTTCTGGATCTGTAAAATAACCAGGAGGATGATTTTGTGATTCGGAACTTTGCATAACGTCCAACTGGGTTCCAGAACTTTCTTGCTGAATAAGTGCTAATATTAACGGGGTCATCGCTTCTATGCCGTGTTGGGCTGCATATTTCCTTACTAACGGCTCCCATCTCATTACTTCAGGACTAACACTTGCAGTACCTGGTGTAAAAGGGCCACCAATTCCCCCAGGACTGACTTCATCCTCACCCATTGTAGCAGTTAATAAAAATATCACTATACCTAAACCTGCAACAGCAGCCAGAATCACACCGGCTATTATTAATAATGGTTTTGCAACAGCAACCGTAGCTGCCTTTTGAGCTACTTTAACTGCTACTTTCTTCCCTACTTGTGCAACTGCTTTACCCGCTACTTTTGTACCTTTACCAGCCGCCTTCCCTAAAGAATGGCCTGCCTTTTTCAAGGCAGGCTTAGCATTCCCTAGTTCAGCTTCAGGATGATGTTCATTTTCAAAGTCGCGATTTGGTTCCGCACTCAATGTATAAACCCTCCCTCACAAGCCGAATTATTTTGGTTTTATAGTTTCTTTCGCTTTTACATTTTTTAAAGCTTCTTGTTGTGTTTGTGCTTTCGTTTCAACTTTTTTAATTGCTGCCCCTTCTTTTACCTGTTGTTGATTATTTACTTTAGGGACATTTTTAGTTGGTTGTGAATTAACCGGTTTTACCTCTACTTGCTTTTGCGGCGTGCTTACATGTGAAGTAGTAACTGGTTTACTCTCAATCGGTTTCGGTTTCGATGGTGTCGTCCCCGACTGTGGTGTTGTGATTGGTTTACTCTCAATCGGATTCGACTGTAATGGTGTTGTTCCTGACTGTGGTGTTGTGATTGGTTTACTCTCAATCGGATTCGATTGTAATGGTGTTGTTCCTGACTGTGGTGTTGTAATTGGTTTACTTTCAATCGGATTCGATTGTAATGGTGTTGTTCCCGACTGTGGTGTTGTGATTGGCTTTGTTTGACCTGTTGGTGTTTTAATTGTTGCTCCAGGTTTTGTTTCCGCTTTTACATCTCCTTGCTTATTCTCAAGTCCACCATTATTTTGACTTGCTACCGGTCTAACTTGAGCTTTTACATCTGCTTCTTTATTATTTAATTCCTCATTTAATTGTGCTACTGGTTTGACATCCGCTTTTACATCCTCTTCTTTATCTTTTAGTTCTGCCTGTTGCATTTCAGGATCATTACCTTCATGATTCCCTCGTACTGCTAATTCTGGATTCTCTTTAGTTGCGGCTACTTCTTCCTTAACTCTTTCTTGCTCCTGATTTCCTTTTCTATCGCGAACACCTAAATTTTCTTCTTTTTTCATTTGATTTATATTTTTTTCTTTTTCTGCTTGCATTTGTTCTTTTTCCTTGCGTTTACCATCTGCTACCTTTTCTTTTCTATCTGCATAGTTTTCTTTCAACTGTTTAAACTTACTGTAGCCTGATTTACCCACTTTTCCTGCCACCGCAGCACTTGCAAGACCCGCGGCGCCAGCTACTGCTACACCTCTTCCAACTGTCTTAGATCCACGTCTAACATCACGATATTTCTGCCTAATATTACTCATAGCATCTGATGCGCGTGCTGCTCCTGCACTTGCTGGTACTGAAGTAATAGCATCGAAAATAGTTTTACGATATAACCAAACACCTAAGAACGAAAGTACTTGTAATGCAGCAACTACTAAATAACCATACTTATCAGTTGCGCTAAATAATATTGAAGAAACCCAAAACATTAAAGTTATAAGAAAACCAATTGCAACTTTCATAAGCAGCGTTCGGAACAATTCAGATAAAAATCTCTTAGCTGTCCCAGTCCATGCAGGTACTAATGCCATCAATAACATTACTGGTGACATTAGCGCTACGATGATAAACATTAATTGATAAAATAACATCGCCATACTACATAAGCCTAAGACAACCCATAAAGGTCCATTGATTAAGAAAAGTAGTAATACTAAAGCGCCACGCTCAAAAGTAGCATCCAAAGTTAATATTATATTTTTCTTCTGTTCTACTTCCTCTTTTAATAGATCCTGCCTTTCATCTGCTCCTGTTGTTGTTAACATTTTCTTAATTCTTTCATCACCGATTTTCTTCATATCTGTTGTACCAAACTGCAGTAATGTATAAGGTTGTTTTATTAATAGAGTGTGTGTTAAATCAGTAATGGAATCGACACCGCTTGAATACCCTTGACTTGCTCCACTAATACTTTGAGTGGAATCAAGAACAGTTTTATTTACTTGTTCAGAGAAAGTGTTCAGTCCTTTGATAATATAACTTGAATTTGCGAAAAAAGCTAAAGTGAAAACTAAGATTCCTAATGCCTTTAACAATCCTCCTAGCATCTCTGACTGGCGTCGTTGTACAAAACCTACCCAGATAACCCAGCAGGCTAATAAAGCTAACATGAGTCCAATTAATTCACTATATATTCCATTCCCCCAAGAACCATTGAACCCTGCTGCTTTAGATATTACATCGCCTAATTTATCTCCTACATCAGCTACAATATTGAGACTCATAGATTGGCCGACCATACTTGTAACAAAAGTACTAACTGCAAGGTTAATGGTCCATCCAATACTTACAAGACTAAATAACACAGCCACCATTTGTTCTTTTACTTTGTCTCCCCATTTCCAAAACTTAAGAGATTCACCAAATCCACCTTCTGGTGTATAAATGTCAATTCCATAGCTACTTGCAGGGTATTCTTCATATTTTAATTTTTCCTTATTCTTTGGAATGATATCATCTATAAGAGAAGGTCTGGGTTCTTCCTCTGCATATACTGGAGCAGCTTTAAAAAGTAAATTAAATGCTAAAAGCAAAGTACAAATTAATAACAATAGGGTAATAAACTTTTTCATTACATGTTACTCCCCCTTTTATGGGAAACCTATTAATCTTTCGAACTAAACTCATTTGTCGGTTTAGTATTTGCTACTTCATCAATTTCATTTCGTTGAGGGCCAGAATAACTTCGAACTTTGAATCCATCCTCTGTACGAACTACTCTTACCCATTTCACTGCTTTATCGATGTTTTTAGGGGGCTTCTTTGAAATAAAGTTATACATAATTGTATCCTTATCTACCACATACTCTTTTACTGTATAGTCTTTGTAAGATAAATTATTTTGTGGCCCTTGATTCGGATCTAAAACTGTATTTTTATCTCCATCGACGATAACTTTTCTAATTGTTTTATTATCATGTTGTAAGTCGGCCTTTACAAAGTCCAACATCATTTCTCTAGGAGTGTGCCCCTGTTTATCTTTTTCTTCTCCTACATTTGTTTCGCTATTTCCACATGCTGCGCTCAAAATTAGAGCGCCAGCACATAGGCTAGATAGCATTAATTTTTTTAGTTTAGTTTTTACCATGTTAACTCACTCCTACATTTATTTTTTCTCCCCCTTCTTCGACAAAGGTTGCATTACCTTCCTGCTTTTCATCATCATTTGACTTTCTATAATTCTTTCTCGCATTTGGTCTTGTATCAAATGCATCGTATAAATCCTTAAACACTACATCCATTGTGACAACACCTGTTCTTCCTTGAATATCTTGGAATAAACATTGTCCTGTTTCCAAATTAGTAATAATCGCATGATTTTCTTCATTATCAGGTAATCCAAAGAAATCTAAGATTGAAGATATTTCTTTACTGTCGGTATTACGGAATGAGAACTTCATACCGATATTATTCTTAAATGTTTCATCCCCAAGGTCACTTGCACTTTGAGTTGCAAAATATACTGCAGAGTTTAAAGCACGACCTTCACGAACTAGCTTACGAGCCAACTCTCGCCCTTGAGAAGTTCCCATAATTGCCCATGCTTCATCCAATAAAACAATTTTGAATTTAGTAGGGTCTTTTTGAAAGAATTTTCTTGCAAATGAAGATAGAGACATCAGCATACTAACTGATAAATTTTCTTGTAAGGTATAATCTTTCGGATCTTTTTGAATATCTGGCATGTCAAGATGTTGAATTTGTATGATATTTACTGCTGTATCAAGTTCAATATCTCTATTTGTTCCATCACCAAAGATTAAGTGTGCAAATGATAAATTCTCAAATGCTTGAATATGAGCGGCTAATTGTTGATCCACTTTATCATCACTATCTTCAAGATATTGAGATACAGCTGTTAAGCACGGCTCTTCCATTCCTGCTACGAATTCTACGGCTGAAGCTAAGCGCGGGAATTTCTCCGAGTTATCTGGTTTAATTCCTGTAATGAAAGTAAGAATTGTCATCGCTAACTCAATCGCATCTTTTCGGCTATGTTTATGAATGATAAATGGGTCTAATTTCCCTTCATCTCGCCTATCAGTCCCGAGTGTAATTACGTTTACCTTACCTTCTAAGCCGTGTAAATCTTCTGTCCAGTTCCCTCTCTCACCTTTCGGATCGACTATCAGTGTTTGAGCTCCCCCTAGTACTGCTAGATAAACAATTAAGTTCGTTCCAAATGATTTACCAGAACCAGTACTTCCTGTTACTGCAACTGAAAGTGCACTTGTTTTTTGATTTGCAACGGTATTTGTCGCTGCAAGAGAAGGTGTCATATAAACTGCTTTGTTTAAAATACCAGTTGTTCCTATATAAAATCCGATATTATCTCCTAAATCTTGTGTTGCACCAAACATTCCGGCCGCCAACACTCCAGGTTCCATAAAGTGTATATAATCATTCACATACCTTCTAGAACCAGGGATAAATTCATTAAACAGTAGGAACTGGTCTCCATACGGTCTAACTAGTTCAATCATCATCTCTCTATAAATAGAAATAAGTGAATTCGTATTTCGACGCATTGTATCTAAATCTTCAGCACATATACAGAAAGATACCGATGTTTTAACCAGTGGCATACGTGTCTTTTGTATAAGCGCTTGTAATTCAGTAGCCTCTTGAACACCTTCATACACGTTTAACCCAACGGTTTGTGCATTTTCCCTTGCATGTGCTTCTTGATCTTCTAAATCTTTTTTCTTTTTATTTAGTTTAGATAGAGCTTTACGATGGTTAATATTTTCTGTACGAACACTTAGTTCGATTGGGAAATCTATATTTTGGATCATATACATCCACTCTTGGTCTGGAAATTCCATTGTGTATGGAATCTTCGATGCTGATAAGAAACTCATATATGCTGGATACTCTAACCCATCAGAGCCAATTTGGGACATTTCAATATGTCTTCCTTTAACCTCTACTTCGGATTCTGTTAAACGTAATAAACTCTCTTGATTTGGAAAGATAGCCGAATCATCATCAACCACTGGTGGTGTCCATCCTGCTGTAACAGGTGCTTCCAATGTACGATAGAAGTTGCGTAATACAATCCATTGTGTTTCATTTGTTTCTAAGCTTCTTACCGCTAAATGTTTTCTTATTTTATTTCTAAAGGCGCTAGCTTCCCGTTTATACATCTCCAAATCAGTTTTTAGTATTTTGGTATCACCAAGTAATCCAAACTGTTCTGCAGTGTTTTTAAAGGTATGAAATGCAGTGTAAAGCATTTCCTTAAGTCCTTCTTGTATGTGTCTTACTTTTAATTTCACACCTATAAAATAACGATATTCTACAGCGTTTTTACCAAATTTTCTTTCTAACTCATGGACAACGTCATCAGTATGATCGATTGCTAGTTCTTTTAGTTCACCGCTTACTGTTTCTTTAAACTCATCGGCTTTTTCTTTGAAATTCTGATAAACAGGTATCATTAATAGATGTTTTTCTTCTTCATAATTCCAAAACAAGCCGAGTTGTCGCATAAACAACGTATTTTTATCATCGTCTCCTTTAAATTCATAAGGAATCCCGTATGCCTCATAATACGCCCAGCAAGAACCATCTTGGTTAAAAATCAAATTATCATGAAAATATTTGACTGGAAATTCAACCTGATTCATTTGTGCCTCCTTAGAGAAGAATATGAGACTAAACTAATTCTTCCGTATAGATTAATTAATTACTTTTTCTTAATTGAATCATCCTTAAATCTTACTACCGTCTTATATTGATAGCTTCCAATATTACCAGTTGTATCTTTATAACGACTCAACTTCTTTTTTTCAAATGTAAATACAAAAAATCGATATATAAATTTGTGTGGACTTTTTCCATCCAATTCTACATTTCCAAAGAAGTACGCTATACCACCAGGTAATATTAGATATTTAAAAAAGACGTTGTTTCCTAATGGTAAAATCTGTTCTAAGAATATTATTATTAATAGTGTTCCAACAAAAATCCCCAGCTGTCTGTAAGGTACAGGGAAAGGGAGTGTTATATCCCTTATCCCATATAAACTCTTAGGAATATCCCATATAGAGTTGTAAGTCCTTACTTCCTTGCGAGTCGGTTTCTGAGTCACTTATACCAACTCCTTAAAATTTCTAATTTTTACAAATGATTATTTAAATAATAAATTATATAATTTTGTTCCAAGGTCTTTGAATACATCTGGAGTGAATACAAACACAGATACAATCGCACAAAGTACTAACCAACCAATTAGACCAGCCATTTGTCTTTTTACAAGTAAAACTATTACACCGATGATTGCTACAACTAAAAAAATGGGACCTAACTGAGCTACTAACCAGTTTTTTGCATTCACTCCAAAATTAATGTTGCCTAAGACCGCTGCATCCGTAAGAGCAGGTAATTGCTGAGCAACCGTATCTAATCCCAAAAGCTCCATAATTATTTACCCTCCACTTTCTCTAATGTGTTTTCAAATTTCTTCATAGAGCTAATTGAAAATTTGTTATCTTTATTTACAAGATTTAAATCATATGAGTATGTGTACTCTAAGCTGCTATCATTGTCTTTTAACTTAGCATCAACTAAGACTCTATATCCTTTATCCTTATCTTCATAAATTCGTAGATTTTCTAATTTGCTAAATGTCATAATACTTTTTAGTCCATTTGTTATATTACTTTTTTCAAAGTAGTAAGCAATTTCTTCTGGTGTTCCTTCTGTATACACTTTAAATACAGATTGTAAAAATTGTTCTACTTTTTTAATTTCTGCATCTGTATTAATTTCTCGTCCTTCTGATTTGAAAGTGGCTATTTTATAAGGTGCCTTTCCTCTCTCTCCATGAACGATTGTAGGATTGTTAGGGACTACCATCTTCCCTTTCTCCATTAAAACCGGTATAGAGAAGTACCTTGTAACTTCTTTTGGTTCCTTTGGTGTGTCTGGAGCTTGTGTTGTTCCAGGAGCAGGATTATTTACAGGTTCTAGTTTCTGAATGATTTTTAATGTAACTTCTGCTTCATTTCCTTTTTGTCGGACCTCTACTGCTTCCGATTTAACTAAAGTACTAGAAGCGTTTTTTAAAGTATCTCTATTTAATCCACCTTGCTCATCGGATCCTTCAACTAGAAATTTCTCTAATCGTTTTTTTCGTTCTTCAGCTACATTCATATCAACTTTCCAATTAAAATAATTAGCAGCAAAATTATTCGCGTATGCAATTAATTCTGCTTCTGACATTTTAATTTTTACAGGTTCCTCTTTCTTTTCCTGAACAGCTACTGCTCTAGGAGGACCGGCAAGTTGGATAAATGAAAGGGAGCTTCCCGCAACCACAAATCCCATTACAAACCAAAATGTAACCTTTCCTACTTTTCTTCCTGTTATTGCTGGAACTTTCTCCCTTGTTTTACGTTTCTTCTTTTCTTTAAGTGCTTCTGAGTTTTCTTGTTGCATATCTAATATTTCGGTTGTTTTATTTTTTGCTTGTTTAAAGAATGTAAATTTCTTTTTTTCGACGTTTTCCTGGGATTTCTTTTTTACCATGTCTTCACCTCTCTTTTTAAATGGTTAGGAGATTACAAAGTTCATTGTAATTTCCACTAATCAACTATCTACTTTAAGTATGATTTACTTTTTTCGGAAATCTAAGAGAAATAAAAAAAAATTATGTTTTATATCAGAATTTTTTAGAATGATTAAAACTAAATATAATGTTTATTAAAGTACATAAAAAAACCAATTCCATTAAGAAATGAAATTGGTTTTACACAGGATTTATTACTCTATAGTAAGTATTAAACAATATAAAAACCTAATATAATATAGATCTTTAATATATATAAAGAAAAAAGATAAAACTTTTATACAGAGAAAAAATCGTCTTAAAACATTGCTGTGCTAAGGGTTCATCATTACTCTAGCCATAAAAAATCATAAAAAGTAAATACTGGGAATGTACTTAATGAGCTGGATGATGATTAATAACTACAAAATATCATAAAGTAGGTATATAAAAACTACATATAATCATCGTTAATTTGATGCGAGTGAATGAATAAATAATAAATGCAAATTTTGCTGATTTATGAACAAGTTTTCCACATTTCTTAAAAACTACACACAATTTATTAACAAATAGACCAAAGTTAGGAACAGAATCCACTTTTTAAACATAACTAACAGAATTTTTTCTGATTTTAAGTAGATTTAGAGATAGAACATGATAAGAACAGTACTTAAGGCTTTATCTTATACACATCAGGTCAAAATTATTAAGATATCAACAGAATTATATAAAAATATTTCTGCTTTTTTGTAGATGAAATGACACAAAAGAATTGAAAATTCAGATTTAAAAAATCAGAATTTGTGAATATCTCATTTTGATTTACGTGCAATGTATGTAATTGCATAAAAAATAGAGAGACGTGATCATTAAAATTGAAAACCTTCTCTCTGTTTTATTTAAAGTAATGTATTTCACAGGGTATCTCCAACACGAATAGCCCTCCACTTTTGTTTTTTCAAAAATAGAGAGCTGTATCTTTACATTGCTGGAAGCAGCTGATCAACCGTATATGGTATTTCACTTGTTGAACGGTAATATGCTTCTAAGGACTGTAGAAACTGAATTAAATCAAAGTCTTCAAGGACCTCAATTACACGAATCTTTTCCTTCGGCAATTTATCAATTTTTTCAATGAACAGTTCACGAATATCACTAGGCATGTTAGTTCCTTGATGTCCACTAGACTTTAAGAGTTCGCGAATTTTAATTTCTAATGCTGTATATGCGTTAATATTTACTCCTTGCTCATAAGCATATCTTCTAAATAGTGATTCCTCTTGATACTGCATGTAATTACGATGGTAAGCATCTAAGGTTACAGGTACAGCATATTTCGCATGAAGCAGGTCATGCGCTTTACGGAATAGCTTTTGAACATTGCGTAAAGAGTATATAGCAAAATGAGTACCAAATTTAAAAATGGCCTCTTCTTGATCATGTTTAGGTACATTGTGTGTAATTAAAGGATAAATTCCAGTTTTAGCAGCTGTGTCTAATACACGATATTGAGAAGACTGCTTTAATAATTTACTTAGTGTATAAACAAGCTTTTTCGGATATCCTTCTTGTCGATCAATCATTTCTCGCAAGCCACGAATAACTTGGCGAATTTGACGGTGACAAGAGTGTTTTAAAACGTTAATGAATTGGTTCATATCCTTGGCAAATTCAGCAATATTCATTTCAACTAACAGGTTTTCTATAAATTTAGCTTTACGCTTATATGTATCTCGTGGTGTAAATGGATCACGGTATTCTGCTCCTTCTTCTTTTGTGCATAAGAAATCAGGGTGGACAGATAAATGCAATGTTGTGTATTGCTTTTTATTCTTCTTCCCTTTTTCTAACTTGCAAATTTTAAATAAAGGAGATCCGGTAGCAGATAGTTTTGTTTCTAGTTCCTCAAGTACAGCACGAATCTGATGTGGGTATTTTTTATGTAAGTAACGATACATACCACCAAAGTGTGTTGAGTTTCCTTGTTCGTCAACTTTGAATAAAGAACGTTTCAGGGTAGTTTCGCGTTTCTGCTGCATTGCTACATCCATGAATAGTTTCTTAGCTGCAATAGATAACTCAAAGAATTCTTTTGTAAATACGATCGGGCTGATAAATGTATATGCATTTGCTTTATTTGTTTCCTTATTCATAAAATCATTTAAGATGATTTTATATTTACCACTGTACTCATTTTCGATTGTAATGATGTTATGGAAGCTTAATTTCTTCAAAGCCACATAAAATTGTGAGTGGTGAATATGTGCAAATGCTTCTTTATAATTTTTATAATCTTCCCAAAGCATGTGGATCGATACATGCGAAAGCTCACCATATGTATTACATTTTTTATGAAGAAATAGAAATACTTCTAAATCAGCATTTGTAATTCCATATAGCTTATGTTTTCTGCCTTCGTTTTTATCAAATTCACTTACTTTATCTACAATCTTTTTCATTTTCAGTGAAAAAGATGGCTTTGCCTTAGCAACAAACCCCTCTTCATCTGCAATTCGTTCTTCATAGGACATTGAATTCACAATGTCTTCTAAATAAGTATCTTTAAAACTATAATACTTACCTTCTAAAGCTTCTACTAACTTTTGCCATGATTTAATTGTTACAATTACCGGTGTTGTTGTTTCACCATTTAAACTTCGTTTGTTCTTTATAACGAAAGGTTTTGCCATCTTTTTCACCTCCTTATATATTAAGTTGCAGTTTTCCCCACAATTAGATATAGATTATCATTTTTGATTATATCAAATCGAATACTGGTGAAATCTGTCCCTTTAAGAGAAAAAACAAAAAAATGAAACGTGCCTCTATCCCTTGTGCGACAAGGGGTTTGACGTTTCATGAAAAAAAGTTTGTTGCCACCATAGGGCTATGAAGTTTTTTGAATATGAAACGTAGTATATAGTGGGAGAAATCCTCCGAAACCATTGATTTTATAGGGTTTTCATCCAATTCCGTTTGAACGTTGTAGCCATCATATAGCTATAACGTTTCATGTTTTTAAAACAAGTTATATTTTATTGAAAACTGCTGTAACCCTTGGTACATATAGGCTGTTTGGATTTTTAAAGTGAAAGTTGTAGCCATCATATCGCTATAAACGTTTCAGTTCGTTTCATG
Organism: Bacillus cereus group sp. BfR-BA-01309; assembly: GCF_022664315.1. Taxonomy (NCBI): domain Bacteria; kingdom Bacillati; phylum Bacillota; class Bacilli; order Caryophanales; family Bacillaceae; genus Bacillus; species Bacillus cereus group sp. BfR-BA-01309. The sequence goes on from NZ_JAKUHE010000013.1 coordinate 67,433, forward strand.
TTTCCTGCCATCATATAGCTATAACGTTTCATGTTTTAAAACAAGTTATATTTTGTATGAAAACTGCTGTAACCCTTGGTATATATAGATTTGTTTGAAGTTGTTAAGTGGAAGTTGTAGCCATCATATAGCTATAATGATTTTAGCGTGTTTTCTTTCATATTTAATGAAATGGCTTTATATCAACGTTTATTACTAATTTACATAGAATAAAAAAATTTTTAGTCAAATGATTTTCAGGATATTCTCGTTTCATTTTTTTAAAGTTGTAGCCATCATATAGCTATAACGTTTCATAAATTACGAAATTGTAACCACAATATAGCTATTCATTATTAAAAGTAAGAAGTAATAGCCATGATAAGGCTATACAGTTTCAAATAAGGGCTTATAGCCACGATAAAGCTACATAGTTTCAAATAAGAAGTAATAGCCACGATAAAGCTACATAGTTTCAAGTAAGAAGTAATAGCCGCGATAAGGCTATGTAGTTTCAAATAAGAGTTTATAGCCATGATAAGGCTATATAGTTTCAAGTAAGAAGTAATAGCCGTGATAAGGCTATACAGTTTCAAATAAGGGCTTATAGCCATGATAAAGCTATAAAGTTTCAAGTAAGAAGTAATAGCCGTGATTAGGCTATGCAGTTTCAAATAAGAGTTTATAGCCATGATAAGGCTATGTAGATTTAAATAAGAAGTAATAGCCATGATAAGGCTATGTAGTTCCAAATAAGAAGTAATAGCCACGAGAAAGCTATGTGGTTTCAAGTAAGAGTTTATAGCCATGATAAGGCTATGTAGTTTCAAATAAGGCTATATAGTTTCAAATAAGAGTCTATAGCCATGATAAAGCTATGCAGTTTCAAATAAGAAGTAATAGCCATGATAAGGCTATGTAGTTTTAAATAAGAGTCTATAGCCATGATAAAGCTATGCAGTTTCAAATAAGAGTTTATAGCCATGATAAGGCTATGTAGTTTCAAATAAGAGCTTATAGCCGTGATAAGGCTATAAAGTTTCAAATAAGGGCTTATAGCCATGATAAAGCTATAAAGTTTCAAGTAAGGGCTTATAGCCATGATAAAGCTATAAAGTTTCAAGTAAGAAGTAATAGCCGTGATAAGGCTATGCAGTTTCAAATAAGAGTCTATAGCCATGATAAAGCTATGCAGTTTCAAATAAGAAGTAATAGCCATGATAAGGCTATGTAGTTTTAAATAAGAGTCTATAGCCATGATAAAGCTATAAAGTTTCAAGTAAGAAGTAATAGCCGTGATAAGGCTATGCAGTTTCAAATAAGAGTTTATAGCCATGATAAGGCTATGTGATTTCAAATAAGAAGCAGCTGGGGTATTTAAGGTGTGGCTTAAAGTAACAAGTTATCTAGGCGTTAAGCAAAAAATCAGTGTGTTTAACTAATTTACTTTTAAAAATTGAAATTGTATTGTAAAGTAGTGGTTTTACAAATACAAGCAGTTTTATATAATTAAGGACAAGTAAAGAGAATTTAAATGATCCACAATAAAACGTGTAAAAATCAATAATTGTGCGGATTATTCAGATAACATTTCAACTTAGAGGTTATGTGGTTTTTCATCTAAATGGGAAAAATAAACGCACTTTTATTCATTCATCCGTTTAAAGTGAACTTCCATCAGTGGGAGTCTTATAGCCTGTGAATTGTGAGATGAAAAATGGACTAAGAATTTAATCTTAGTCCATTTCTTATTTTATATCCATTTTGTATGGAATGTACCGTCTTTATCCACTCGTTTATACGTATGCGCTCCAAAATAATCGCGCTGCGCTTGTAACAAGTTTGCAGGTAGTTTGGCAGTACGATAGCTGTCATAATAAGAAATTGCTGCTGAAAATGCAGGTATCGGAATGCCCTGTTGTACCGCCATTGAGATAATTTGGCGTAATCCGCCTTGATATGACTCTACAATCTCTTTAAAGTATGGATCAAGTAAAAGGTTCGGTAGATCAGTGTTTGTCTCATAAGCCTCTTTAATGTTCTGTAAAAAGGCAGCACGGATAATACATCCGCCTCTCCAAAGCATAGAAATGCTGCCAAAATCAAGGTTCCAATCATATTCCTCAGAAGCTGCCTTCAATTGCGTGAATCCTTGTGCATAAGAACAAATTTTACTCATATATAAAGCTTGGCGCACTGCTTCGATTAATTCAGCTTTTTCAACTTCAATTGCTGTTTTATCTTTAGGGCCAGATAAAACTTTGCTTGCGTTCACGCGCTCTTCTTTTAAAGCAGAAATGCAACGTGCAAATACAGATTCCGTGATAATAGGGAGAGAGATACCTAAATCAAGTGCGCTTTGGCTTGTCCATTTCCCTGTACCCTTTTGTCCTGCAGTATCAAGAATAACATCCACTAATGGCTTACCAGTTTCTTCATCTTTCTTCTTGAAGATATCGGCTGTAATCTCGATTAGATAGCTATTCAGTTCACCTTTATTCCATTCAGCGAATATTTCATGGAACTCTTCTGCAGTCAAATCAAGTGTTTGTTTCAAGAAGAAATATGCTTCACAAATTAATTGCATATCGCCATACTCAATACCGTTGTGAACCATCTTTACATAGTGGCCTGCCCCATTAGGTCCGATATAAGAACAGCAAGGCTCGTTATTCACTTTTGCAGAGATGTTTTCAAGCATATCCTTTACTTTTTCGTATGCATCCTTCTGTCCGCCTGGCATAATAGATGGTCCCTTCAATGCACCCTCTTCGCCGCCTGACACACCTGCACCGATGAAATTGATTCCTTCTTCGGCAAGACGTTTGTTTCGGCGAATTGTATCGACAAAGTATGTATTACCACCGTCAATTAAAATATCACCTTTATCGAGGTGAGGGACTAGAGAATCAATCGCCTTATCTGTAATTTCCCCTGCATTAACCATTAATAAAATCTTTCTAGGTGATTCAAGTGAGTTAACAAACTCTTCAACTATATGAGTACCAACTAAGTTTTTACCACGGTTTTCCTCAATGATTTCATCAACTTTTTCCTTTGAAATATCATATAGGGCAACAGAATACCCTTTGCTTTCAAAGTTAAGTGCCAGGCTTTTTCCCATAACGCCCACACCAACAACTCCAATTTGTAACTTTGCCATATTCCATCGTTCCTTTCCATGTATGTTACTCTGTATTATAGTATATATACCTAAAATAACACTTTAATCAAATAATCAATCTTTTTCATTTCAATAGGCCCCGCCAGTATTCGTGCAAAAGGTTATAGGGACACGGCACATCACTATCAAGTTAAAAAATAAAGAGAAATTTTCATCCTTATTAATCAATCATGAAAAATCACATTAAACAGCTTCCGTATCCCTTTTATTGTGTAGAAAGATCTATACAAATAAACTTAATAATAAAGTAAATCCTAATCCGGCTACAGAAACGATAGTCTCAAGTAAAGTCCATGTTGCAAATGTTTCTTTCATGCTTAAACCAAAGTACTCTTTGAACATCCAGAAACCAGCATCGTTCACGTGTGAAGCAATTAAACTACCAGCCCCTGTTGCAAGGACAACTAAAGCAAGGTTAACATCAGATTGACCTAACATCGGAATCACTAAACCGACAGTTGTTAATGAAGCAACCGTAGCAGACCCTAATGAAATACGTAAGATGGCAGCGATAATCCATGCGAGTAAGATCGGTGATAATGAAGTTCCTTTGAATAATTCGGCTACATAGTTACCAACGCCGCCATCAATTAATACTTGTTTGAAGGCTCCGCCTCCACCAATAATTAAGAGCATCATCCCAATATTTGAAATCGCTGTTGTACAAGATTCCATCACGCTTTTGATTGGAATATTTCTTGCCAATCCCATTGTATAGATCGCAACTAGTAAGGATATCAACATGGCTGTATCCGCATTCCCAATAAACTCGATTGCTGCTAGTAAACTATTATCTGTGAATCCCATTGTTTTTTGCAGCAAAGTAATAATTGTAGCGACTGCCATTAGGAGAACAGGCAGTAAAGCAGTAAACACACTGATTCCAAAGCCGGGGGTTTCTTCCAGTTTAAATACTTTCTGCTCACCTAAGGATTTGATATTACCAGTTTTTGTGAACGCCTCAGGTACTAGTTTTTTTGCAAGTTTAGTAAATACAGGTCCAGCTAACACAACTGTTGGAACCGCTATCATAAAACCGTAAAGTAATACTTCACCGATGTTTGCATGCAATTCACCAGCGATAGCAGTTGGTCCTGGGTGTGGCGGTAAGAATCCGTGTGTTACAGATAAAGCTGCTGCCATCGAAATACCGAGATATAAGATAGAAACTTTTAATTCTCTTGAAATCGCAAATACAATCGGAATTAATAATACTAATCCTACTTCAAAAAATAATGCAATGCCGATAATAAATGAGGCAGTCACAACAGCCCATTGAATGTTCTTTTCACCGAATTTTTTCACAAGGGTCATGGCAATGCGTTGTGCGCCCCCAGAATCTGAAAGCAACTTACCTAACATCGCACCAAGTCCAAAAACGAGTGCTAAATGACCAAGTGTTCCGCCTAATCCCGCTTCAATGGTTTTAAAAATTTTTTCTGGTGGCATTCCAAGTGCTAAAGCAACCCCGACCGATACAATGATTAATGAAATAAAGGTATTTAATTTAAAGCGCATAATCAGTAAAAGTAATGCTAAAATCCCAATTGCTACAATGACTAATGGCATCATAGTTCCCCCTTAATCTTAGCTGTATTTGTATTTATCCCGCTATTCGTGGGCAGTAAGGCCCCCTCACCTCGAGATTTAGATAGAAGCGAGGCGTGGGGGATTACTGATGAAAGTTTTACTTTATTAAATTTCTTTGATAATTTGCAATTCGTGTATAATCGTCTTCTAGCGCCCTTGATAGGTTAATAAATATCGGCAGTAATTGTCTGTATTCTTTTGTTGCTTCTTCTTTCGGTGTATGTTTGTAGGTACTGCCAACCATTTCGGAAACGATTTCAAAAGAATCAATTTTTCCTGTGGCATAGAGACCTAATATACATGCACCTAGACAAGAGCTCTCGTAGCTCTTTGGAACAACGACTTCAGATGCGAAAATATCGGACATCATCTGTCGCCAAACGTCAGACCTTGCGAAGCCGCCTGTTGCTTGAATACGGGTTACAGGACCATCCATGCATTCGGTTAACGCTAAGAATACAGTGTATAAATTATATATAACGCCTTCTAAAGCTGCACGAATCATATGTTCCTTCTTATGTGACATCGTTAAACCGAAGAAGGAGCCACGTACATCTGGATTCCATAATGGTGCACGTTCACCTGCGAGGTATGGATGGAATAATAATCCGTCTGCACCAGGTCTCACGCGTTTAGCTATTTTAGTTAATACATCGTATGGATCAATTCCTAGTCTTTTCGCAGTTTCTACTTCTGATGAAGCAAGTTCATCACGAATCCAGCGAAGGACCATTCCGCCATTATTTACCGGTCCACCAATTACCCAATGCTTTTCCGTTAAGGCATAACAAAATATTCTTCCTTTTTTATCTGTTTGTGGCTTGTCAATGATGGTCCGAATAGCACCACTTGTCCCAATTGTGACAGCAATCTCACCTTTTCGAATTGCATTCACACCTAGATTAGAAAGCACCCCATCACTGGCACCAATGACAAACGGTGTTTGTGGATCGATACCAATCTTTTGGGCTAAATCTTGATTGCAGTTGCTAAATATTTGAGTGGTTGGTACGAGTTCAGATAATTGAGCTGATGTTATACCTGCAATTTTTAAAGCTTCCTCATCCCAATCTAGCGTTTTTAAGTTCATCATACCCATGCATGAAGCGATGGAATGATCGACAACATATTGATCAAAGAATTGTTTGAAGATATATTCTTTGATTCCAATATATTTTTTCGTTCTAATAGCAATTTCCGGATGGTCATTCACAATCCATGTAATTTTACTTAATGGTGACATTGGGTGAATAGGTGTTCCTGTTCGTCTATAAATTTCATGGCCATTCAGTTCATCTTTGATTTTATGTGCCCATGCCTCACTACGATTATCTGCCCAGGTGATACAAGGTGTCAGCGGCTGATTATTTTCATCCATAGCAATGACACTATGCATAGCACTGCTAAATGAAATAAACGATGGTTTTTTATCTGAATGCTGTTTCGATATATTTGATATCGCTTGTAAAACAGCTTGGAAAATCTCTTCTGGATCTTGTTCTGCTGTGGATATATCCGGTGTGCGAAGTGAATAACCAATATTCTCGGTTTGGATGACTTCGCCTTTTTCAGTAAATAAAACTGCTTTCGTACTTGTTGTACCGATATCTATACCTAACATATAGCTACTCATGTCCTTGCTCTACTCCTTTAGATAACATTTGTTGTGACATCCAGAGATCTTCAACTTTCCCTTGAACATCATCAAAGTTTTGATGTAAGGCCTCAATCATGAGGGCTCGATCTTTGGATTCGATTGCTTTTATATAAAGCTCATGATTTTTAATAACCCGTTCAAAGTCTTCGTACTTTTCCTTGAAACGAGTACGCATTGATAAAAGGATTAAGCTTTCCATAACAGGCTTTAAATTATTCCAAATCATCAGGATGTAGGAATGCTCAATGGTTCGAATAATCGTTTCATGGAATAAGAGATCTTGATAAGAAAACTCATCAGAATCATGATATTTAATGGCGATTTTCATCATTTCCATTATTTTATTTAGTTCTCTTACTAAATCATTTGTGTCCATCTTTACAAGTCGCTCAAAGATAAACGTTTCTATAAGTAAACGAACATCATATATTTCTTCGATTTCTTTCTCGGTTAAACCAATGACAACTGCGCCCATTCTTTCTAAGCGAATAATATTTTCAGAAGCTAGTACTTTTAATGCTTCACGAACGGGTGACCGACTTACAGAAAAATCGGCAGCTAATTTATTTTCCGATAGGATGGTACCGCTTTCAATTTCACCTGCAATAATGCGCATTCTCAGTTCGCTCGCAACACGATCACCTGTAGAAGCTTTTGAAAGCCATTTTTCAGGATAAAGAAATTCCATTGATTTCGTCATAAACTCACCTCGTGTTAATCAAGTATACTTGTATACAAGTATTATAACTCGGATTTTTAATTATGCAAGCGCTTTTATTGCTTGCTTTGGTTCTTTTAGAGGAAAGCCCCATAATTATCAAGCTAACAAATCGATTCGCACCAAAAACTATTATTGTTGATGAAGAAGATTTAGGGAATGGAAAACTGAAAAATACGATATCCAAGGACTTACATCAACATATTTACCACTCGGGTTTACAACTTTTTGAATCAAAAATATAGATGTTAAAAATGTAACAGTAACTGAATTTGAGCATTAAAAACTTTTAAAAATTGAAATTGTATTGTAAAGTAATGATTTTACAAATAGAAACAGTTTTATATAATTAAAGACAAGTAAAGATAATTTAAATGATCCATAATAAAACGTGTAAAAATCAATAATTGCGCGGATTATTCAGATAACATTTCAACTTAAAGGTTATGTAGCCATCATATAGCTATGACGTTTCATAGTGTTAGGATTTAAATTATATTGGTTATTACATTGTTAGGAGGTACTTAAATATGGAAAAAGTATTAGTATTGTTCAGTGATGCCCTCCTACTTGCTGCTCCAATTTATGAAGAAAATAAGCAGTTATGGGGCAAATGGAATAAATATTATAAAGAAGTACAAGAGAATCACGATAAATTAGTAACATCTGCTAATATGTCCCCTTCCTTTTCAACGCTTGTTTCTTGGTTAGGTCAAAAACAAGAGCAAGGAATATCGTTGTTGAACATTTATGCCAATCTGGATAAATATAAAATTGAGATTCAAAATGTACTAGATAAGATCATTGAACAAGAATTTGGAGAAAAAGTTGAAGCAGTTGAACCAACTCAAATTTCAATTTTTGAAGATAGTCAGGTAACAGAACATATAGAAGATATATCGGATGATTACTATCCTGTAACCAATGACGCAATGTATTATCAACTACGTGATGGAATAGCAAAAAATCATTTTGAGGAAGATGAAGCAGTAGCAAAACCGGTATTGCCATTAGAAACGAAAAATTCAAGTGGAGTTGCACAACTATCCTCACATAAGGATGAAGACTTGAGACTAGTTAACACAAACGAAGCAGAAAGATGGTCTATATTGGTTGATGGAGTAATTAGTAATATGGATGACCTTACAGCAGATTGTTTGGATACCATTACAATTCAGTGGTTAAATCAAGCTAAATCTCCAGACGAATTCATAGATTTTAGTTATGAAAACGTATTGGAATTGTGCAATATGCCAAAAGCATCTGCAAACGGTGTAGAGTATTATCGCGCAGAAGATAAGATAAAAATAGCACAACGTATTGCAGCTTTAGCTAGTATCTTTATTTATTTGAATGATGATAATGAAGTTGTAGTACTGAACGATCAAGCAGAAACTGGGAAACAATTCGAAATGAAACGTGAAGTAATCAAAAGGCTGTTCGTACTTGATTCTGTAGTGTTATGGAGAGATAAGAATACTAATGAATACATGGGAATAGAATCCTGTAAGATTAAGCCAGGTAGTTTCTTATCAGGTTATTTGTATGGATCTAATAGCACAACTGCTTTATTATCGAAAAAAGCATTAGAGTATAATAGCTATAGACACAAGTTTCATAAACGTTTAATACGTTATTTATCCTGGCAGTGGCGAATCCGTCAACAATACAGTACTTTAAAAAGACCATACTCCATTGGTGGAGAAAAAGGTTTACTATCTGTAATGGGTATTACAACCATAAAGGGTCGCCCAACTCGAATTCGTGAACAACTAGAAAATGTTTTAATTGATTTAGAAAAAGAAAATGTAATTTCACATTGGGCGTATGCAGAGGAATTGGATGAAACAAAGATAGGAGAACGTAATTGGTTTAAGAATTACTATTCAAAATTAGGAATCATTATCTTACCACCAAAAGAATTGATGAATAATATAGATAGTATGGTAAAGAAAAAAGCAATAGGTATGCAAGAGAATCCGGAGGACCATTATATTGCAGAGACTGTAAAACAAACTCCTGAAGGATCAGAAGATATGATACGAGAAAAAATTATGTATCAGCATATGCATCAAAATAAAACAATGCGTGAAATAGCTGATGAAATAGGTCTATCCCCTGCTACGCTATCAAGATTCTGTAATAACAAAATGAAGCGTATTTCAAAAAGTGTTAATGAAAAACTAAACAAGTGGTATGAAAGACAAATGATTATAGAATCAATGTAAAGAGAAGCAGATACCTTTAAATTTATTATCAATACCTAAAACACAAAAAGTCATAAAAAATAAAGGGTGATACATATTAGTCATGTGTAATATGTATCACCCTTTATTTTTTGTTCAACAATCGCGCCCGTTTGTTTAAGTGTAATTGTTCACAAAGCATTAAAGGAATGCTTTGTCCGTTGTTGAAGAAAGAAAACACCTCAGTCATTTTTCTTCAGGGTAATAGCCATATGTATTCTTCCGTTCATCATGACGGGTAATTGAGAATCCATTGATAGTCTAAAAAGTTTCTAGCAGTAATAAAGTCCCCTTCTAAAAGACTATGTAGCAATAGATTATTCGTATATCAAGATTCAAACACGTAGTACATTTATGCGTTTCTATACTTTACAGGAGAAATGCAAGTCAAGCGGATCGGAAATGAATTGAGCCTTGGTTTGTTTTTGCTTAAATTTTTAATTGATATGCGGCTTCCAATGTTTTATGCTAATTATGCTCTTTATTGCAAATATTTCACATAAAAGGACGGGTCAACTTGAGAAAATCGACAAAGCTAATCATTGCCGGAGTTGTAGCAGCAGTACTATTGCCCTTGGTTTATCTTCAATTAGAGACAGGAGCTGTAACAAAGAAAGCAAGCAATGTCATCTATGACAGCAAATATGGTAAGTGCGGGTTTCTTGACAAGGAATGGGACCAGTTGGAAGAAGCTGGGATCACAAACGCCAGCATAGATGAAATGGTTGCAAATGCTTCGAGTCCTGGGGTTGTGTGTGACGACCTGGAAGACATGCTGTATAACATTCAAAATCCAGAGTTAACAGAAGAAGAGAAAGCCGCTAAAGAAAAAAAATCTGCTAAGTTGGAGGAGGCAGCAAACCAGGCGATTGAGAAAGACAATAGGAGAATCGAAAAAGCAAGAACCTTCATAGATACTGACCTTAAAGCCATGATTGACCCCGTGTTGGTCGATGATTTCAATATGGAGTATAGGGTTGAGGCGGATGAGCATTATGCAGGGAATATTAATGTGTTTGTAGATGCCGAACAAGAAAGCAAGCAGGGAAAAAAATTGCGAAAAGCCTTTATTCAGAAATTTGGTGACGGAGATGTGGATGCCAATTATCAAATTTTGATTTTAACTGAAGACGAAAGTGTTATTGCAAGGGTTTCATTACCTGAATTATAAAAGGAAGGGGCAGTCTGTTGCCCTTCCTTTTTGTTATTGTCTTTTTAATTGAATTTAAACTAACCTGCCCCGTTTGTTTAAGTGAAAATCATCACAATTTTGATTTTACATTTTAACAAAATATCTCCCATAGTATTGAACACGTTCCTCCAGTAAGTATCTCAATTAAAGATAATCTATTTCTCGTCTGACTTTTCCAAAAGAAAGTTTAAATTGCCATGATATAAACAATTCCAAAAGTGTCTATTGTAGTTATCATCATTAATTAATATGTTATTATCAAGCTCCACCAATTTGTTCTTCAAATCATGAAAAGTCTTTATTAGATCACAATCTTTGTAGTGCCCCTGCTCTAATAGCTGAACCCAATACTTTTTAAAGCAATTGAAGCACGAATGCATTTTCTCTATAGAAGAATTAACAAAATATCTTTCTACTCTTTCTGTAATTTCATGTTCTAGCTCATATATTTCTCCTGTGGGTTGGTAGATAGTAATTAGATTGCCTGAGTCTATATTGCTCCCAATAACAAGGTATGGTTTAAACTTCTCTAAACTCGCTAAAAACGCTTCTGTATATTCTTTATCCAATATCGGTAGAGAAAAATCATTTTGTTTTGTCCATTCCACTACATCTAAAAGAAAACCATTTGAATAGGTGTAAAATTCTACATTGAGACATTCGAATTCATTTCCTTTAATTTGATGATTAAGTAAAAAGTGCATACTATCAATGGGCAAATTTAATTTAGCTATTTCCAATGTCATTCCTCCAACCCTTAATATTTAATCCATTTTTTGCTTCTACACAAACTCAATTAAATTTTAGCATAAAGAAATGGTCTTCTTGCGGAAAGTGGAATATGAAATAATAAAAAGGTATGAGTATACAACCCACACCTTTTTACCGTTATAAATATTCGTTATATGCTGAGTGCATCAATCATGATTAATGTCACCTTCGATATATTGACTGAGTTTATCCTTAATTGCCGCACTTTCTGGGGTTACTTCTGCTACTTTACGATTGTGAAGACGAGAGCCACCTTCCATTTCATCAAAAGGTAATGTATTTTCTTCTTCTTGAAGAACAGTGGCAGCCATTTGTTGTAACCATTGCATTGTTAAGTTAGATGTTGTATTTTTACCATTGATTTCTGCAGTTCGTTGAATTTCCTGTTCCTGCTGATTATGGATAACAGTTGATGTGTAAGCAGGTTCTCTATATTGTGGTGTATGCTTCGCCCTTGGCACTTCTATTGGAGTTTCAGTAATAGCTGGTGCTTTCTCGATAAATTCAATAGGCTCTCTATGTTTACTTCTATCTGGTACATTCTCTTTTTGCACATTAATCACTTCATTAATTTTTGCGTGTTCTGTTTTATTAGAAGTAGGAATTGATGCTATAGTTTCCCCTTTTTCAAGTCTTGGAGCAGATTTTCTGGAGTTATCTTGCACAGGTTGATTATTTGTTAATTCATCTTCATTATCTGTATCATCTTCGTTATTGTAATAATCATAAGTATCAGGATTTAACTTCTGTAACCAACCTTCTACTGCAGTCGGCACTGTTGTAGGTGTACTCAATTCCTCAATTACATTTTCTTCACTATCAACATCTGTATCTGTGACATAATCATCATATTTCATTTCCGCATTCAATGACTCTTCTCGAATTTTCAACCAATAAGCAGCTGCTTCTGCATCAACTTGAATTTTAGCTGTTTTAAACTCAATAGAAGGAACAAAGTTTGCATTTACTTGTATTCCACCTTGTGGGGCGTTATCTTTTACAATTTTAGCAGCACACTGGAATGCTTTTTGAATCAATATATCATTTTCAGATAGAATGGGTACCTCTGTTTTTGAATAAGAGTAGGATGTTCTACGGGTACTTTGTGTTTTCGTTTCAGCTGTTACCATATCAATTTCTTGATCACCTTCACGTGCCTCATAAATTGTTTTCGTACCCATAAGTTTACTAAACAATTTAGCGTCTTCATTAGTAACATCACCATAAACAAGTTTATTACGAAATGTACCTAACAGGATATCCATGAATCTTGGGCCATGTTCAATTGCTAATTGACTAATGGTTTGTGCAATAACAATTAAAGGGGCTTTATATTTACGTGATTGAGCAGGAAAACTTTTAAATGCTTTATAAATGTAATCAGCAAACTCATCGACTAAAACAGGATGGTAAGGAGATACGTTAGGCTTACGACGGAAAACGGCATTCTGCACGGCATACAAACATAATTTACCGAATACATCAGATAAATCAGAAAGTTCCCCTTTCGCAGTATTGATTAAAAGGATGCCTCCAAATTCCAAATGCTTTTCAAAGTCAAAATCTGATGGACCACATAATACACGACGGAGCAGAGGTTGAGCTGAAATATCATTTAATGTGTTTCGTAAACCACGAACGAAGGTTTCTTGTTTATCGATAATCTTTGGCTGCCCATAGTATTTCCCTTCAGTATGATAAACAACTTCCCCTCCCCCACGACCGCCAGAAATTTCAGGCACATAATTTAAATCAAACCATTCATCAACTTGCTTCATTATGCGCCAATGATTTCTCTCATCTCTATCAGGTATAGATTCAATATCATTTGGAAGTCGCCCTTTTAACTTGAGATGCATCTCAAAAACGAGATTAGCATCATTATACATATCAATTAAATGTTCAAATCTAGCTTCAAATTTTGAATCATGGAGTTTTAACAAGTAAATATGTTGTTTAAGATGGGAACGCTCAGATTGAACGAAGAAAGGATTTCCTGCTCCATTATCAGAGAGCCCCGTTAATACTGAACATAACATCTCAGCAACTTTATCAACTGGACCACGTACGAAATTTATTGAAGGGGTATCAGGATTTGTTGGATCTAAATAGAAAATAACACTATCGGGAATCTTGTGTGCCAATACCAAGTTATATACCTTTTCGCAGAAGTCATTAGATGGCTCGATAACTGTAAGGCCATTTACCTGCGTTCCTTTTACATCCTCTGAATGATAATCTTTTCTTGCATATAAGGTTTTAAAGTTATTAATCATTGAAGCCATATAGTCAAGAATTTGATTAGCAATTGGTAAACCTAGTGCAGCTGATTTACCTGTACCAATGTTACCGATGATCATTATATTAAGTGTTAAAGACTTGCCTTGTATTACTGCCATTTCCCGTGTAGCACTGTTAGGACCAAGAAAGATATCGGGTTCTGGCAATTTTGATGGATTTTTTTCAGTGAAAAATCTGTGTAATGAAGTAGCAAGTTTTCGTTGACGATCATCATTCAAAAAGGAAAGCATCCAACCAGGTATTTTAAATACGTATTCCCATTTTCCGAATTCATCTAAAAGCTCTTTTTTATGTTCATAAAAAATCTTAAAGAGCCATAAGAGTACGAGAATAATAATAATTACAGGTATAGCAAATACAAGGTGCATGATATTACTAAAGTTTGAAAGTATAGTATCCTCTAATCCTTTGTCATGTAGTGAAACTTCTCCAGCTTTCGAATGTAAGAATGGAATAAATATCTTAGCTAATGGGACACTAAATGCCCATAAGTACTGGGCAACTATACCAATTAACATCATCGAGAAAATAAACCATCTACGCTTTATCTCCTGATAGGTCTTAACCTTGGTTGATAGTTGCCAAGTATAAATTAAAATCCAAAAGCTAAAAAAGGTTTCAATGTAATAATTAGTTTCAAACGGATTACCGAAGATACTTAAAGTAGGTAATGGAGCCCCCATTTGTATTGACCAGAAAGAAGCGTATTTATATATTCCTCTAAAAGCAAAATACCAAGCTAGCAGAAGTAGTAATGTCACAACATAGTAAGATGAGCGGGCTGCTAAACGATATTTCCAGCTTTTTGTAATGTCGATTGTAACTGTATAGGAATTTTTTTTGCTCTTTCCGGCTTTTGGATCCTCCCCATTACCTGGTGCATGATTGAGTTCAGCATTTTTTTGAACTGCATTCTCCAAATTCTTGTTTCACCCTCTCTTTTAACGAATAAAAAGCAGCGGTGAAATTAAGCAATTCAGCAGAAGTAGCCAATAATATATTCTCTGGTGCTATGGAATTGTGATACAAATCAGTAAAAATGGCTTGCTGCCCATGCTCTAATTCATCCGCTCCATATATCCCCAAAATCTTAATTGGGTTTAGTGTTCGGTGTTGATTTTGCATGGCCAACAATCCTGATAATTGCTGTAATTTTAAGTGTGTGTTAACCTCCCCTACCTTAAGTATTGTTAATATACACAATATTTCTAAGTAATCTAAAGATTTTTTTTCTTCATCAGGTGCTTTTTTTCGTAATACCAAAATGTCATCTGTTAGCTCAAGTAGTTTTGAGTGCTGAATCCCTTTCGTTTGCATTTCGTTTTTATTAGATATCCACTCTACCGAATAAGGGAAAGAAGAATTTATGTTCAAACGTTCAGTGATTTTTTTGAACAGATGACTTTTGCTTAAACTATTAATTTCGCGAATTTCTTGAAGAATATTGTTTATTACAAGTTCTGATCCACCCATATTGCATACGTAAACATGTAGGTTATTCACTACACTTAAACGTGGTATATTGCTGAAAGCCTTTTTTAAATTTGTTACACGTGCAGTTCTTTTTTTGTAAGTAGAAATTGTATGATAAGAATCATCGATTACTGAAAATAACACGTAAAACCGTTTAGACGGATTAGAAGCAGCGATATCAAGATATTTTTTTAGTTTGTTTTCTAGAAATGGAATGTTTTCTGTTCCTGTATCAACTTCAATATTGATAATAGAATCGTTACATGTAAGAACCCAATCAGGAATGATTAAAGGGTTTCCCTTTGAATCGGGATAAAACTCTTTAGATGGACGAAATGAATAAACGAGTTGAGGTAGATCTGGTTGGAAGGAAACGGGTTGAAGTTCTGGCTGAAACATTTCGCGATACTCTTCATCTTCGTATAAAAAGTAAACATTATTTGAATTGGAATACATTAGGTTGGGTAAATGTAAGTTTTGCTTCACAATTGAGTTTAATGGAAAAAGATAATCGCCATTACCACCTACAATTGCACCGGTATGTTCATTTTGAGATTCTGCTTCAAGTAGATTTAGCACAAATTGTGTAATAGCTATATTGTGTTCATATTGCCTTTTGGTAACAAACGAGGTATTACAATCAGTAATTAATTTTAAACGATGTAATATTTCTGCTCCTTTTGAAGCTATAGAAACGAAATCCAATGTAAAGCCGCGCTTTTTTCTCACACTTATATTTTCTTTTTTTATTAATTTCATTTTTGCCCACTTTGTTAACTTGGATGAAAATGTGGTTCGACTTATAGGTCCCCCACTTATCAATTCGTAAAATTTTCGTAATTGAATTTGAGATACTGTTCGTTG
Organism: Bacillus cereus group sp. BfR-BA-01309; assembly: GCF_022664315.1. Taxonomy (NCBI): domain Bacteria; kingdom Bacillati; phylum Bacillota; class Bacilli; order Caryophanales; family Bacillaceae; genus Bacillus; species Bacillus cereus group sp. BfR-BA-01309. Next base: position 83,408 of record NZ_JAKUHE010000013.1, read on the forward strand.
TTCATATAAAAATAAGACTGTAAAAATGTCAGAACGATTAAAATAAACTCCACGATCATTCTCTCCGACGATATATTTAACGGCATGATCAAATGATTTTTTCAATTTTACACACTCCCTTGATATGGAAATAATATACGGAAATCTGCATAAGATCGGGTGCAATTGTCATGAAATGAAAGTAATTAATGTTGGATAAATTAAGCAGTTCAGAACATAAAAATGATTAGTGTATATTTTAACTGAAATTTGCAAAAAAGTAACCCATTATCCCTTATGAACTCTTGGTTTAAAAATACATATTATTTCGTCAGGTGTGCGTAATAAAATCTAATGTTATCAAGTGAAAATCTGCTATTAGAGTTCGTCATATGTATTTCGACAGTGATAAGAGGACATATGACGAACTCTAATGATAAAAAAGGATTCGTCATATGTATTCCGTCATATATGTGTAGAGTATCAAAAATAGATAAAATGTACAGTGAATATACTTTTGCATAGATGAAGCTATGTATTATATATACTTGCATTTAATTCTGTTGCGGTATTTGTTAATCAGAAGGAAAATTCACATCATAAAAGAAATAAGTAAATAAACATAATAAAGTAAATGAAAATTGTGTATATTTCATATTTTGCATGTTACAATTTGATTTAAGGGGTGAAAATATGCGGAATTGGAACACAGAATATGGGTTAATAACAAAGATAATACAAAGTGAATTTGAAACGGACTTTCTTTATAATAAAGTAACTAACACGTTAAGTAACGAACATGAGATTATTCCACCAAGGTTTGCAGCTCTAGATCCTTATAAAACGTATAATACCACACAAGTTAGTAGAATTTTGAGGATAAAATCTAATCAATTAAGGTATTTAATCAATAAATACGGTGAATACATCCAATTAATAAAAAATAGAGCTAAATATGTTATTTCATTTAAAGCAGTATACAGGATTTATTTAGTAAATCTATGCCTAACAAAGAGATTAACAAGTGTGGCTGAGTTTAATGACATAATGACTTCACATGTTAGTTATAGCGATTATATTGATATGAAATTGACAAGTTATACTGACAAGTTTGTAGAACTTAATTTCAAAGAGAATGAAATGAATGAAAATGAATCACAATTTTATGTGCTATTCCTACAAATCTCAGAAATAACTTCCGAATTAATAAAAGAAATAACTACATATAACATGACATTGACATCCCCTTTCCTTTCTGTAGACAACCAACAGAAAAATGAGTTATTAAAAAAGAAGCGGGATCATAAAGATCTGTTTAATAAACTAAGTGTGTTATATAAAACTATATAGTTAAAAGAGTAATACTCAAGAAGTATTACTCTTTTTTTTAGGGGTATATACACGTCTTGTTTATAAGTCTTTTATGTAAGTCTTTCAAATAGGATGTGCGAAATTTCTTGGTAATATTTTATTGACATGAAATTGATATGAAAGTATATAAAACCTTTAATAATAAGTGTTTTTCTATACGTCGTATATGTAGTTCGTGTATATAAGGTGTATAAATATAATGACCATGATAATAGAATGTTATTTTAGAAGTATTATATATCAGAATTATAATTCTAGATAAAAATATACATAAATACTGCACTCATATTTATAATTTAATAGTTATTGTTAGTTATATGAAACCTGATATTAACATGTTTTGTTTACTGCTTATATGAACGACTTTTATGTACGTCTTATATAATTATTGTTGGTATATAAGACATTAGTTCAATTTTACATTTTGTGCATCTTATATACGCCTTATATATAACAACTCGATATAAGTCTTATATATAATGACTTGATATACGTCTTGCAATGATGTAATATATTTTTAGGAATAATTAACCAACGTTTTAAGGGGGGAACAACTTGAACGAGGTATTAAGTGAAAAATATAAACAAAACAAATTTACTGAAGAAGCTGTGGAAATGTTTGCAGACATTATTGAAGAAGACGAAATACTCTACAATGTATTTCATTACATAGGATCTCAAGTAAACAAACAATACCAAGAAACAAAATATATGAGAGGTATTTCAATAAATGAGATAGTAGAAAGTGTTGTTATTGATAGGAGAGTAAAGAAACCTAAGGGTAAATCCTATTCATTAGAACTTGAAAGAACTAACATTTCAAGAAGATCAGCGGAAGGTAGTGTTGCTACTTTAGCTTCAATGTCATTAATAACAGAAAAAATTATGCATCCGTATAAGTTTTTAATTTCAACTATTAGAGGGCAGCAAGTATTAGTTGAATTAAGCAAACGCAAAAAAAATAATGAGAATAAGGGAGAGATAAAATAATGGCAAAAAACTTTCTGAAAAACGAAGTAGCAGTGAAAATGACTATGGTTGGTTTTGGTCAAGCTGGAACTAGAATGGTAGATAAGTTTGCTGAGTATAAGCATACAGACGGTACAGCAGTGTATAATTGCCTAGCATTGAATAGTAATGATGGGGATTTAGCAGAACTGAAAAACGTGCCAAAAAGCAACCAAGTCTCACTAAAATTAGGTGGTTTGGGTAAGAATCCTGAGCGTGCTGTAAAGGTGTTAGAATCAAATGAAGAAGCTAAGGATAAACTAAAAGAATTTATAACGGAACGTGTTAGACCAACTGATGAGTTAGTGCTATTTTTTGCAGGTTTAGGTGGTGGTACAGGTACATCTACAATCATTCAAGCAATTGAAGAATTCTCTGCTTTTCATAATAAACCTGTAATAGCTGAAGAACTTAAAAGTATGGCAATGAAAATTCCTAGAGAAGAATTAATCAAAAATCAACAAAAGTACGCAAGAATTGCTTTCAATAATGCGATTGAACGTAAAGATTTTATTAAAATGGGTATTGTGGTTACACTTCCGGTTAGAGCAGATGGACCGGATGTACTAAGACAGGTGAATAAATTTTCACAAGAAATTTGGAAGTTAGCTAATGATCCAGCGAAAGGCGTTGCCTTTGTTGTATTTGCAGATAACCAACATTTCTATGATGAGTTTAAGGGATTAAACGAGAATGAGAAAAAAGGCATTGGAAACTCACGAGACTATGCAAATCAGCGTATTGGAGATATTATTCATGAGTTAAATACAGCTGCAAATGGTTCAGGAACATCAGTAATTCTAGATTCTCAGGACTTTAAACGAATTTTACTAGAAAGAACAGGCTGTTTAGTAATTAATAAGGTTTCACGTAATATGAATCAAATTGAAAACAGTAAAGAAATTGTAGATATGTTCTCAGAATCATTGAAAGGAAGCTCATTCCATCACCCTATTGACCTGATGAAGACAAATGAAAATGGAGATTTAGAGGCATCAAAGGTACATCATTTTGGGATGTTAGCAATTTTAGATGAACAGAAGAACCTTGATGATTCATTTATGGATGATGCAAAAGTAGAAGTGACAAATAAACTACCAATCAATGGAACTGTTTTTAATGGTTATTTAGTTAGTAAAAATGACTTTATGGGTAGCGTGTATACTTTCTATAAGACAGATGCACTACCATCTCGATTATCTAAAGGATTAGTAGAAGAATATAATGAATTCAAGGAAAAACAAAGTCAAATTCAATATACAAAGTCTCAAATTACTACTATTGAAGCGCAAGACTCGGACGATGATTTCAATATTAACTTTGGTGATTACTTTGAATTAGAACCAGAAAAAGATGAAGAACCACAAACGCTAAATGATGAAGAATTAGCGGCATTTATGGATCCTGATAAGATGTTCGGATCAAAATAAAAAATAAGCCTGGAATTCTCCAGGCTTATTTTTCTGTTTTCATTACATTTTGCATGTATTCAATCATGTTCTCATCAATATAGTTTTCTATGAAAAGTTGTTTTCTCGCAAGATCTTCCTCTTTTTTAAACCAACCAACTTTTTTAATACGAGTTTCTTCTGGCTGTGTATTCCACTCTTTTTCAGCTTGTTTTCTTAACTCTGTACGCGCTCTATGTTGAATAATTATATTATCTAGTCTTTCTTGTCTTTGGCGCTCTTTTAACCTCTCAGGGTCTTCTGGTTCAGGAAGCGCCGCACGTATAGCATCTTCAAACTTTCCTTGATACTCTAATTCAATGTTTTGTAAATGCATTTGAATTTTTTGCTCTACTATTTTTTCAATAGTCGCTGCAGCTTCCTGCATGTTTAATTGGGATGAGACTTCACTGGTTTGATTTTCTGGAGAAACTGGTCTTAGTTCAAATTGATGTGGTAAAAGCTCAATAATTGCATCTAGCGACCACTTTTCATCCCTTTTTAGTTTGATAAATAAAGCTATGTCTAAATCCAGTGTGTTATATAGCTTTTCGTTTGTATTATTGGTTCTTAATGTTCCGTGTAACCCCTTTTCCTCTAGGATATTGAACCAATTGTATACGGTGTTATGATGTCGGCCTACTAATTTAGAAAACTCTGTTATTCGCCAAGCTTTTTCAAAAGTATCTTCATGACTAGAGTTTGTATTATTGGACTCCATATGTTCAGTTGTATTTTTGTTATCTTGTTCAATCATCGTTATACCTCCTTAAAATATAATGGCCATAGCAAAATGTAATTAACATATAAAGTGAGATTAACATGTTAAGTGTCTTTCGACGATATAAACCTCAATACCTTTATCGATTGACATTCACATGAAAGGTATCATTGATATATATAGCATCACTTGTTGATATGAAGTTGATAAATCAGGCTTTTAAATGAACTATTGTTAATGTCCTGTTAATAAGCCGTTAGTTATTAATGATTATTGTTGCTATGAAATTAACAAATTAGTCTACAATATATTAATGATAAGAAAATATTAGTGATTTGTAAATAAATTATAAGGATATAGCATTAAACTTAAAGATTTAAAAGCTATAAAATATGTATAAATGTAGAACGAAAAGCCCATACTAATAATGAATAAAGGGCTATATTTATAATAATTTATGATACTCGGTGGTAGAAAGCTAAGAAATGTATGGTTTATTGGCTCCAGTAAGTCTTTAGAATGAACATGAAGGTTATTATAGGTTATTGAATTACTTTTGATATAAACTCATTTTTATAGGAGGCACCGCCCTTTACAAGGGATTTCTATATAATCAAAATTGATTCATACAATTGCTACTGTTAGATCGGAAGTAACAAAAAGAGATTTATTATTTTTGACTACTATCAAAATGCCTTCAAGAATGATATCTTCCCCGACTTATCCAGGGGACTTTACGATAAAAAAGACCTCTTACTAGATGTAGAACCTAAAACTCTATTTGTATGTATATTCTTAACGGTAGAATCAACAATTGTTAATGTTATGTCAATACGCGTTAATGGTAATTGATATGACACTACTATTAACGGACAACAAACTCTGTTAATATGTCAATGTCAGGTTATATATCAATGATAAATAAAGAGAAAACTGTTATATTTTGATGCTAATAAGAAACTATCGATTGTATGAAGTTCTTGCTAGTTTCTAACCATAACTTTAGTTCTGTTAGAGTGTTTTTTAATAGAAATCTGTTGTGGTAGATAAATCTTTAACTAATACGGGTTTTGAAATCCACAGAGCTGTTTTTATGCGCATTTCAACTTTTAAATTGTTAATATCATATTAATGTTAAACGAAAATTGTTGATATAACATTAACAATTTAGATAGTATTTCTCTCTACGCTTTACTTTTAGACTATATGTCAATGATAAACAAAGGATGAAAATCATTGAATTCCTTTCGTCACTAGATTCGCTTCGAACAAACCATCACAGAAGAAAATTCCCACCAATATAGATTTTGAAATCTTGAAGACCATAAACACTCCTTCTTTTTGATGACTTATTGTTAATGTCATGTCAATATCAATTAGAAAACTATTGATAACAAAAGAAAACAAGCACTTTACATGTCAATCTTAGATTATATGTAAATGATAAACAAAGGGAAAACTATTGACTTTTTTGATGTTACTAATAAGAAACTATCAATTGTATGGAATTTTCGTTACTCCCTAATCACGATTATAGTACTGTTAGAGTGTTTTTTGATATTTCGATAGAAATCAGTTGTGGTAGATAAATTTTTAACCAATACAGATCTTGGGTCTTCGAGATCTGTATTTTTGCGTATTTCTACCACTTAATTGTTAATGTTAAATACAAATTGTTGATATAAGATTAACAATACAGATAGTGTTACTTTCTATGTGTTGTTTTTTAACTATATGTCAATGATAAATAAAGGTTAAAAATCATTGAATTGCAGTCATCATTTATTACTTGATTGAATTTTTAGCTATGTTTTGATAGTGTCGAAACATTTTCTAGGATGAATTGACACTAGATACACTTCGAGAAAACTACCAAAGAAGACAAATGCAGCCGATATAGACTTTGAAATCTTGAAATTAATAAATATTTTTCTTTTTTGAAACAAGATTGTTAATGTCATGTCAATCTTAATCAGAATGATATTGATAACAAAAGAAATTAATCATTTAACATGTTAATCTCAGTTAACATGTTAATAACAAATGAAAGGTTAAAAAACGGTTATCTTTTCATAGGTATCAACATGAGATTGATAGTTTTGTGTTGTTTCTTTTTATATCTTACTAGCATTGAAGTATTTTCAGTGCTAGTTTATTAATTAACATAATTCCGTATAATCTGTTGCAATGGACTCATGTTCAACTAATATAGATCTTGAAGTTTAGATAGGTATAAACATTTTTGATAAGTGTCCGCTTGTTAATGTTAATCGGTTAATACTAGTGATAAAGTTGGTGCACTTCATTTAACATGTTAATCTCACTTGACATGTCAATGTCAAGTGTGGGTAAGATGTATTGATTTTCTGTGGATATTGACATGAGATTGATAATTATATGATTGTTTACAAAGAATATATTATGGTAAACAGTAATGCGTTTAATAGCGCATTTAATTGGTTAGTAGGGAATATACTGTATCAAAAAAATTCAGCAGAGAATCATTAATGAACCGTTAAAAACGGGAATCCTTATAGCTTGGTAAATATAGATTGCTAAAATAGCATCTGATCCTGAAGAAGTTCTCGCTTCAAAGAGCCCAAAAGGGGTTAAGGAGTGAGATGCTCATGTATAATTATGGTGTGGAGTTTAATAAAATCTTGAGATTATTTGATTAAATTAAGAATTTTTAGTATATTCTTATTATAAATTGTAATTTTTTTTATTTTCTATTGATTACATAAAGCCCTTCGGGTTACGGATTAAATTACACGTTTGTGTGGTATTTAACCTCCGTATTCCAAAGGGCTTTTTTATTTGATTAAGGGAAAAGGAGATATGTGATGTCAATTGAAAAGTTAGCAGCAAGTAGAGTATTAAGACCAGTGAGAAGCATGAATAAGGGGAGTAATGAGAGATGGTTTGAATATTATAGAACAACATGCCCTATATGTGGTAAACAAGGATGGTGCATGGTTAATGATTCTGAAACCAAAATAATATGCGGACGAATTTCATCAGAAACAAAATTCGGGGAAGCAGGCTATTTACATATAGTAGCTGAAGATCAAAAACGGGGATATGACTTTTCTCAAGATCAGATAATTAAAGAACGTAGGAAGAAAAGTGATTACACCCTTGATATTATTTACACTTTATTCCTAGAATTTCTAGACGTGCGAGATGAACATATTAAAATGTTAAGGGGATCAAAACGTAGGATTACAAGAGAAGTAATAAATATTAGGAATTACAAAAGTTTTCCTCTTAAACCTTGGGATACTACGAAAGAGCTAATAAAAAAAGTAAGGGGGAAAACAAGTTATATTGTTGGAATTCCAGGATTTTATGCAAATGAAACAAAGGATGGAAGATATTTCACGTTTGCAGGAAGGAGAGATTCTTTATTAATACCGCAGAGAAATATATATAATCAGATATGCGGTTTTCAATGTAGAATTGATAATCCTGAATATATGACAGTTGTAAAAAATCATAATCCAAGCTTTAAGGCAGAAGTTATTGAGCAACCCAATACCATAGAGGTGACCTATAAAATCAATGGGAAGATAGAGTCTATATTTAAAGGTAAAATCGATGTTAAAGAATGGTATGAAATTAATTATAAGGGTGAAAAATTAGGTGAAGTACAATTAAAGTTAGAAAGTAAATATATTTGGATCAGCTCAGGTGGGAGATTTCATGGAACAGGAGTTGGGAATCCATTGCCAATACATGTAGCAGTACCGAGTCGAGAGCTGAAAAGTTGGGAACGTGGAGAATTAATAAAAAAGGATAATGTATGGATTTCAGAAGGTAGTCTAAAATCTGATATTGCTGCAGAAAACTTAGACGAGCTTCTAACAAATGAGGAAAAAGCAATGTATGGTACCACAGTTGTATCAATACCCGGGGTTAAAGTATGGAGAATATTAATTGAACCATTAAAAAAAATGGGAGTTAAACAGGCGACGTTCGCTTTAGATATGGATATGATTACAAATTCAGATGTTCAGCGGTCGTTATTAGAATGTGCGCAAACGCTTTATCAAGAAGGGATAAGTATTAATTATGCAAGTTGGGATATTAAACTTGGAAAGGGGTTAGATGATTTATTGCTAAACGATTATATTCCAGCAATAGCGAAAGTGAGATAAACGCTATTTTAATTAAAATAAGTTAAAAAACATATTAAAACGGGATAGAAATGATTAATTACTTTTCTATACCATAACTAGAATGATTGTTTTTTATAAAATTGAAATTTCTATGTTAATTATACAAAATTTACATATGAGATTCGAGGAAATATAAATTTGGAATTTTTAAAGGTAAATCTATTTTTTACTCTTTCTAAACGGATGTTTTGTATAGAAGAATACAAAACATCTATTATTTCATACGTGTTCTTGATAGTTATGAAGGTTTAAGTTGGATATAAACCTTCATGACTATCAAGATTTATATAAATATAATTAGTTTAATCATAAGGAAATGATGGATATTTTAATATCTCGGTGTTTTTTAAATTTTTAGAACAATTAGTTTTAAATTTTGTTATAATCCTATATCATATACATACAGGATAAATTTGGAAAAGTTTTAGGATGGAGTTTCGTATCTATGTAATATCAATAGTAGTTTTTAATTACCAAATAATACTATTCATGTATACGAGGTGAAACGAATGGGGAGACGAGTAAGCGAGAAGAAAACGAAAGAGCAGTTTTTATATGAAAGAAGAAGACAATTAGAAATAATGGAAGGTATTAGTAGCATCTGCAAAGGATGCGATATTTATATAGAATTGAGAAAAACAAAAGCACATAAAGAAGTGGCCAATACATGTGCAAGGAATTGTAAGTTGATTAGTAGCCTACAAAAGGAGACAAAGATGTTTTTAGAAACAATTCGTTAAAAATGAGAAGGGAAGAATAGGTATGAATCAATCATATAGCAGCTTGAATCGCGATGAGTCATTACATAAAACTATAACACAAGGTTCTACTGCAAGAAGTATTAAGCCAATGGCTTATCCAGAAGGAAACGCTTTTGAAATTAAGGAAATAGGAGATTATAAGATACTACCAAAACAAGAAAGTTTAAAATTATTTCAGCGGTACAAGCATGGTGAAAAGGATCTACGTGATTATTTGTTTTATGTGAATGTAGGACTAGTATTCTCTATTGCAAGAAAGTACAAAAATAAGCACCCTGATATAGAGTTTGATGATCTGGTTCAAGAAGGAAATGAGGGAATGTTACGGGCAATGGAAGATTTTAATCCGGCTTTAGGCTATTGCTTTTCCACATACGCTTATTGGTGGATACAAAAAAGTATGTTAGGAATTATATGTAAAAAAAAGTCTGGGCCTTTTAAAATACCTAATTATGTGAATCAATTTAATTTAAAATATGTCGAGTTAGAAGATAAATATTTACAAATGTACAACAGAACCCCTTCGGTGGAGGAAGTTGTAAAAGAGTTAGATGTAACTAGCGAAGCGTTCATTAGGCACAACGTATATTATAAGCGAGCTACTACTATGACTTTAGATATAGATACAATAAATGAAGATATAGGTATATCAAATCCATTCTATGATGATAATTCAACAATTCCTTCAATAAATGAGATGGTAATTGAAGATTTAAATTATGAGATATGGTTAATATTTGATGAAGTATTAAACCCAAAACAAAAGATGGTGCTAAATCTATGTTTTGGTCTTTTAGATGGTAAAGTGTATTTGCATAAAGAAATTGCAAAGGCACTTATGATAACAACTGAAAGAGTGTCACAAATAAAGGATGAAGCAATTAAAAAATTGAAAAAATGTGACTATAAAGATGAAATTTTTAATCTACTACATGAAAAGTTGAAAGTTATGACTGAACTTAATATGGCGTAAAAATATATATTTTTATATATCTGAACATTAAGTGTTATAATTGTTCTTTATCTTTTTCTATCTAAAAGTTGGAAATAAAGTGATGTATTAAGGGGATAACATGGACTATAAACTTAATAGATGTAAAATAAAGAGAAGGATAAACGGGTGCAGCCCATTTATCCTTTTTTTGATTTATCAGGCTTAAAAAAATAATATTATCTTTATTTTTCCTTAGTTTTTTTGTGGAAATATCTCATGATTAATTATGAAGGATAAATAATTTAATTACTCTCATTAATGAGGTACTGATAGAAAGGAGGCCATTGTTGTTATATGCAAAATAATAAGAAAAAAAACGTAATTAAAGAAAGAATCAGACAAGAAAAAGAACGACGAGAGCGATTACTAGCAGAGGAAGAAGAACAGTATGAGGATGTCTATAAAGATCCAGTAAGTGAGCAAATACAACAAGAGCATTCAGAACAACCGCAGAACCAACGTGAAGAAAGTGTAAATGTAAATTTACCTAAAAATGAATCCTCAAATAGTAACCCAGCTCTTGATTGGATTACTACAATTCAAAAACAGGCAGGCACTTCTGAAAATGATTTAAAAATAAAAGAAACAGAGGAAGAAGCAAGAAAACAGGCAGAAGTAGAAGCGGGTAGAAAAGCAGAGGAAGAAGCAAGAAAACAGGCAGAAGCGGAAGCCCGAAGAAGAGCAGAGGAAGAAGCAAGAAAACAGGCAGAAGCGGAAGCCCGAAGAAGAGCAGAGGAAGAAGCAAGGGAACGTGAAGAAGTAGAAGCGCGTAGAAAAGCGGAGGAAGAGGCAAGAAAACGAGCAGAAGCGGAAGCGCGTAGAAAAGCAGAGGAAGAGACAAGAAAACGAGCAGAAGCGGAAGCGCGTAGAAAAGCAGAGGAAGAAGCAAGAAAACGAGCAGAAGCGGAAGCGCGTAGAAAAGCAGAGGAAGAAGCAAGAAAACAGGCAGAAGCACAACGGAAGGAAGAAGAGAAAAAACTTGAGGAAGTAAGAAAAAGAAGACTAGAGGAAGAAAAGAAAATAAAAGATGCACAAAAGAGACAAAAAATAGTTGTAGCTAAAAGCGAAACCGAAAGTGATGAAATTAATTTAAATAATGAAAGAAATCAACAAAATGAAACTAAATTTGAACAAGAAGAGAAAGTCGCAATCGATAAAAAAGGAATCTTAAATAATATGAAAAAATATAAGTACGCTATTATAGGAGTCGCATCAATTGTTTTATTAGTAGTAGCAGGTTTTGCCTTTAGCAATATGAAAAATTCACAGGCTGCATCTGCAAATAATGTAAATAGTTTAGAAGTTAATGCGAATCTAATAAATGGGTTAAGGTTATCTGCAGTTCAAAAATATCAAGATGCTGCCTTGGAATTTGATAAAGTCGATTATAAAAAATTAGGAAAAGAAGATAAAAAGGCGGTTTTATTTACGTATCTATTAAGTGGTAAAGCACAGAAGGCAATTGACTTAGAACAAGATTTTGCAGAATCAGTAGTTTCATATTATATAGCTGTAGATAATTTGAAAAAAGTAAAAGAATTAAAAACAAAAAATCCACTAATTAATTTTGAAATTGCTGCATTAGATAACAAACATGAAGAAGTTATCAAATTAAGAGATCAAGTGCCACTAGATGGCAGAAGAGAAGGAATTATTGTTAATAGTTATTTGAAATTAAATAAATCTGAGGAAGCTAAAAAGTTTGCTCAAAAGGTTGGAAATAAAGATTTACTCGAAAAAATTAATAATTCTACACCTAATAGTTCTGCTACTTCTGTAGCAACTATAAGTGCAGGTTAGGTAATAGGGAGGAATTGATTGTGCCTTTAGATTATTCGAAAATTTTAAAGAAAGTGTTACTTACGACTACTGTAACTACCTTAAGTGTTGGGGTAGTTACAGGCTGCTCACTGTTTTCTTCTGAGAAGAAGAGCACTAAAACAGCATCAGTATCTAAAAAGAAAAAGGATAATGAAAAAGAAAAGAAAAAAGATGAGAAAAAAGAAGAAAGTAAGAATGAACAGACTGAAAATCTAAATACTAATGATTTTGATGAAATCATTGATAATGCAAAACGAAGCTCTGACCAAAATTTAGCCGGTATCATTGAAAATAACAAAACCAAAAAGAAATTTGATGACTTAACTGATTCAATTGCAACCGCAGCTATAAACTCTGATCGAAACTTAGCGTCAGTTATTGACGGTGATAAATCAAATAATCGTTTTTCAGATTTAAATACTTCAATAGCATCAGCAACAAACAATCCTTCTGTCTCGGATAATAAGGATAGTAAGAACTTTGTATTTGGTGGCGATCTAAATATTAATGATGGTGTAGCTATTGCAGATAACTCAATACCTCCAATTAATAATGATAAAAAGCCACCTACTTCTGGTAACACTAGTGGCGAGGAAGTGAAACCACCAACAGGCGGAGATGGTAATGATGGTGGAGGCGGTACAAAACCACCAACAGGCGGAGATGGTAATGATGGTGGAGGCGGTACAAAACCACCAACAGGCGGAGATGGTAATGATGGTGGAGGCGGTACAAAACCACCAACAGGCGGAGATGGTAACGGTGGTGGAGGCGGTACAAAACCACCAACAGGCGGAGATGGTAACGATGGTGGAGGCGGTACAAAACCACCAACGGGTGGAGATGGTAACGATGGTGGTACAACAAAACCAGAAAAGGATACAGTGGCACCAGTAATTACAGCGAAACAAGGTGTAACTGTTTATGTAGGAGATAGTCTAAATGCGGGAGATTTAGTAGAAGTAAAGGATAATAAAGATCCAAATCCAGTAGTAACAGTGGGAGCGTACGATACAAGTAAAGCAGGGGAAATTCAAGTAACAGTAACGGCAACAGATGCATCAGGAAATAGCTCAAGTACAACAGTAACCGTCAGCGTGGTAGAAAAAGAAGAAGAGAAAGATACAGAAGCACCAGTAATTACAGCGAAACAAGGTGTAACTGTTTATGTAGGAGATAGCTTAAATGTAGGTGATTTGGTAGACGTAAGAGATAATAAAGATCCAAACCCAGTAGTTACAGTAGGAGCGTACGACACAAGTAAGGCAGGAGAAATTCAGGTAACAGTAATAGCAACAGATGCATCAGGAAATAGCTCAAGTACAACAGTAACTGTTAACGTAGTAGAAAAAGAAGAAGAAAAGGATACAGAAGCACCAGTAATTACAGCAAAACAAGATGTAACTGTACATGTAGGAGATAGCTTAAATGCAGGAGATTTAGTAGAAGTAAAAGATAATAAAGATCCAAACCCAGTAGTAACAGTGGGAGCGTACGATACAAGTAAGGCAGGAGAAATTCAAGTAACAGTAACGGCAACAGATGCATCAGGAAATAGCTCAAGTACAACAGTAACCGTTAAAGTAGTAGAAAAAGAAGAAGAAAAGGATACAGAAGCACCAATAATAACAGTGAAACAAGGTGTAACTGTTTATGTAGGAGATAGCTTAAATGCAGGAGATTTAGTAGAAGTAAAAGATAATAAAGATCCAAACCCAGTAGTAACAGTGGGAGCATATGATACAAGTAAGCTAGGTACTTTATCAGTTCAAGTAACGGCAACTGATAATGCGGGTAACAGCTCAACTGCAACGGTAACAGTTAAAGTAGTAGAAAAAGAAGAGGAGAAAGATACAGAAGCACCAGTAATAACAGTAAAACAAGGTTTAACCGTACATGTAGGAGATAAATTGAGTCCAGAAAGTTTAGTGAATGTAAAAGATAATAAAGATTCAAATCCGGTAGTAACAGTGGGAGCATATGATACAAGTAAGCCAGGTACTTTATCAGTTCAAGTAACGGCAACTGATAATGCGGGTAACAGCTCAACTGCAACGGTAACAGTAAAAGTAGTAGAAAAGGAAGAAGAGAAGGATACGGAAGCACCAGTGATAACAGCGAAACAAGGTGTAACCGTAACTGTGGGAGATAAATTGAGTCCAGGAAGTCTAGTGAGTGTAAAAGATAATAAAGATTCAAATCCAGTAGTAACTGTAGGAACATATGATACAAGTAAGCCAGGTGCTATATTAGTTCAAGTAACGGCGACCGATAAGGCAGGAAACAGCTCAACTGCAACAGTAAATGTGGTAGTTCTTGAGAAAGAAAAGCCAGAACAAAAACCAGAACAAAAACCAGAACAAAAACCAGAGCAGAAACCAGAGCAGAAAACAGCAGAAACAACATCTAAAGAGCAGGGGAATGGATTGCTTGCATCAAATTCTAATGATGTAGCTAAATAAGACCTTAGTAAAATGTTAATTTAGTAAAAGTAAAGAATCTCAACACTATTAGTTGGGATTCTTTTTTTATAAGGGTTGCTACAATAAAGCTTTCTTAAAACTTATCAAGTCTGTCAAAGGGCTTATAGCGTAGAACCACCTTGCCTTCTATATTATTCAAAGGTACAAAGCCTATTTCTTTAAATCTGCTGTCTAAACTTTCCTCGCGATTATCTCCTAATACAAAAATTGTATCGTTCGGAACCTTATCGAAACCGTAAATGTTTTTTAATGAAAAATCAGCAGTTTTCCCTTTTGCGTATAGATCTTTTACCACAAGTCCATTTATATAAAGCTGCTGTGATCTATATTCTATTGTATCTCCAGGTAAACCAATTACTCTTTTTATAATAGTTTTATTATTAGAAGTGTTTTCTAGGGGGGAATTAACAACAACTATATCAAATCTTTGCAGATCTTCTATTGAATGGGTGAAGTGATTAATTAAAACCTTGTCATTATTAAATAAGGAGTTTTCCATAGATACTCCAGAAACTTTATATGGAAAAAAAACGAACTGTCTTAGTAAAAGTAAGGTAACGCCAATTATAAATATTAATATTGGAAAAACAGAAATTAGACGTTTTTTCAATTTAAGATCAAACTCCATTCTAAAGGTTTATAATATTTATCATATCATAGATTTAATAGATTGAAAATTCTGAATGTTATTGTTTTTGCAGCTGTAATTTGTTAAAATTAAGTATACCTTTTTTAATTTCAATTTTTTATATCTATAACTACTATAGCCCTTTCGGGGTTTCGATTTTCAAAGATAGTTTAAGTTTTTTACTTTTACTTTCTTTTTAAATATAACTCCGAAAAGGGCTTTTTTGCGTTTTTTGGAGAACATCACATTGTGAAAGGATGAAGGTTTTATGAAGATTAAGAGATTATTTTTAGTGTTAGGCGTTTTAGCTATGATGTTTGTTTTTTATAACACCTTTATAAAGGATGAACCTCAAACAGAAGCTTTAACTCCAATCAAAGTAGAAGATTTGAAAGAAAAAATTCAATATGATCATTTGTTTGAAAAAGAATTATCGCAAAATGTGATTAATGACTTAGGAGGGCAATTCAAATTAATATTTGATGATATTGATAAGAACGGCCACTTAACCATTTATCAAAATAAAAAAGAACTAGAAATGTTTTTAGGAAATCATGTAACTACTGCAGAATTAGCTGATGAATTTACATCAGACTATTTTAGTGCAAATAAGAACTACAAAGTTACTTATAAAAGTAAACCAAGTCTATTTAATTATGAAAAACCAAGAACTGTTACAAAAGTAAAAAAAGGATTGTTTTTGGTAAAACAAAACGATTTAATCCTGGAATTTAAATATGTACTAGAAATAGATGGATTTCGAATTTCTGAGATTACATATTTAAAATAATAAATTATTAGGAGGAATATGTTATGTTGCAAATTAGAACTGTTATTGCTGATGCATTAAGAATTGATGAAGAAGTGAATAGTTTTTTGAAGTATTGTGCTAATCACGGAAAAATAGTTAAAGAAATAAAACCAGGTGGGATCATTAATCGTGGAAATGATCAAGGCCAACCACTTGTAACCGTTATAGTTGTTTATGAAGAGAAAAATTAACTGCAGTTATGAAAAAGATGAGGATTAATTCCTTGTCTTTTTTATTTTCTAAGAAAGGTGGATATATCGACTATGAAAATAATAAGCAAAGTGGCCGTCTTTAATTACAAAGAATTCGAGAGTTCTTTGTTAGAAATGAATAATTGAGAATCAGATGTGGCTGATTTTATAAAAATTGTAGTGTAATCTATAGCATAATCGATGGGAGATTGAAAAAATTAAATAACCATCAGGCTTTAGAATTATTAGAAAGTGTAAAGATATCAAAGAATTTGATTTGTTAACTGAGAAAGTTAAATAACAAAATAAATTTTCTGAATTTAAAGATAAAATAAACTTCAATGTGATATAATTTAGTTGCATTTTTTTCTTTTTCTTTTTTATATCACTAATTACTTATAACCTTTCGGGTTAATGAAATTACACAAAAAGGAACTTTATGTTACTTTATTTCATTGTGTAAACAATTCATTTTCCTGGAAGGTTATTTGTTTTTGCCTGAAAGGGGTGATGCTATGTTATAGCAACTAATTATTAAATAGAAACTGCTGCTGCAATGTCAAAAGTTTTTCGAAAAGGGGTGCATATTATGTTGGTTACAGTAATTGTTTCAGTTGTGGCTGGTATGATCTCAGGATTGGCTAGTCATTACATCACAAACAAAAAGTTTTTGTTGCCTCGTAAGAGCAAGCTTGCATTTCACCCGGGTTTCTTGGGAGAGATGTTTGTAGGAAGTATTGCTTCACTCGTTGGTTTTGCAATGTTTAACCCTGAAACAATGATGGATATTCTTAAGGTGAGTATTCTTGCTGGGATTTCAGGGCAAGCTTTCCTGCTGCACAATCGCTTGGCAACGGAACAAGTAAAAACCGACGAGGTTCAGTCGATTTCAAAGAAATTGAACGAACTCGAAAAAAAGAATAAGGAATAATAGAGGAGTAATCTGGTATAAATAGAAATAGAGAGATGAGGAGATTTGGTTATGTAACGGCCAAATAAAGTGAGTTGAGTTGAGGTGAGCCCGATGTCTCGAAAGGAAGTTTTTGATTATCTAGATGATCAAGAAAAAGAAGATTTAGCAGAATGGACAGAAGAGCTTAAGAATGCTCAATCTACGAAAGCAGTCAAACTTTATTCAGATAA
Organism: Bacillus cereus group sp. BfR-BA-01309; assembly: GCF_022664315.1. NCBI lineage: Bacteria > Bacillati > Bacillota > Bacilli > Caryophanales > Bacillaceae > Bacillus > Bacillus cereus group sp. BfR-BA-01309. The sequence goes on from NZ_JAKUHE010000013.1 coordinate 100,945, forward strand.
GATAAAGGAACTGCTAGGAAAGATTGAACAACGAATGATTAGTTCAGGAGAGGAAGCAGCGACGGTTAGCTTCTAATTGAATAGCAGGAAAAGGAAAGCTGGTGGATTTATCCACCAGCTCTTCTTTATTATTTAAAAACGTTCTATGTAAACAGAGAACCAGGTTAATTAAGGGTTTTTTATTAAAAAATTTAAGAGGAGTGTTTATAATGAGTACAGATTTATTACAACAATTATTAGAGGTTGATCAAAAAGCAAGAGAACAAGAAAGAGTTCATTTAATCCAAAACTTTTTCAATTTAGGTGTTTCAGTTGAAATCATAGCGGAAGCAACTTCAGTAAGTGTAGAGGATGTAAAAAAAGTAGTTAATAATTAAGTAATAGATGTATAAAGTTAATAAGGTTTTTAATTCTCACTTTAAAAATATAATAACTATTTATCATATATCAGATAGATGGTTATTAAAATTGTTTTAAAAACCAATTAAATATAAGTATTGATTCAATGTATTTATCTCAAAGCGTAAAAAAAGACACAATAGAAAGTGTCTTTTTTTACGTTGACATGCTATGAAAGAAAATGTATTGATTAATTATAGTTTGTTGGATTCTTCTTGGTTGATATTAGTATAATATTATCATCGGGGATTTTAAATGTAGTTATGCGCATATACACCTTTCATAATGTAATGGTTTGGGTCATATTTTTCTTCTTATATATAGTGCATAATTTGAGATTGTATAAGGTCTTTCCATAAATCCTCCCTCATTGAAGTAGAAGGAACATCTATACTGCGAGACAAATAAATAAAAAAGGAATATTTTAATAATATAACCAAATTTTATAGTAAAATAGATATCATGATATGAATGTACGTATTAGATATGAGCCCTATGAACCATATGCTTATAGAATTGAGAAAGGCCTTAAAATAAATTAGTTGTTTATTTTAATACTGTAATGCTTCAAGCAATATAGTTGGAAACGTCAGGAACTTAAATGATTTAAGATTCAAACTATATAAAAGTTAAAGTATACGACTAAAGAAAAGAAGGTTTTGCAGTGTGCTGCACATTCAAGAATATATCTTACGTAGGGAGTACTTATATGAAAAGTTTGAAATATGTAATATTGCTAGTAGTATGTTTCTTATGTCTAAGTGGTTGTAATCAAGAAAATGGAGCCGAGATACAAGAATATATAAAAGAAAAACACGGTATTGATGTTGTTGTAACAGATTGGAGCTCGATAAATGAAAATAATGGTGGTAATACCTACCATACTGTGCAAGAAAAAAATAACAAATATCTAAAATTCCGAGTCAAGGTACAAGGTCTCCTCTATTCAAATCCAGTAGGTGATGAATACCAATATGGAAAAAAAACATATGAGGAATATAAGAAGTTTAAACCAACTCTAGAAGAAATGAAAAAACTAGGCTACGTGGAATCTGAAACGGAAAATGCTCTTCAATATATTTTAGATAGTAAAGATCCAGATGAAGGAAAACCAACTAATGAATTATTATTAACTTTGCAAATGAGTAACGAGATTGACTTTAGCCAATTGAATTCAGTAGAATTAAATCGTTTATATGCTCTATTTCAACTCATTCAGGAGAATAATAAAAAGATAGCAGAGATTGAAATTAAGGATCATACTGGTGAATCTTTAGGTGAACCTTTTAAAGATGTGCAAAAAAAGGTAACAAAAGAAGAACTGTTACTAGCAATGAAAAAAACAATGAACAATGCCATTGATATTTATTTGGAAAATTGGATTAAAACTCAAACAAAAGTAGAAGAAAGATTACATGAAATTCAAAACGATCGTTTTGCAATTGAAGGTATTACTTATTCAAATATGCCTGATGGCGATGGGCCGACATATAAAGTGAATTTGGTTATTAATACCAGTAGTAATGAATTAGAATACAATCCACCTTTAGTTGAGGATTTAATCAAGGTAACCACAATCCTTAAGGAAGAACTATATAATAAAAAATATAATATCTATTTAACCAATAAGAATGGAACAAATTATATTTCCTGGTTATCATCAGAAGAAATCAAAAAAGCAATTAACATTGAAGATCTTGTAAAAAAGAGATATGCTGAGAATTAAATTTAAAGTCCATTTAATGTTTGTTATTTGATACGATAGCATGATATTTCATAGTCTTAATCCATTCCCATCAACTTAAGAATTTTATAATAAACCAGGATAAAGATTCCATGTATTTTTGAAAAAACGGCTTATAATTTCGATTTGGGCTATTTGTTTTTTATTGCTCGGTGGTGATGTGGAGCTTTCTTTATATGTTATTAATAATTGCACTAGGAGTATAGGAACGTTATAATAATCCCAAATTATATATAAAGAGGTGCAGAAAATGAATAAAACAGAATTAACAAAAGCAGTTGCCGATAAAGCAGAACTTACGCAAAAAGATGCTGCGACAGCGACACAAGCTGTATTAGAAGCTATAACAACAGCTCTTGCAAATGAAGAGAAAGTACAGATTCTTGGATTCGGTACATTTGAAGTACGTGAAAGATCTGCACGAACAGGTCGTAACCCGCAGACAGGTGAAGAAATGCAAATTGCTGCCTCAAAGGCACCTGCATTTAAAGCTGGAAAAGAATTGAAAGAGGCAGTGAAATAAGTATACTAAGAGAAAAAGGATCTGATACTCATATCGGATCCTTTTTATTTGTGATACAGCAGTTTCTAATTTAAAGTGTAAAAGGACAATAAATCTACTAAATTTTTAAAACCAAACACAAGCATAGCCCGTTCTAATTTAAGGACGGGGTTAAAATATAGTTGTTTCTATAGTGTTTTAAGAAAAGATTGTACTTTTTAATAGACTACATGCTACCGAATTAAGTGAATAATCCTTTGTGATAATTCAACCTAAAATTCTATTCTATATTTTTTTTTGCTGCGTAATCACCATAATAGTAAGTATCATATAAATCCTCACTTTTAGGAGTAGCAATTATAGTATATTTACCATTTCCATCGACTTCAAACAAAGCAATATTATCATATTCTGGTTCTATAAAGTGGGGAAAGTGATCAGGATTTGAATCATCTACTTTCATTTCGATACTGTATATCCCTTTTGTTAATATTCCACTTTTTTGAAAGCCCTCAATTAGATCTTTGGCTTTTGGAATAGGATGTTTATTTTTATTCATGTCAAATTCAAATAGAAAATTCACCACACCTAGATACATGCCATTACGATTTTTATCTTGTAGGTCACTTGGTATTAATTTAGGTAAAAGTTCAATAGTATCTATCTTTTGGGTCTTTTTAAAATTATCAAGTAGGTCTTGGTGATTATATACATTTACCCCAATGTTGTCGTAAGGAAATATACGAATGGAACCATTTTCTTCTGGGATAACTTTATTGGAATATTTTACTAACCCATATTTTTTAATAATCTGTTTCATTACTTGAACTACTTCTGGATGTTGCTCAATATATGCACCTTTGAATTGTTCAAGATAGATATCGTCACTGTGATCATTTAAAATTTTTAAAGTACCTCTTTCAATCATTAGGAACGGATAAGTACGATATGGCTTTTTCATTTCTACATAAGTTTGATGGTCAATCCCTTCAAACCAATTATTATTTGTCTGAATAACAGAAAAACCAACTTGTATTCCATAGTTTGTTTTTAAATATTCTTGTATTGGTTGATTCAGATCATCTTTAGAGAAATTAGAGAAACATCCACTAAGAATTAGGATTGGTGTACTTACTAAGATGAAATGAATCAATCTTGTAATACTCTTCATTTTTCACCCTACATTTCTTAAAATTTAATAATATTATAACATTTTTCATTCAACTAAACTGCCACGTTGGCATAAGTACACTTCTTTACAATCTTAACGAAACAATTAAACGACTTTATTGTAAATTAAACAACTTTACTATCTCTGTACATATTCGTTATGTTAAATTTGGATGAATATCCTATTCATCTAAATTTACACAATATTGTCCTTGCTAATGGTACAATTAGGATAACGGAGGAATATTATGGGATATCTTAATCAACTTTATGTGGTACTGTATTTTATAATCGGAATAGCAGTATTCTCATTCTTCAATTCTGATTCACCAAAAACAAAGGATAAAAATCTAACATTTATAATGGTCAGTTTAGGCGTAAATCTATGCACAATTCCTGTCGCTTTATTTATAGGTGTGATGGCAACAGATTCTCCAAATAGTACTGAACTTGATTTTTGGGGAGGATTTCTCTTTATTCAGGGAATACCGCTGCTCCTACTACTTGCAGCTTTTTTGAAGTTTGCACTAACAAAGAAAACAAAACAAGTATAGAAGTAAATAGTGAATAGGTGGATGCCTTTTTTGAGGAGGGATCCACCTTTTTCTTGCTATCGATAATATTGCGTTATGTTACCTTTCTATGAATATCATATTCAACCAAAATTCCCCTTATTGATGGTACAATTAAAGTCTTGGAGGGATATTATGGGATTTATTATGGATATTGTATTTTATTTTGGATTTTATTTAGGGTCACTGTTTCTTATAATTGGTATCGCATTAGTTTTATTTATTATGGCAGCATTACCAAAAATCTGGAGTAAAAATCTATCATTCGTAATGATTGGTTTAGGGATAAATATACTTACTATTCCGTTGTCTTTTTTTATAGGTGTGATGGCAACAGATTCTCCTGATAGTACTAAGTTAGATTTTTGGAAAGGATTTTTATTTATTCAAAAAATACCGCTCTTTTTACTGATTTTTTTATTATTTTTAACGGTGGTGTTGTGGTTTATTCGTAAGAACAATAAAAAAGTAAACATGTAGAATTTTAAAACGACTTCCAATAACGAACATTATTTAAATAAGCTGTTCATATGGACTGCTTATTTTATTTTTCCGCATAGCGTAGGTGATTTTGCAAAAAGCTGATGGTATCCTATGGAGCATAAAAAAGTAACAAAATACTAAACTTTAGAAGTTAAATAAAGGATAATTAAAAAAGTATATAGAGCGAGATATTTTATATTTGTAATACATTTTATAATAATTATTAGAATAATCAAAATTTATCGTGAAAATAGCTGTTTTTTATATCCAATTTTCGTAATTTATGTTATGGTTTCATATGTTAATTACTTACATTTTTTTAGGGAAGGGGTATATGTCAATGAAACGTAAGATTTTATCTTTTTTAGTAGTTCCAATGTTAATGTTAACTGGAGTTGGATGTGAGACAAAGGTTAAGAAAGATGAAGCAATGGAAGCTTCTGTTAAACAAAATAAAAAAGAAGACTTCAGTAAGAACCTAGAATATTTAATGAAAGATTTCTCCGAACAATCTGAAGAAATAGACGGTATTGTAAAAAGTAGCAAGTCAATGAAGAAAAAGTCAGAAAAGTTAAAAGAAGTATCTAAACCTTATTTAGAGTTAGTGGACAAATTAAGTAAGTTAGAGTATGAAGAAAAAGATTACCCAGTACAACATAATGTAGGTGTAGCGATGATTCATGTAAAAGATGGAGTGGCAATCATACAAGAAGGTTTAGATAAGGGTAAAGAAAATGAAGTTGATGCTGGGGTTGAAAGATTAGAGACTGCTTCTAAGTTAATTGATAAAGCAAACAAAGAATTGAAAAAATCTAAGTAACCTAACTATAGGGGAGTGTATTATATCTATAGGCAATCCTATAATTAATGGATCCTAAAGCTGAATACATAATAAAAATACCGGTTCTAATAAGAACCGGTATTTTAAATGGTATTATTTTGAAGCACTTATTTTACTAAGGGGTATCGCCACATCGCTATCAAGCTAAGAAAATACAACTTCAATTATAGTAGAGCTTGTTTCTTTTTTTAAAGGCCAACTGTAAGGAATTTAAAGATTTGCATGCGAAATAAACCCTATCGGGTTTCATTTTTTGAATTAGGCCGCTTGATTATCAGACAGGGTACAATTGTAAACGACACCTAATATATCAAAGACTGTTTTCTTCTCATACCGATGAGATTTCCGTCCGTTTTGCTGTAGGAGATTGAACAGGCGAAGTAACACCTTTGATAGCTCTTGGGTGTCTTTTTGAATAGTTTGAAATAGAAGAAGAAAATAATCTTTAATCATATATATTGCTTTATACTCACTAAGCTCTCGTTTTTTCTTCATGAGGAGTAATTGGCGCATTTGAAACATGATAGAAGAACAGAGTAGAATGGCAATCAATTGACCATATAAATGGCACTCCAATCGTTCTGATTTTATCTTTTTACAATGATGAATTTGAAAGAATGATTTCCACGTTTTAAATAAAATCTCGATTTACCAACGTAAAGAATACCAGTCATGTACCTGTCCCATCGGGACAATATCTGTAGGGGTGTTTGTCATATATACATTGATACCACTGAGTCGTTTACTACGAGGAGAATACTTCATTCCTTTCTTTTTTTCTCTTACAGCTTGATCTTGTAATCGTTTTTGTTGTTGTTTTTTTGTTAGTCGATGAACAATCACACGAGTTGGTACTTTATCAGTCATCCCTACATAAGCGTCGGATATTTCATACGTTTGTCCTGGCTGAAGAGAGTTCATTAAGACCTCCATATCTATCTGTATATACTCCGTACCTTTTTTGATTTTTGGAAAGTTCATAGTAGGAGTTTGGGATTTTAAATTAACTAAATTAAACATGAAGGACCTCCTTAATATAATTCTGATTCACCTCAATTATTTTGGTGAATCAGAAGTTTTATCCAAGTATTTAAAATTCAAATCTCATCAAAGTTAAACTAAAAAAGGATATATTTACTTTTAATAAGTAAAAGTAAATTTTCTTAAATACGAATAAAGTCATGAGTGTTTATATGGAAATCTTTTTATTTTTGAAACATAATTACTTCAGAACAACCTTTACTCTTTTTTATTTTGTTTATAAAGGTATTTAATTTTTTTCGATCATTATTCTCTAATTGCCAATATACTAACTCATTCTTCAGCGACCAGCCTTTTAAATAATTTTTTCGGAGACCAACTACTAATAAAGGTAAATCCTTATTCGTTTTACTAATTTTTTTATATACCTTTTCTAAATTTACATATTCGAGTAGTAGTGCAAATAGCATTTCTATATCACCAGACATACTGGAAATGAAATTTTCATGTTTGGCATATGCAAATAATCTTTGCTTAATAACGGTTAAATCATAATTACTAAATTCAATACCATTGGGCCGCCCCAATCACCATCAGATATATACCCAGCTTTTTTTCCATCTATATATACCACTGCTTGTTGAAGTGGTTCACCCTCATGTCCACGTTTAATTGTGTAAGTCTTGATTTCGATTCCATTAATACTTGCCATTTTTATTCCTCCTGGTCTGCATGATTTAATTCTTAAATATCCGTCATACAATCTGTGAATAAATAGATTCAAATTTCTTGTGATCATTTATCGTTCCAGATAACTCAAATTTCATTAATACGGGTACGTTGTATTTATTAGAGATAACATCTGCACTCTTTGCAAACATGTCTCCCCAATTGCGATTACCACTTGCTGCAACGCCTCGTAAGTGCTTAGAATTCTTAGTTAAGAAGTCTTCTACAAGTTGTGGCACTTGACCAAAACCTGTTGTGTAAGTAACGAGTATAAAATCCTCTTCAAGGAGTAAATTGTCAGTAATTTTTACTGACTTTATATTTGGTAATGATTTTATAAACCGTTCAACATTACTTGTCTTAGATGCAAATGCCACTATCATAAAAGTACCCCCTTGACTATTTTTTAAAGCAGAAAAGGGGAATATTCCAATTGAATATAACCCCATTTTGAAACTATAAAATTTGATTTTTACCCAGGTCCTAATTACTGATAGTTAGTTGCTCATTTAAGTCTTCTATTATGGATTCTTTAGTTGATTCCATCCCGACAGGAATAACAACTCCATATATAACACCCTGAATTAACCCATCTGGATAATTCGGAGTATCTTTAACTCGTTCTAATAAAAATTCAGCAAACTCTTCAATTGTTTCATCATCTTGAGCGTAAAATTGAATATTTCCAAGAAGGACTAGTTCCGGAGTCTCTGGACTTTGTTGCATTGGCACTAGTTCCTGCATTAATGGTTGGCGTATTTCGGGTAAGCAATAATCTAAAAATATGCCTATTGTCGAAATAACCATAGTATCCATGAAAGAAGTAATAATCAGATCTCCTTTCATTCCATAAACACGAATTGCTGCAGCTATTTGACGATAATCTTCGCTATTCAAATACCCTTGAAACTCACCATTTAAATATAAACTAAATAACTCATTATTATTTTCAAACATATTATAATTCCTCCTTATTATCTTTAATAATATTTCTATCATCTTCATAATGACTTGCTGCTGAATTTGAAAATTGGTCCAACAGAAAGTGAATTTGTCTGTCTAGCAGAATAATATCGTCAAATACATGACTTCCAAAGTACATGCTAATTGATGTAATACTTTCAAAGTTAATACTCAATTCATATTGCCCTATCTTACTGTTGAAATAGAAAGTTGACTTTTGCTGCGTATTTTGGAATTTATGACGTACTTCTGTTTTTTCGAGAAGATTTCTTTCTTCAAGTTTCGGAGCGATAAAACGATATATTGCTTTAATGAGACTTGAAGAGAGTATTTCCATCATAAAAGTAAAAACTTCTGGATTCTTCTTTTAGATTCGATTATAGGAATCTAAAAAAAGCATCGTTTTTGTAAATTCAATTTTGTTATTAGAGAACTTTTGAATTTCAGCATTTTCGTGAAGTGAACAACTGTCCCAGTAAGTTTCATTTAGCGGCTCAATAAAATTATTCATCTTAACTCCCTCCATAATAAAAACTCCTCAAAATTGAGAAGTCTGTTCATTACGCATACATGCGTTTAATATTTTCTTACTGTGTTTCTAATTGGAATTCTTCGTAGTCATTTCTTAAAAGTAGGTATTGTTTTGAAATGACTTCTTGAATGTCTTCATGTGCTAGATCCTGATTTTCAGTAAGAGCATCATTTTTTAATTCTGGCCATGTTTTACCGCATTGATCTAATACGAATTCATTAAAACTCATTTATTCTCTCCTTTTTAGACAATACAAAAAGCCCTTCAAGGATACTGGATAGTAAGAACCAATGCATTTAGCATTACATTCTTCTTTCAAGTAACCCGAAGGGCTTGTGTGTATTGAAATTGATTTAAAAAATAAAAAAGGTGTATATAACAAATAATATCTCAAATTTCTGAAAATGTAAATTAATTATAAAGAATTCGTTTTAGAGTTTGATAAATATAATTTATAGGAAGTAAATATGAAAAAGTTAGAGAATTATCTTAGTTATCAAATAGATTCTGCCTATACTTTAAGTAGAGCCCAATTTATTAAATTTAAATAGTTTATATGTTCATATATAGAATTTTGAAGGGGGTATATTGTAAATGATTCCAACGTCAACATACGTGGCTAAATGGGTATTAGATGACTTAACACTTGCATCAAGACCAAATCAGGGGATCAAATTAAGTACATTTAAAAAATTAGAGAAACTTTATGTAGAATACAGAGAAATGATTGAGGGGGATACTAGCTTTGAAATTACGCATTATTTGCTAGAGTTTATTAATCCGCATAATCTCTTTGTAGTAAGAGAGGGTTACTATATATTTGATAATAAAACGATGAAATTTATTAAAGTATCGGATGACATCCATTTTTCAAATCAAAGCTTAGCATACTGTAATAATGGAGTTGCAGTGGATTTAATAAACGGAAAAATGCATTTTTTAGAAGGGCATTATTATAAAGTTAAGACCTCATATGTTGATTTATTAAAAGGAGAAACTATACCAGTAATGGTATTAAGTCATTTAGATAATAATGTTGGAGTATCAGTTCCTTTGACAATGTTTAATGAGGAAAGAACTTTTAAAATTTCAGAGAGCTATATAGTGGATCTCTCCTCGAAAAATTGTAACAATGAGAGTGAATTTAGTGAAAAAGGAAACGTAGTACGATTTCTAAAACCATCTATTGTGTAGTTAAGTATATATGTTAATTAAATTCATAATGAATTTAAGAAGGTGATAAAATTGTCTTTTGAAATGTATACAGCCTTTCGAGGTAAAGTAATTATAAAGGATGAATATAAAGAATTGGTGGAATTAATAAATACAGGAAGCTGGGAAGAAGCAGCCTTAAAGTTTCCATTTGTTAAAGAATATATAAAAGTTAATCGTAGTAAAGACATTCCATTTACAAAGGAACAGATAAATGAAGCATTAGCAGAAGAGGATTTTCTATATATGAGGTGGCACGTAGGAAACTGGGAAGAAGAGAATGACTATTATACAAATTTGAAAGGTAATGAATGGTCTTTTATAGCCAATTTAAAGAATTACAGAGATACAGAATTTAATGCGACACCTATTTCATTATTTATGAATTTGATATTAAAAGAAGTAGCAGAACATATTATAAAGCTGGAGGCTTGGTATGGTGAAGCTGATGAACCAGAAGAATATGTTTTTATTAATAACGAATTTATAAAGAAGTTGTAGCAGTAATGAATTATTGCTGCTTTTTTATTTCTAAATATACTAAAATTATTGTTGTTGGGTTTATGTATATTCATTTATAATAGAATATGGAAAATTTTACACTGCAATAATAAAGGTTTTATTATACAAGAGCTGGGAGCAGCTCTTTTTATTTTGCTCAGGGGGAGTGTTAAAGAAAAAAGTTTATGTTAGTGGCGATGTTAAATGATCTAATAGAGAATAAAAAATTACAATTAGTTGAACTGGTAAAAAAACATGGTTTTAGTCATACGAAAGTCCTCCATTTAAGTCAGGAAATCGATAAATTAATTAATAAATATATGATTATAAAAAAGGAACCCTATAATAGCAGGGTTCAAAGGGAACAGATACATAAAATAAATAAAGAGAATAATTTAATTATATAAGAAAATTGATACCGTAATATTGAGAAAGTGTAAAACCTAAATTAATTATTTTCGTTTGAAAAGTGATGTGATTACTATTTTGAAATTAAGAACAGATTTAATAGAGAAAGCAGTTAAACTAAAAAAAATAAAAGAAGACACTAATATTAGTAAACAGGATGTAAATATTGCATTTAATTTATATGAAGAATTACAAAAAATAAACGAACCTAAGAAATTTAAATTTTATCCTTTTAATGAAAAGGAAGCCAGTGAATTCTCACTAGCAGATTTCTCGGAAGACGCTAAAAAAATTATTAGTTTAAGAAACTGGGTTTTAGAAGTACTACCTATTATTGATTTGTATAATCAGGTTGGAAAATTACCTCTAACAAGGGAGAATGAAGACTTTATAGAGTATCTTAAAGATTGCTTTAATACTTATATCTCTGGGTTAGAGAATATTTGCAGTGCAACATTAGAAACAGTCATTACCAAAAAGGATTTAAGACATGCAAAGAATTTGTGTGAAGGAATTATTTATTCCTTACAAGAATATTATAAAGGTTTTCCTTCAAAGGCTTCTAATGGATTTTATAGGGTTTTAAAAAATAATGTATCTAAGCCAAATCATTTTAATGATATAAAAACACTCCAAAACTTTGACAATGAATTCCTCTATAAAATGCGAGCATGTATTTACAAGTAAAGAAATGTTTCATATTCCGTTAGAACTTCGGGGAATAGTCAGCACAAATAGATACAGTATTCCTGGGTTACCTTGTATCTATTTAGGAAGCTCACCTTTAACCTGCTGGGAAGAACTTAATAAACCTGATTTAAATACGGTTCAGACTTCAGTATTTAAATCAGATGATATAAGTTATATAGATTTATCTACACCACCTGTTGTTTTTATAGAGAAGATAATTAAGAAATTCTACGACCACGGTACAATTATGAAAAAACGCTTTTTGGCGGATAGGTTAAATGAACCAAATGAAGTAATTTCTTATCTAATTATTTGGCCTTTAATGGCAGCATGTTCTGTACGTGTAAAAAATACGACTAACACATTCAAACCAGAATATATTATCCCACAACTATTATTGCAGTTTATAAGATATGATGAATTTTTTGATGGCGTAAGTTACTTCTCAACCAAAGTGGATAACTATTCTGCTGAAACAGCTGTACTTTATAAAAACTTCGCTTTTCCTGTTCAGGATGGAGCAACTAAAGGTCTTTGTTCAAAATTACAAAGTAAATTTGATGTTTCCGATGCAGTACCGTGGAATATGTTTCAGTTATATAAGGATTCACATCATTGTCTCCCCAATGAGGGAGAGAAACGAGTTGAACATGAATTCATCAATGGAATGAGTTTATTATATTCTTCTACAGATTTTAGTAAGCTTGAAACCTTTTTACAGAACAAATTTTTATTAGAAAGATCTAATTGGGGTCACCATACATGCCCATCAACTTAAGGGTGAAAACAACCTGAGCTTTCGGCTCATCGGATCAAAACATTCCTAAAATACAAGCATACTCTTAAAAATACGCATCCCAAATAAACCCTAACGGGTTGCATTTTTTAAATTATGCAACTTTCTTTTGTTTTTTCAATCCATTATACTCATAGACAACACCCATGATATCAAGGACAGTCTTCTTCTCATATCTGTGAGATTTGCGCCCATTCTTCTGTAGGAGGTGGAACAGGCGGATTAGGACCTTTGTTATTTCGTGGGTGTTTCTCTGTATGGCTTGATACAAAAGAGATAGATGATCCTGAATCATACCAATCGCTTTATATTCACTTAACTCTTTTTTCTTCTTTTGTAAAAGAAGTTGACGCATTTTAAACATTGTAGAGGAACATAGGAAAATAGCGATTAGCTTCCCATATAGTTGGCACTCTAATCGCTCCTGTTTTACATTACGATAATGGTCTATTTTGAAGAGTGATTTCCATGTTTTAAAGACAATCTCTATTTGCCAACGTAAAGTATATAACTCATGTACCTGTTCCATCGGAACCCATTCCCAAGGTATATTCGTCACGTACACGTTTAATCCCGCTATCATTTTACTTTTCTCTGAGTACGCTCTATTTTTAGATTTTTCTTTTTCCTCGATCTTCGCTCGTCGTTTTTGAAGTTGCTTATCTGTTAATCGATTAAAAATAACACGTGCAAACAGTTGTTGTTTATCGCCAATATACGCATGTTTTAATTCAAATGTTTCTCCAGGCTGTAGTTGTTTCAAAATCTGTTTCACATCGATTTGTATGTATTCCGATTGTTTCTTTATTGCACCGTTTTTAAAGTATTCGGGTTTTGGATTTTTCACATATACATTCGTATTTAGTTTTAAACGAGAAATATAGTATGTACCTCGTTGATCCATTTGATCTAAGTCCTCCAATGAAAAATAACCCAAATCACGAATACATAAATCTCCTGGTCGTAAGGTATCTAAACACTCCGTACCAAATGTTTTATCATTATTTTTTCCCGGTCCCACTTGGAAATTAAGAAATTGCCCACTATGTAAATCATATTCTAATTGAATTTTGATTCCAGCTTTTTGGGCGCAGCCTCCAGAGCCTGGATATACATTCTCTAAAACATTTGGTACTTGAAATACAGTGGCATCTAGGATACGAATTCGCTCAAAATACGAGAAAAGTTGGTTAGAAATTTGTGTTTGTTCGCATATTTTTTGTTGTAATAGTAAAGAAAAAATATGTTGTCAATACAAAACCGCTTTTCGATTTAGCCGTTTGTTTAAGCCCTCAGGGCTGAGTAAAGTGCCTGCGGTTGCATGAAGTCTACTGCATAATCGCACTAAAGGCTCGCTTGCCACTCTTTGACTGATCCAAATACAAATGGTAGCTAAGTCTGAACCAGAAAACTTACGTTTTCGCTTTATAAATCCGATTTTTCTTGCAAGTTCTTCTAAAAAATACAGGTGTAACATATCGCTGTAATTCTTTCGCAAATGATTGTAACTCATCTTGAATTAAGAGATTCATAAAAGACGCCATCCTTTCCTATAATTCTACAGAAAGGATAACGTCTTTTTGGCTTTATGGATAGTGCAAAACCTTATTTTTATAGCAATGTATTGGTACCTTATATATCTGTTTAATCATTATTTTACCTTTATACATTTACATAATCTTCATTATCAGAAGTGTGAAAAGCTAGTATTTTACTAGTTATTTTAATCAGTAAAAAGTCATATGCTTTTTATCTTCTTTATAATATTGTAAACGATCTTGTAAAGTACCAGTATGAAACTCAAACTTGTGACCATCTGGATCTGTAAAATAAATAGACCGTTTATCTCGGTCATCTCTTTCTCGTCCAGGTAAGATATTAACCTGATTTTGAATTAATATTTCTTTTAAAGAATCAAACTCATTATTTGTTACAGTGAAAGCTATATGTGTGTAAGAGTACTGAATTTCGTTTCTTGGTATACTTTCTTCCACATTTAGAGCAATCCATAAACCATTTAAATCAAAATAAGCTAACTTTCTACCTTTTACTAATAATCTCGCTTGAAGTATATTTTGATAAAACTCAATAGCTTTCTCTAGATTTGCAACTGAAAAACAAATATGGTTAATACTTTGTATCATATTCCATTCTCCTTGTTAATTGATTAAGTTATATATTCCATTATAAGTAAAAAACCGCTTTTCTACCAGGAATACAGATCTATCACTAGCAAGCTAAGGAAAGCAAATACTCCAAGACGAGAAGATTAACAATATAAGATAAAAATGTACATTTTTTTGTTTTAGGGCATTATAAAGTTCTTAAGTTGATGGGCATGGGGTCACCATATCATTTCGGGAAAATTGTACGTTTAGACACGATTTGGACACAAAACAACCGATTCCCTGTACGTTAAGGGATCGGCTCTTTTTTTTATCAAGTTTAATTAATAACTGTCTTATTAAAGTACCACTTGTCAGCATCAATGTATCTAGAATCATATGAAAAGCTATTCAAATTTTCGATAAATATGAATCGAATCTATTGTTTTATTTTTAAGCTCTTTTCGTATTCTTTAGCTTCATCAACATTTTTAAATGTTTTTAAATCGAATATCTTTTCTCCATCAATACATACAACTAATACTCCATCTTGAGCTTGAAGAACACTACCTACATTACCTTTTCCGAGTGAAATACTGAAGGGATTCTCTACATTTAATGATTTCTTTTTAGCAAGATAATCTTTAAATGGCATACCAATGGATAGTTCGTCTTTTAAGCCTTTAATAGTGTTACCAGAAGTAGTTGTTGGTTGTTCCTTTTTTGTAGCCTCTTCTTGCTGTTTGCGTTGCTTTTCAGCCGTCTCTTGTTCTGCTTTCTCCTTTTTCACAGTCCCTTTTTCTTCAGCTTTCTTCGCTTTCTCAGCTTCCTTTTGTGCTTCTTGCTCAGCTTTAGATTCTTTGGAAGTACTTGTTGTCTCGTTAGAAGAACATGCTGCTAATCCCATAAATAAAGCGAAACAAGTAAGTGTTGTTAATAGTTTTTTGTTCATAGTATGTATCCCCCAGCGTTTAAAATATAAGATTTACCTGAACTATCATAACAAATATAATCACAACTATTTTGTCATATTATGTCGAAATGAAATAAAAAAAGACATCCTAAGGTGCCTTCCTCTGACTTGAACTATCCTGTATTAATGCCATTTCAATTAATAAATTAAATTATAAAAATAATTTGTTATACCTTCATGTACCCTAGCTGATATAATGTATAAGGCAATTATTGGTTAATTAAAGGTACATACATATTAGGAGGTACATAAGTCATGGTATTTATAATAGTGTTATTTTTCATATTTATAATCTCTATTATTCTTTCATTATTTTCAAAAGGTGAAACTCAGCAAGAAGCAAAAGAAGTTGTAAATGACATTGTTACTGGTCCTAATGGGAAAACAATCTTAATCGTTGCTGTGGTATTTGTAATCGGAGGGATATTTATTGTTGGTAGTATTGTGAAAAATGGCAATGAACCACCTTCAAATCCAAGTATGAGAAACGATCGTACCCCTTTGAAATGTGCTCATTATGGTGGCGAATGGGACACTGGTGGTCTTTTTGGAGAAGCTAAATGTGTTTATAATAAAACCAATGAATCGGATAATAGGTAGTATAAAAAGGTCTTATCTTTTTTATAGGAAGATAAGACCTTTTTATGCATAAAGAAAAGACACCCTAGGGTGCCTTCCTCCGACTTGATAACCACTTTAATTTTAATAATATGTATTGGACTCCCATCCAAATATCATTTTATCATACATTCAAATTAATGAAAACGCATTCTTTAACTTGCTTAATTATTATATCCATTACTTTTTTATATTTATTAAACTCATTGTCTTTCATATCGCGATTCAGTTTGAAGCAAAAAAAGACACCTCTAATTGATTGTAAATTGATTTGAATACGTGAATTCACCACGATATTTAATTGCAGCGACATAAGTACCGCTTGTATATCTATCTGTGATAGGGGTTTGCCAAATTTCTGTTCCAGGAATAAATTCTGGTTCTATTGTTTGGAATCGTTCTAGGGTACCATTTGTGTGGATTTTAAAAATTTTCATTTGCGCACCAAAATGTTCTCTACCAAAGTGCTGTGTTAAGTAAAATGTATCACCAGTTATTAAATTCCCAATCTTCCAATCTGGTTGATATGTACTTTCCTCTGAATTTTGTAAATCCACAATGGTTTTAAATCCTCAATCATCATTAAGTGGATCTGAGTAAGCTGCAGCTGCTTGTGAGGTAGGCTTACTCATTTCTATTGCAGTAAAACCGGTAAAAGTTAACGTCCCAATTAATGCTAATTTTCCTAACTTCATTATTGTTTCCCCCTATTAATTTTTGTAATTTTTAAAACCAGAAATCATACACACATAATAATATAATCTACTGTATTATATTTCAAATATTTTCCGAAAAAATCCATAAATAAAAAGACACCATAAGGTGCCTTTCTCCGGCTTGAACCACTTTAATTTTAATAATATGTATTGGACGCCAAACCTCACCGAATGGAAAGTAGAGATGATTCAATTATGTACCGATCTGGAGCGTCTCCTATATAGTCAAAAGGATAGCAAGTTGTTAATGTTAATGTTGGCTCACTTTTGTCTACAATAACTGTTCGATCTTCTGAATCCGTTATCCAATGCTTGTTAATTCTATATGTATATGTTTTATTTTCATATTCCACGATAAGTTGGTCATTTTCCTTTAGTTGATCAAGATCGGTAAAAACAGTATCTCTATGCCCACTTAAAACTGTATGTCCATTTCCAGATGGTGTAGTAGTTAAGTCACTAACAAACATACCTACACCTTTTTTCAGTACTTTATCGTCAGCTCCCCAATATACAGAGTATTTTTTTTGTATTTTAGGGATAATTAAATATGCCACTTTATCTCCTAATTGATGTTTTACCGTTGAAGCTGGAATTTGTACAGGTTTTTCATGTTGTAATGAAGTCTCAGTGTTTGTCTCTGTTTGATTGATGTTTGTTGTTTCATTTTCTGTAGAAGGTGTGGAGGTCTCATAGTGTTTCGCTTCGTTGGTCGTTAGCGACTCTGCTGATTGTCTAGCACCGTACCATTCTAGAAAATAATAGGAAAAGATAGTAAGTCCAATAATAGTTAAACATAAGCCTATCCATTGCTTTTTATTCATTTTTATCACTCCATTTGAAAACGACAGGATTTCTCCTGCCGTTTTAAGGAACTATTTTATGCGTTTGTCTTTTTACGACGGAACATTAATACAGATCCAGCTAATGCTAAGCCTAAGCTTGCTAACATCATTGTAACACCGTTTGATGCTGTATTAGGTAATTTTTCACCTTGTTTTTTAGTTTCTTTTTTCACAACTGTATTAGTATTTTTCTTTGTTTCTTTTGCAGTTGTTTGAGGCTTAGTATTGGTTGTTTGGTTGTTTTGTTTTGAATTCTCTTGCTTAGTATTGGTTGTTTGGTTGTTTTGTTTTGAATTCTCTTGCTTAGTATTTTCTTGTTTAGTTTGTTCTTGAGGTTTAGTAGTTTCTTTATTTTCTGTTGTAGTATTTGTGCTTGTTGGATACTTATAGTCTTCACATGGAATGCCATCTTTATCATTGTCTAAACGATGTGGATCATTTCCAACACCATATCCATTTTGATCCCAGAATGCTTGAGCATCTTGTTGGCTTTTAAAATGTCCACAGTTTTTTGTATCATTAGGACTTTTTGCTGCAAATGCAGCAGAACTATACCCCACTGTTAATAATGTAACTGCTGTTGCTGAAGCTAATAATTTTTTCATAATTTTCTCCATCTCCCTAAATGGTATGTATTCACATTGAAATGTTTTACATTTAAAAAATTAAAAATATAATAATATTTTGTAGATAAATGTAAGATTTCTAGATAATAATAGCAAACTATTAATTCGTATATTGTCATATTATGTCGAAGGGAATAAAAAAAAGCACCAAAAGGTGCCTTTCTACTCTGTAACAAATTTAAACACGTAGTACATAAAAAATAAACAAGATAGATATGCTAGTCTGCCAGCAATCGATTCTTTCATAAATTTCATAAGTATCACTTTGACAATCAATGCTAAGAATAACGGTATAAACAATATCATAGCAAGTTTGAGCGCGATGTCATTTATAGTTGGGTTAAAGGGTTCAAAGTTAATTATGCTGTTCACTTACCTTTCTTTTTTATCCTATTATTTTTATAATAAAATTTATATTGGTTTGTCTAATAGAAAAAACACCCTAAGATGCCTTCCTCTGACTTGAACTATCCTGTATTAATGCCGTGTCGATTAATAAATTAAATTATAAAAATAATTTGTTATATTTCCATGTACCCTAGCTGATATAATGTATAAGGAAATTATTGGTTAATTAATAGCGCGCATTAGTGAGGTACATAAGTCATGGAGCTAATAATTTTTTCATTTGTATTAGTGGTAATATTCTTTATTCTTTCGATATCTTTAAGTGGTAAAGGTCAGCGAATAGCAAAAGAAGTTTTAAAAGAGCTTATTAATGGTCCTGAGGGAAAAATGTTGGCAGGTTTTTTTTGAACTTTAGCAGTTATAGGAGTAATTTTTATCATCTGGCTTTTATTGAACTAAGAATTCCAGTTACTCAGGCTGATAGGGTGCAAGAAAATTACTGGATAAAGGTACATATATATTAGGGAGGTACATAGGTAATGATAGAAATAATCGCGGCATTAGTTTCACTATTCGTACATTTTGTTAGTTATCTTTTTTCAACAGGAGAAGACAAGAAAAAGGCAAAAGCAAATTTAAATGAAGTTGTTAATGGTCCTCATAGGAGAATATTGGTAGGATTTTTCGGAAGTGCGGAAGTTACAGGAATATTTGTAGTCATTTGGCTTTTATCAGAGTAAACCTTCAGATATTTTAGCTTATATAACGTATAGTGCAGTTATTTGTTAATTAAGAAGAAAAGCATTAGAGAAAACAAGATATTAAATAATATATAAGGATCTCGCCATTTCTGTTGGATGGTGAGTTTTTTAATGTAAAAAAGCATACTGTATTTCTATAAAAGTATGTATCTGAGTTGATAGTTTTCGCAAATCACTCTGACTCATTAATTATTATCATTATAAAATAATATAAGGATATATTGTACTAGCAGTTATATGTTTAGGTATATCCCTTTTGTAATTATAAGGAAGAAATTCAAGTTAAGACTGAAACAATAAGTTAGGAAAACTAAACCGACGCAGCAGACAATGCAAAAACACATGAAGGTCTGTCTATTGTTGAAGAAAAGAATTACTAAAAGAAAAAGGGGATAAGTTTAAAATGAATATTAATAAATTATTTAAGGGTATCGCAAAAGCAGGATTAAGTGTTAGTTTCATGCTAGTAGGTTGTACATTAAATACATATGGACTTACACAGTCAGAGTATAGAAAAGTAGATAAGTATTATGATGCAGATAAAATGGTATCTGACTTAAAGAAATTGCACTATAGTGATGAACACATCGAAAACCAACTAAGAAACGCATTGTCTAGAATTGAGTTTGAAACGCGCTATAACGACACCAGTCAGTACAAGCTGGGAAGGAAATGAAAAGAATAAAAAGTTACTAAGATTAGCTGAGAAAAATGGCATTAGCGAATCCACCTTTTACAGACGAAAACGTAACGGCATGACGCCATACGATGCAGCTACCACGGCAAAAGGATTCGAAAAGTACATTCCTTGTTAAGAGTTGTTCTTGGAACGGTGGATAGTGGATACCGTGGAGAGGTTGGAGTATTGGTTGATAACATCGAAATACCTAAAGATGTAAACATGCAAGCTAGTGTAATTGAAAAAGGAACACGCATTGCTCAAGGCGTCATAGCGCCAGTGGAAACAGCGAATTTCGTTGAGGTAGACGAGTTATCGGTTAGTGAGCGTGGCGTTGATGGTTTTGGATCTACGGGTATTAAATAAAAAAGGCTAGGATTTCTCCTAGCACTCAAGCACAAGTCGTATGGAAAGTGAAATAATTGCACTTTTACTATATAACAACTTTGAGGGAAAAGGTGAGAACCGCAGCAAGCTTAATAATGATTTTACGTATCATTTATATATATTAAGCTTTTGATAAATAATATAATTTGAATTTTGTTAAGGAATGGGTGAATGAAAATGAGAACAATGAAACCACGTAGATTTGAGTATTTAATTTCTTACACTAATCATCTCAGAAATGGATTTTCCGAAGGGACGTATTTGTTTATTAGCCGTTCAAAACTAAATAGCAAAAAAGATGTTTTAGACTTAATGGAAATATTGAAAGAAGGAAGTGGCGCTCATACGGTCACTATAAATAACATTCAATTATTAAGAGAAAAACGAGCGTTATAAAACTAAACAAAAGCGTTATTTTATAGAAATGTGAAAAGAGCACACAGAAAATGTGTACTCATAACAATCTAAATTATTTTAAGGACCATGATATATCATCAAGGGCTTTATAAATATAGCTATACATGCGGTAAAAGAGATATTTTGGATTGTATTTTTGTTTCCAGTTCATAATAATCACCTCTCATACAAATAGTTTAATTATATTATACAGTCATTAATTCGAATGTTAAGAAATTTCAATATGAATTAAGGTAAATTTAAAGCAAAATCCTTATTTAAAAACAAAAAGACCCTAGAGTTAGGGCTCTAGGGCTTCTTGTTTTGGTATTCTCACATGGTTCTTCAAAAAGAATAGAACATAATGAAGATAACATGTGAATGTTTCATAA
>NZ_JAKUHE010000014.1:0-116821 GCF_022664315.1 Bacillus cereus group sp. BfR-BA-01309
ATAAAACGCCTATTACAGGGAAGAATGAGTATGTTGGTATATATTATAACTCTGGGACAGGTCGATATGAAGGAACTTTAACTATCCCAAACACTTTTGAGCCAGGACTATGGAAAATTAGTAGCCTATCTATTTATGATAATGTTGGCAATAATATAACAGTTGGCCCTTATTATGGGCATGATTTAAGTAGCGCAGAGTTTACAGTAAGTGGGAGTAATCCTGATGTCCAGGCCCCTACTTTCAATAGTATAAGTGTGGATAAAAAAGAAGTGAAGCCAGGAGATCGAATCAAAATATCTATTGATGCGGTAGATCATGAGTCAGGTATAAAGACAATAGCTTTATATTATAAAACGCCTATTACAGGGAAGAATGAGTATGTTGGTATATATTATAACTCTGGGACAGGTCGATATGAAGGAACTTTAACTATCCCAAATACTTTTGAGCCAGGACTATGGAAAATTAGTAGCCTATCTATTTATGATAATGTTGGCAATAATATAACAGTTAGCCCTTATTATGGGTATGATTTAAGTGATGCTGAATTTAAAGTAGGGATCCCATCAGTGGACAATGTTAATGTCACAGTAGACCATGCCAGTCCAGTCCTCAAGTGACAGGAACCCCAATTACATTGAAGGCAACAGCAGAAGGAAGTACAGAACCAGAGTATCGTTACCTTATCCATGATGAAAAGGGAAACTTGACTACACTACAAGAGTATGGCAATGAAGATACGGTTACATGGAAACCAACAAAAGCTGGTACGTATACAATAATCGTACATGCAAAGGATAAAAAAATCCGGGTGCTAATTATTATTATGAAGCACGAACAGAGATGAGTTATAAAATACAATAACTAACATGTACTCCTATCATTTATGGTTTTGATTATATGATAGGGGTACTTTTTTATTTCGAATAGCTAGCTTGGGAAAAGAAAATAAAAATAGTGGCAGAGTTGTGACCGCTTTTTGGCAGTAAATGTGCCGGTTGTTTTGGAATCAACATGATATATTTGTATTGTGAGTAGTGGCGGAAACCATCGCTCATAAAATTTCTTATAACTGAAAATGGAACGTCATAACCGGTGGCGATGGTTGCAGATTGGATGAATGTTTGTTTCTTAATTCCACATTCAATTGCAATTTACGTTGTGTATACGGAGAAGGGATTTTGCTTTTCTTCCAGTTACTTAGTATTGTTGGAACAGATAACTGTAAACAACATTAGGTGGTTGGAAGAAGCATAAAACTTCATTTACCGTAATTGAAGTACAAGTTAATAATTGATGAAAAAAGCATCCATTCGGGTGCTTTTTATTTTGGAGGGATGAAGGATAGACGAAATAAAATATAAGTACAAGGTCAAAGTAGGACGGTTATATGTTTCAAATTTTAGTGTAGGTTATGATTGCCTTCACTTCCTGTTATTAATCTAGAAGGAAGTGAAGGCATAGCTAAAAAGTCTGATAGTGAAGAAAAAGCAAAAGAGATTGGGGATTTAGTAAATGGCGAATTAGTTCCAATTTAATATAAAGTTACTCAAGAAATAACAAACAAATGGGTAGAAATATAACGATGATATAAGGAGTGAGGATAGATGTGCGAGTGTAAGTATCAATTGTTAGATAGCGAGACTACTTCTTTTTATTCTGAAGCTAATCATTATGGTATAGATGTATCAGCTACTTTCTATTGTGAGAAGTGCCTTGATGTTCAACACCGAGAGAAGCGGATTGATATAGGTGTGATTGAGGTAAAGAGTAGTGAAGGAATACAAGACCAAACAACAGAAGCGTAAGTTCTATGACAGTGGTGAGTGGAAGAGTATACGAGAGCAAGTAAAGAAGAGAGACAACTATGAATGCCAAGAGTGTAAGCGTAATGGTCGCGTTCAAACAGACACCAATGAATACAGTGAGAGTGCCAAGCGTAAGAAGATACAACTTGTTGTCCATCATATAAAAGAACTCGAGCATCATCCAGAACTTGCATTAGAAATAGATAACTTAGAAACAGTCTGTGTGGATTGCCATAATAAAGAACATGGAAGATTCTTTGAAAAGAAACCGAATAAATGGGCAAACGATGAAAAATGGTAAAAATAATTCGGTAATAACACCCCCCGGTTCGAAAATTAGGCTTTTTTTCGTCTAAGGGGCACCGGATGATGGGATTTGACATTACAAGTTTTAGTCACAATAGCAATTATTGATCACGCTACAGGAATGATTGCCGCAACTATACTTGGAGAATTAAAAAGTGAAATCGGGTTTAAAGGCATCGCAAAAAAAGTGGTGCTTTTTTTGTTGGTTGGAGTAGCCCCTCAAGTAGATATTGCAATTGGAAGTAATAGTGCGATCCGTGAGGCGACCATTTTCTTCTTCATGGGTAATGAATTGTTATCAATCTAAGAAAATGCTGGAAGTATGGGCATCCCTTTACCTTCAACATTAACAAATGCTGTTGGAATATTAGTTTTGGTAAGAGCAATAAGACGAGCTCTGAATATATTAATAAAAAAGGAGATGTTGAGTAATGTATAACCTAATTACTGTCCATGCAGGACATAACTTTTATGTTGTTGGTGCAAGTGCGAATGGATATAAAGAGGAAGTTGAGACTAGAAGAGTTAAAAATCGTGTTCTTGAGCTGCTAAGACAGGTTGGTCAAAATTGTGTTGATACAACTGATGAAGACGGAAGAACACAGCAACAAAATCTTGCGAATATTATTAGGAATTGTAATAGTCATCCGAAAGCTGGTCGTTTAGATATAGCAATTCATTTTAATCAAGGCGCATCAGAAGTTGGTGGGACAGAAGTTTGGTATTATGACCAATCTGAGTTAGCACGAAAAATGAGTGCAGAGGTTGCGGCAGCAATGGGAATTCGTGATCGTGGTCCGAAAGAAGGAAAAGAGTTAGCTGTTTTAAATGGTACAAATGCTCCTGCTATTTTAATAGAAGTAGCGTTTTTAGGTCATAAAGGAAACATGGATGCATATGAACGTAATTTTGATAAAGTGGCACAAGCAATTGTTAAAGTGGTTACAGGAAAACTTGCAGATATAGGAGATAATAATCCAATTCCGGATGTGGATACACGTCAGAATGTTTCGTTACCGCCTGATTGGCAAACAAACAATTTAGGTTGGTTAAGATGCGTAGAACGTCAATCTTGGGTGTATAAGAATCCCAATGAACTTGCAGAAGTAGCTGGTAAAATCCCTTTCGGTAGTGGACATGTTTATTTAGCAAACGCATGGGATGGAAAACGTTTCTGGTTTAAAATAGCAAATGATAATTGGGTACCTGAAACAGCAGTCCTTATTGAAAAAGACGGAAAAAGTAAGGGTGTTATTTGGAATACTTGGAATGGATTAGAATGCTATCACCATGCAAATTACAATAGCGGAATCCGTGATCGTGTGGGCGTTGGACAATGGGAAGTTGAGTTACGTGATGATAATTGGATCTACATTAAAGATAAAGGTTGGATTGAATTTGACGAAAAAGTTATTCGTTGGATTCGATAAGACAAAAGCCGTCCTGTAGGGCGGCTTATTTTACTTAAGAAAGGGTGAAAACAGTGGAAGAGCAAATTTTTAATTCGATGATTCAACAAGGTGCATTCGCAGCGTTATTTGTGTGGATGCTTTTTACTACGCAAAAAAAGAATGAACAACGTGAAGCACAGTATCAAGCAGTCATTCAAAAGAACCAAGAAGTAATTGAAGAACAGGCGAAAGCATTTGGGTCCATATCTAAAGATGTAACGGAAATTAAGCAGCAAATTTTTGCTGACGATAAAAAATAAAAATGTGAGGTGGATAATTTTTTGAAACAGGTATGTTTATTTTCAACAATCGATAGGGAAACAGAAAAGAAAATTCAAAAAGAAGTTGTTAGTATTTTAAAGAGTTATTGTGCTTTAAAAGTGTGTTATGAGAATGAGTTAGAACAAAAAAGAGCAGGCGTAACCTTGTTTCCAGAATTACTAGATACAAAACAAGTAAATCAAATGAAGTTTCTACAGATAGAGAGAACATTGCGAAATAGCTTGGATAAAGATGAATATAGTATTATTCAGATGAAATATTTAAATAATAAGAAGCTAAGGGACGACTATATTTATACAAACTTATTAATGACCAGAGATACTTTTTATAGAAAGAAAAAAAGCGCTTTTTATTTAATTGCTATGTCTTTAGGGATAATTTAAAAGTAACGATAAAATTCAGAGAAAATGAGGAGATTTTAGTGGATTTTTGATTTTATATTCAAAGGTAAACTTAATATTGAATTGAAACACAATCAAAAAATAAAGAAAAGGTGGATTTGTAAATGGGTAAAATTGCTGATTTCTCATATCATAATGGAACGATTGGTTGGGGACAAGTAAGTAAGGAACTTGATCTTGTAATCTTACGTGCTCAATATGGTTCTAATAAGCCAGATAATAAATATAAAGAGTATGTCACAGGCTGTAAAGCATATGGTGTTCCGCATGGGGCATATGCGTATGGAGTTTATGTGAGTGTTGAAGATGCTGTTACAGAAGCTGAGGATTTCATGAAACGTGTGGATAAAGATGCAAAGTTTCTTGTCCTCGATGTTGAAGATGATACTTTGGCAAGCTGTGGTCCAGATAAATTAGCAGAAGCTTCGCAAGTTTTTATTGATACATGTAAAGCTGCTGGTTGGAAAGTGGGATTATACATTTCACATCATATGTATGAAATGTATGGATTAAATAAAGTTGAAGCAGATTTCCTTTGGATACCTAGATATGGAACTAATGATGGAAATCCACAAATAAAACCGGACTATTCATGTGATATTTGGCAGTATACGGATAAAGGCACACTACCGGGAGTAAGTGGAAGTGTTGATTTAAATATGCTGAATAGCAATAAAACACTCTCATGGTATTTAGATAAAAATAATGGAGGGAATAATATTACAGGTGGTAATGAAGGTGGACAAGTTAAGCCAGTTCTGCCGCTTGGATATTTAAAAATTAGTGCAGAAGAATCGTGGGTATATGAAAAGCCGGATGAAAATTCAAAAGTTGTAAAAAAAGTGTATAAAGATTCTCGACATAATTATTTAGCAAATGCATGGGATGGTAAGCGTTTCTGGTTTAAAATCGCGGAAAATAATTGGATTACAGAATATGATGCTGCAATCGAAAAAGATGGTAGAAGTAAAGGGGTTATATGGAATAATAAAGAGGGATTGGAATGTTTCCACTATTCCATTGCAGAAAGTGGAGTTAGAAGTCGTATTGGTATTGGACAATGGGAAGTTGAACTGAGAGAGAATAAAGACTGGATTTATATTAAAGACAAAGGTTGGGTATATTTTAACGAGTCTTATATTAAATGGATTAGATAATAAAAAAAGCCGTCGTGAGACGGCTTTTTTGTATTAGTATTCCCTTGGACTACCAGTATAAGCTTTATATTTAGGCAATTTTGTAGCTTTCTTCAATTTAGGTGCTACTTTACCTACAATATATGGTCCGAATTTTAATTTGTTCAGAAGGAATACTATTGGAATTGGCAGAAGTAGACCAACAAAGAAATTTATAAATAAGGAACCAAGAACCGTATCAATTTGAGGTATTGCCCCTAGTATGAAAACACTTACGGTATCAAGTAAAAACGGATGTAATAAATAGATACCGAAAGAATAGCGGTTTATAAGTTTAAGGAATTTAGGTATAAGAGTTACATTTGATGCAATATAGAAAAATAATAATATTGTAGATATAGTAAATAAGAAAATATCAATTCTTTTTGAACTAATATCAGTTATAATATTATATTTTTGGAATAAAATTATCATGGTACCAGTTAAAACCCATGAATACAATATCTTCTTTGGATGCTTAGCCAACCAATCTTTAAAGGATTCGTAGTGGGCACCAGCGTAATAGCCCATAAAAAAGAATGCAATCCATCCTGGGAATGGAATCCAAGAATATCGATACCAAATATATTCAGTATCAACATTGGGTATATCAAATGGTTCAACAAAATTAAAGAAGCCCAGATATACAAAATTTATAAGTACCGAGAAAAACATAACGGTACGAAGGGAGAAATATTTTTCCACTTTTTTAAAAATCATGTGTAGAAAATAAAATTGGAATATTATCAAAATGAAATAGCCATGGTAATCCCCTAAAATAACATTTCTAGTGGCTTGAACTAGAATTGAATGCAGACCGTCTTCATAATTCGACGTAATCGCATAAAAAATCCCCATAAATATAAAAGGTAGTAATATAAATTTTATCCTTTTTAACATGAAGTTATTGGGTAGCTTATCTTGATAATTATAAGCTATTACAAATTCAGATATGAATACAAACATTGGTGTACCATACATGAGTAATAACTGCAAATAAGCTAAAAATAGTTCTAGTGTACTTTCTGATTCAAAATTTGCAGGGTTTTTAGTTATAGAATGTATAAGTAAAACACTTAAACACGCTATGCTTCTTAAAATGATAATTTCTGTAGACTTATTTTTCATACATACCACCTTTAATATAAACTATAGAAAAATTAAATGCGTAAACATATATGCTTATTTTGATATGAATTGAATTATAAATAAAAAACCTCATATCGTTCTAAAAAGATATTATATTAAACGCATTCACTTTACTGTAAGATGTTAATATAGTTAATTATATTCATAGTTTTACTCCTGTGTCAAAACAATAATTACCGATTTTATATATAGGTAATGTAAGATTTGTATAATTATTTTAAAATAAGTTAATTAATGTATATAATGTAAAAAAAAACATAGAAAAAGAAGGGGTGTTTGAATAACGCCCCTTCTTTTTATGTTAATTATAATATAACAAAATACTGATTTTTACGGAAATAGTACAATTTTTTTATAAGTTGTTTGCTTCCTGAATCAGTGCAGAAACATCTTGTATAGTTCCGGTTTCAAACTCGTTAATATGAGTTTTAACTGCAAGTTTAAACTGTTTTAATTGATCTGTAGTACCACCTTTTTTTTCTAATTCTTTAACATATTTAAGAACAAAACTAAGATCTTCGTTTATTCCTTTTATATTATCTTGGTTTAACTCCCCATCATTTGTTTCTTTCCAGATCTCTATCTCTTCATCTAATTGGCTGAGTATATTATTAATAAAGCTTTTTAATTGTTCAACATCATTTGATGACTGAGTATTCGCGATGTTTGTTTTTATGTTATTTTGATCTGTTTTTTTTATAGTATTATTTGCTTGGTCATGCGCATCATCACAGCCAGTCAATCCGAGAAAAAGTGAGATAGATGTGATAAGTATTAAGTATTTTTTCAAATCAAAACCTCCTATTACTATAAATAATTATCAAGAATGTTTACTTAGTATTAGTTATTATAATAAGTAAATAAGTGATGAACAAGAGGAGGAAAGGATGGATTTATTAAAAGAGAGTCTTTTAGTGAGTAATGTTGTAACACAACTATAAAAATTTTATTAGTTTATATTAATTTATCGATATATTTTATTTAATAGAATAAACGAAAAATGTAATTAAGTAAATATCATTTATCGTATATAATAGAAGGAATAAAAAATAGGTTCTTTATTCTGTCGTCATCCTGTTGGCGTCAACCTCATGCGCCTAATGGCAACAAAAAACATCTACTTCGTCCCATTCGGTCAAGATGCACCAGAGAAAAAACCGAACTCAATGGTAGCTCGCATGGAGCTGCTGGAAGACACAGTATTAGAAGCGCTGCAAGGGAAGCAATTGCAACCGGTTGTCGTAGAAAAATTCAGATATATGAATTAAAAAACGAAAAAAAACGGACAATTTTTGATGAAATCATCATTCTTACTGTAGAATATGATAAAATTAACGTTATTAAGATTAGAAGGGGTATTGTATACTCCTTCTGATTCTAAGTTATAGAAGGATTGGTATCTAGAAAGGGGCATAGTGATGGAAAAGCAAAAAACTTTTCATATCGCTGTAGTTGGAGCAACCGGCGCAGTTGGTGAACAAATGTTAAATACTTTAGAGAAACGAGAATTTCCAATCGGGAAGTTAACGTTACTTTCATCTAAACGATCTGCAGGTAAGAAACTTGTATTTAAAGGCGAAGAATTTACAGTTCAAGAGGCAACTCCTGAAAGTTTTGAAGGAGTAGATATCGCACTATTTAGTGCTGGTGGATCTGTATCAAAACAATTAGCGCCAGAAGCAGCAAAGCGCGGTGCGATTGTTGTTGATAATACAAGTGCATTCCGTATGACAGAAAACGTGCCACTTGTTGTACCTGAAGTAAATGAAAACGACTTAAAAGAACATAATGGTATTATTGCAAATCCAAACTGTTCTACAATTCAAATGGTAGTAGCTCTTGAGCCAGTTCGTCAGCAATATGGTTTAAAACGAGTAATCGTTTCCACATATCAAGCTGTATCAGGTGCTGGTGCGGCAGCGATTGAAGAACTTCATGAACAATCACAAGCAATCTTAAATGGCGAAGAAGTGAAAGCAAATGTTTTACCTGTATCAGGTGATAAGAAACATTTCCAAATTGCTTTCAACGCGATTCCACAGATTGATAAATTCCAAGATAATGGATTTACGTTTGAAGAAATGAAAATGATTAATGAAACGAAAAAAATTATGCATATGCCAGAGCTAGAAGTAGCGGCAACATGTGTACGTTTACCAGTTGTATCAGGTCACTCTGAGTCTGTTTACATCGAAGTAGAAAAAGAAGGTGTAACAGTAGAGGAATTCAAAAACTTACTTGCGAATGCAGAAGGTATTGTACTGCAAGATAACCCAGAAGAGCAGTTATATCCAATGCCAGCTACTGCAGTAGGTAAAAATGAAGTATTCGTTGGAAGAATCCGTAAAGATTTAAATAACGATAAAGGATTCCATCTTTGGGTCGTATCTGATAACTTATTAAAAGGCGCTGCATGGAATTCTGTTCAAATTGCAGAGCGCTTAGTAAAATTACAATTAGTGTAAACGGCTAAGAGAAGGTGCAAAATATGAAAATTATTGTTCAAAAATTTGGTGGCACATCTGTACGTGATGAAAATGGACGTAAGCATGCGCTTCATCATATAAAAAAATCGCTAGATGCGGGTTATAAAGTAGTTACTGTCGTATCTGCTATGGGCCGTAAAGGTGAACCATATGCAACTGATACTTTGTTAAGTCTTGTAAATCAAGAGGAATCTCGCATTTCTAATCGTGAGCAAGATTTATTATTATCATGCGGAGAATTAATCTCAGCAATCGTTTTCTCTAACATGTTAAATGAGAGCGGTATAAAAGCAGCGGCATTAAATGGTGCACAAGCTGGTTTTGTAACAAATGATGATTTTACGAATGCTAAGATTATTGAAATGAATTGCGATCGTATACATGAAGAGCTAGAAAATCTAGATGTAATCGTCGTTACAGGATTCCAAGGACAAACGAAAAAAGGTGATACGACAACACTTGGACGCGGAGGTAGCGATACTTCAGCTTCTGCATTAGGTGTTGCGCTTCATGCTGAATTTATTGATATCTTCACAGATGTCGAAGGTGTTATGACTGCGGATCCTCGCATTGTAAAAGATGCACGTCATCTTCAAACGGTAACATACAATGAAATTTGTAATATGGCATATCAAGGTGCAAAAGTCGTTCATCCACGTGCAGTTGAAATTGCGATGCATGCCAAAGTACCACTTCGTGTACGTTCTACGTATTCTGATAGTGAAGGTACGCTTATTTCAGCATCGGACGGTGCGACAAAAGGCCGTGATGTAGAAGAACGTCCTGTTACAGGTATCGCTCATGTATCAAATGTGACGCAAATTAAAGTGCTGGCAAAAGAAACAGCATATGATTTACAACAGCATGTGTTTAAAGAAATGGCGAATGAAGGAATCAGTGTCGATTTAATTAACATTTCACCTACTGGGGTAGCTTATACGGTGAGTGATAGTGTATCAAGTCGTGCAGTTGAATTATTAAAAAACCTTGGATATGAGCCAATTGTGACAGAGCATTGTGCAAAAGTATCTATTGTAGGAGCTGGAATGGCAGGCTACCCTGGGGTTACTGCGAAAATCGTTACAGCTTTAGCGGAAAAAGGTATTCAAATTCTGCAATCGGCAGATAGCCATACGACAATTTGGGTTCTTGTAAAAGAAACTGATTTAGTGGAGGCTGTAAATGCATTACATAGTGCGTTTGAGCTTTCAAAAGAAAAGCAACTGGAACAATAAGGAGTGAGACCATGATAGATTTTGGGACAATTGCAACCGCGATGGTAACTCCGTTTGATAAAAACGGAAATATCGATTTTGCAAAGACAACGAAATTGGTAAATTATTTAATAGATAACGGTACAACAGCAATCGTGGTAGGAGGAACGACAGGCGAATCTCCTACATTAACTTCAGAAGAAAAAGTAGCGTTATATCGCCATGTCGTATCTGTTGTCGATAAAAGGGTGCCCGTAATCGCTGGAACAGGTAGTAATAATACGCATGCTTCTATTGACTTAACTAAAAAGGCAACAGAAGTTGGTGTTGATGCAGTAATGCTAGTAGCACCGTATTATAACAAACCGAGTCAAGAAGGAATGTATCAGCACTTTAAAGCAATTGCTGAAAGTACGCCGCTTCCGGTTATGCTATATAACGTTCCAGGACGATCTATTGTACAAATCTCCGTTGATACAGTTGTTCGTTTATCAGAAATAGAAAACATTGTTGCGATTAAAGATGCAGGCGGCGATGTGTTAACAATGACAGAAATCATTGAAAAAACAGCGGACGACTTTGCAGTATACAGCGGTGATGACGGTTTAACGTTACCAGCTATGGCAGTTGGAGCGAAAGGTATCGTTTCTGTAGCATCTCATGTGATTGGAAATGAAATGCAAGAAATGATTGCAGCATTCCAAGCAGGAGAATTCAAGAAGGCGCAAAAATTACATCAATTACTTGTAAGAGTAACGGATTCATTATTTATGGCGCCAAGCCCAACACCAGTAAAAACAGCGTTACAAATGGTTGGATTAGATGTAGGTTCTGTACGGTTACCACTTCTTCCGTTAACAGAAGAAGAAAGAGTAACGTTACAATCTGTTATGCAATCTATCCCTCGTTAATAAAAAATGACCTAGTGTAGAACTAGGTCATTTTTTATTGGTAAGAAAATCTTTGCCGTTCTTTTCTTACCTACATGAATACTTATAAGATTATTAACCGCTTTTTCATTATGTATTGCAATGTGTATAAGAAAATAATCGTACCCCTTTAAAAGGATCAAAAAATCATAGTTATTTTAGAATAAACATAATAAACCACCGCTTCTGTTTTTTAGAGAAATCCCCTCAGATGTGACGTAATTCATAAAAAAACTCCATTTTGTAAGTGTTTTTGTTCAATTCTAGAAAAATAAGTCTTGAAAATCCATATTATGAAATGAATTTAGCGTATGTATGGCTATTTCTTCAAAATAAAATGGAGTATAAAATCGAAGTAAATATAAAGGAAATACGTTCGATACTTTTGTTATAATTCCGTTCTTTTACCTATTCTTTCGCACGATTTAACTTGTGTTCTATTTCTTGTATCAGGTATAATATGGCTAAGTAGCTTAGTACGGGTATGCTTAGCAAAATTGGTAAAAAATTATAATTTGATTACATTTTCATATCATATCGAATAAGATATTTGATTTATATAATGAAAGAGAGGTGAAACCTGGTTTAAAAAATAAACAAGGACATGATATCGCATAACGGTAAGGACATTCGTCTTGGACGGTGAATATATGGTGGTTGTAGAGTTTCCCCTGGTGTCTCTGCAATTTTAGTGAAATCAGTGTTTGAAAGATTTTTAAACCAGGCAACAACATGAAGAGAAAAGAGAATGAGTCTGTTAAAGTATTTGCTCTTGGTGGAGTAGGTGAAATCGGGAAAAACATGTACTGTGTTGAAATTGATTCTGAAATTTTTATTGTAGATGCAGGGTTAATGTTCCCGGGAGATGAAATGTTTGGAATTGATATCGTTATTCCTGATATTACATATTTAGTGGAAAACCAAGAGCGAGTAAAAGGTTTATTTATTACTCATGGTCATGAAGATCATATCGGTGGTATTGTTTACGTACTTCGTAAATTATCTATTCCAGTGTATGCAACGAAATTAACAGTAGGACTTATACAAGAAAAACTTGGCGAAGCGGGTATGTTAGGCCGTGTAGACTTAAAAACAATCGATTCAAATTCAACAGTAGAGTTTAATACTACAACGGTGTCATTCTTTGGAACGACACATAGTATTCCAGATTCTGTTGGTGTTTGTTTCCATACATCAAAAGGTGCGATTGTATATACAGGAGACTTTAAATTCGATCAAACTCCAATTGGAAATAGTGGAGCAGATCTTGGGAAAATGGCGCAAATTGGAAACGAAGGCGTACTGTGCTTATTATCTGATAGTACAAATGCTGAGCGTCCAGGCTATACAGGTTCTGAAAAAGAAGTTGGTGTAGAAATTTCTAAAGTGTTCTACGGCGCAGAAGGACGTATTATCGTTGCTTCATTTGCATCGAATGTACATCGTATTCAACAAGTATTTGATGCAGCTGCTGAAACAGGACGAAAAGTAGCGGTTGTAGGACGTAGTATGGTGAAAGTAGTAGATATCGCAAGACGTCTTGGTTATTTAGATGTTCCAGAAGGTATGGTTATTTCACTACAAGAAGTAGACAATTTCCCAGAGAAAAAGGTAGCTATTTTAACGACAGGTAGCCAAGGTGAACCGATGGCGGCCCTTTCTAGAATGGCGAAGCAAGCTCATAAACAAATTTCAATTCGTAAAGGTGATACGGTTATTATTGCGGCTTCTCCAATTCCGGGTAATGAAATATCTGTATCAAAAATTATCGACTTGTTATTTAGAGCGGGAGCTGAAGTTGTTTATTACGGTGAAAGAAAAGTTCACGTTTCAGGTCATGGTAGCCAAGAAGAATTAAAATTAATGTTAAATTTAATGAAACCGAAATATTTTGTACCCGTACATGGTGAGTTCCGTATGCAAAAAGCACATGCATATTTAGCTGAAGATGTAGGTATTGCAAGAGAAAATATCTTTATCGTAGAAAAAGGCGATGTAATCGGTTTTGGTGACGATGAAGCGAACTTAGTTGGTAAAGTGCAAGCGGGCAATGTATTAATTGATGGATTAGGTGTAGGTGACGTTGGTAATATCGTTCTTCGAGATAGAAAAATGTTATCTCAAGATGGAATATTAGTAGTGGTTGTAACACTTGGTAAAGATGAAAAGAAAATTGTTTCGGGCCCAGAAATCATTTCACGTGGTTTTGTGTATGTACGTGAATCAGAAGCGTTAATTGACCGCTCTACAGAGATTGTACGTATGATTGTTGAGCAATCAATTAAAGAATATTCAATTGAATGGTCTATGTTAAAACAAAATATTCGTGAATTATTAGGACAATTCTTGTACGAAGAGACAAAGAGAAAACCTATGATTTTACCGATTATTATGGAAGTTTAAAAAAGGTCACCTTTACGGGTGATCTTTTTTTCTTTTTAAACTCTATCGAATGAAATTTATAACTTAAGAAATAATAGTCATATACGAGTGAAAGGGGATGCGATATGACAGAACGTGATCGTTATACAAATGAAGAGAAAGAGGCTGAGCCGAAAGAAACTGGAAAAGAAGCTTCAATAGTGGAAAAAATTCAACAGCTTGGACAAACGAATGTACCACAAATGAATGAATCGCGTATTCATTGTTTAACAATCATTGGACAGGTGGAAGGTCATGTTCAGTTGCCACCGCAAAATAAAACAACGAAATATGAGCATATCATTCCGCAAATTGTTGCGATAGAACAAAATCCGAAAATTGAAGGTTTACTTTTAATATTAAACACGGTTGGTGGTGATGTTGAAGCTGGGCTAGCAATTTCTGAAATGGTCGCTTCGCTTTCAAAGCCAACAGTATCACTTGTTCTGGGCGGAGGACATTCTATCGGTGTACCGATTGCTGTCTCTACGGACTATTCATTTATTGCGGAAACTGCGACGATGACAATTCATCCTATTCGTCTAA
The DNA here is from genome assembly GCF_022664315.1 of Bacillus cereus group sp. BfR-BA-01309. Lineage (NCBI taxonomy): Bacteria > Bacillati > Bacillota > Bacilli > Caryophanales > Bacillaceae > Bacillus > Bacillus cereus group sp. BfR-BA-01309. The sequence goes on from NZ_JAKUHE010000014.1 coordinate 14,172, forward strand.
CAGGTCTTGTTATAGGTGTGCCGCAAACATTTGAGTATTTAGATAAAATGCAAGAAAGAGTCATACGATTTGTGACGAAGCATTCGAAAGTAACGGAAGATCGTTTTAAAGAGCTTATGTTTGCGAAAGGGAATTTGACGCGAGATATTGGAACGAATGTAATTGGCGGAGATGCAGTGAAATATGGTCTTATAGATGATGTCGGTGGTATCGGAAATGCGATTCGAAAATTGAACGAATTAATAGATGCACGCGGGGATGATCGTGCAGAAGGGACAATGTTACAATGATTTTATATACAATTATGCCAGAGCAACTTGTCTATCCAGCCGATTATTCGCAATGTGAAAGTCAAAAAGTTGTAAATATAAACGGTGTTGAGTTAATGGTTTCTGAAGAAGAACACGGGTATTATGCTATTGTACGTGTGCTAAGTACGGATCCACTTCACTACTTAGAGTTTGAGCCTGGTCAGAAAATAACCTTTTAGCAAAAAGAAGGATTTTGTTTAGAAGCTATGGTATAATATAAAAAACAAGACGGTTGAGCAGCCATGAGAGGGCTGCTTTCTTCTGTTTATTTAACAATTTACAAGAAGTGTAAAAATAGAAGATATAAGACCTGAAAAAATAGAGAAAACAGACATATAAGTAGAGCTTTTTTTCAGGAAGCTCTATTTATATGTAGAACACGAGGTGAAGAAATGGCAAAACAAAAGCAAAGAGGGACGAAGGCAAAAGCAAGACGCACGATAAAGCCAACTTTGTATTATGAAATCGTCGGTTTAACTCTTTTTGCACTTTCAATCATTACGATTTTACAGCTAGGCGTTGTAGGGAAATCGTTTGTGTTATTTTTTCGCTTCTTCTTTGGTGAGTGGTACATAATTGGTGTGTTAGGTGTAATAGCTTTATCGGTTTCGTTTGTTATCAAACGTGGATGGCCGAACCTTTTAAATAAACGGTTAATCGGTTTTTATTTAATAGTATTGGCGATATTAATGTTTAGTCATATTACATTATTTAACCTACTTACGAAAGATGGAGCAGTGCAAAATACTTCTGTTATTGTGAGTACGAAAGATAACTTCTTTCTTGAAATGAAAAAGGGTCCAGATAGCGTTCATTTAGGTGGTGGTATGTTTGGCGCGCTTATGTTCGCGACATGTTACTTCTTATTTGATGAAGTAGGAGCCTATATTATTGGAATTATTTTAGTGATTCTAGGCATACTTTGTATAACAAATAAGCATATTGGGGAAGTACTTGCCCCTGTAGGAAGAATCCTTAGAAGTCAATTTGAAGTAATGCAAGGGGATTATAAAGATTGGAGATCCAAAAGAACGGCTGAGCAAACAGAAAAGAAAAAAACAACGAGAAGCACAAGGAGCAAACGTGCTGCAGAACAAGAAGAAATTATTGAGCCGATGGAAGAAATCTCAATTGATCCTCCTATTATTTCGAATTTTACTGAGAATTATCCAGTAAATGAAGAAGAGGACAAACGAATTGGTGAAGTACAGGAAGCAGAGTTGATAACTTCGCCGCCTGTTGAAGAGGCTCCGCCTGCTGACGAATCTAAGAAAAAGCGTGGAGAAAAAATTGTTGAATCGCTAGAGGGTGAAACACAAGCACCTCCTATGCAATTTTCAAATGTAGAAAATAAAGATTACAAGCTTCCTGCACTTGATATATTGAAATTTCCTAAGAACAAGCAAGTTACAAATGAAAATGCAGAAATTTATGAGAATGCTCGTAAATTAGAACGTACATTCCAAAGCTTTGGAGTGAAAGCGAAAGTAACAAAAGTACATAGAGGTCCTGCAGTCACAAAATATGAAGTATATCCTGATATGGGAGTAAAGGTAAGCAAAATCGTTAGTTTAAGTGATGATTTAGCACTTGCTTTAGCTGCGAAAGACATTCGTATTGAGGCACCAATTCCCGGGAAATCAGCTGTAGGGATTGAAGTTCCGAACTCAGAAGTTTCTATGGTAACACTTAGAGAAGTCCTTGATTCTAAGGCTAATAATCATCCAGAAGAGAAGTTGTTAATTGGTCTTGGACGAGATATTACAGGTGAAGCTGTATTAGCCCGTTTAAATAAAATGCCCCATTTACTAGTAGCTGGTGCGACGGGTAGCGGGAAAAGTGTATGTATTAACGGTATTATTGTTAGTATTTTAATGCGTGCAAAACCACACGAAGTAAAATTAATGATGATCGATCCGAAAATGGTAGAGTTAAATGTATATAACGGTGTTCCTCACTTATTAACACCAGTTGTAACTGATCCGAAAAAAGCATCACAAGCTTTGAAAAAAGTTGTGAGTGAGATGGAGCGTCGTTATGAGTTGTTTGCTCATAGTGGCACGCGTAACATTGAAGGATATAATGATCATATTAAAGAACATAATAGTCAATCGGAAGCGAAACAACCGGAATTACCTTATATTGTAGTCATTGTGGACGAGTTAGCAGATTTAATGATGGTTGCTTCATCGGATGTAGAGGATGCAATTATGCGTTTAGCACAAATGGCTCGTGCGGCTGGTATTCATTTGATTATTGCAACGCAACGTCCTTCAGTTGATGTTATTACGGGAGTTATTAAAGCGAATATTCCATCACGTATTGCATTCGCTGTATCTTCTCAAACAGATTCTCGTACAATTCTTGACGGTGGTGGTGCAGAGAAACTACTAGGTCGTGGAGATATGCTGTTTATACCAATTGGTGCATCGAAGCCTGTACGTGTACAAGGTGCGTTTTTATCAGATGATGAAGTTGAGAGAGTTGTAGAATATGTTATTGGTCAGCAAAAAGCGCAATATCAAGAAGATATGATTCCGCAAGATGTTCCCGATACGAAGCAGGAAGTAGAAGATGAATTATATGATGAAGCAGTTCAGCTCGTAGTGGAAATGCAAACAGCATCTGTTTCTATGTTGCAACGTAGGTTTAGGGTAGGTTATACGCGAGCTGCCCGTTTAATTGATGCAATGGAAATGAATGGTGTAGTAGGTCCGTATGAAGGTAGTAAACCACGAGAAGTGCTCATTAATGATGTACAAGAAAAAAGTTCATAAAAAAAGCCTAATTGTTTTTACAATTAGGCTTTTTTATATACTGGTTTTGTTATATACTATATTCAGCCGCCGAGAAAGGGCTTACATTTTAAGGGGTTCTTTAGAATACGAATGCTTTGAATATGTTTTTAATGAATGTTCGATATTTAATGTAGAAAAATGTTAAATTTTGTTGACACGTATGGGAGCAAGTGGTAAGATTACTTCGAAAAGAATCACTGCCTCATATAATCTTGGAGATAAGGTCCATAAGTTTCTACCTGGCAACCATGAATTGCTGGACTATGAGGGGAAAAGTGTGTAACAAAGGATGTAAGAGATCTTTGTGCCGAACTTTTTCTCGAAATGAGGAATGTTTATGGTGCAAAGTTTTTTTTATGCAGTAAAGAGTGAAAATTTCATCTTGAAAAATTATTAATATTTATTCGACAATTAAGCTTATTTTTAGTATTTAGCAATTTTTATTATGTTGTAAGTTGAAAAAAGAGAAAAGAAGTCTTACATCAGAGGTCGAATAATTGAAATGCGGGGGAGTCTTATGTCAGTAAAATCCGATAGTCGTCACCTATATTTACGGGTGATTGATCACATCAAAGAAAAAATTAAAGATGGAGCTTATAAGGAAAGACAGAAGTTACCATCAGAGTTTGATTTAGCGAAAGAACTTGGTGTAAGTAGGGCGACTTTAAGGGAAGCGCTGCGTATTTTAGAAGAAGAAAATGTTGTCATTCGTAGACATGGTGTAGGGACATTTGTAAATGCAAAGCCGTTATTTTCTTCTGGGATCGAACAACTTTCTAGCATTACAGATATGATTTCTAGTGTGGGGAAAACACCAGGAACTATTTTTCTATCATCATCCACAACAAGTTTAACAGAAGAAGAAAAAGAGAAGTTTAATAGTGAAGATGGTTTTAATGCAGTAATGATTGAGCGTGTACGTACAGCAGATGGGGAACCTGTTGTATATTGTATCGATAAACTTGCAAAAGAAATCTTGCCGGATTTATCGGGATACAACGAAGAATCATTGCTTACAGTGATACATAACAATACGCATAAACGTATCACATACGCGGTTGCACACATTGAGCCAATTGGCTATCATCCGAAAATCTCACCGATTTTAGAATGTGAACCTGAAACGGCACTGCTAGTTTTAAAACAAATGCACTATGATCAAAATGATGAGCCAATCTTATATTCTATCAATTACTTTAGAGCTGACAAGTTTAGCTTCCACGTATTAAGAAAACGTATGTAGGTAAGTTCCATTTTAGGGAGGTGACAGCAAGAAGTTAGGGACAGCAGCGTAAGAATAAAGAGATATATATAATTTCAGGAGGGGTTTCTAGTATGAAGAAAAAAACAGGTCTTTTATTATCATTAACATTAGCAGCAAGCGCGGTTTTAGGTGCATGTGGTAACTCGGATAAGGCGAGCAGTGACAAAAAAGAGTTTAAAGTTGGTATGGTTACAGATGTTGGGGGCGTTGATGACAAATCATTTAACCAATCAGCTTGGGAAGGCTTAACAAAGTTCGGTAAAGACAACGACTTAAAGAAAAATGAAGGATATCGTTATCTTCAATCAAGTAAAGATGCGGATTATATCCCGAATTTAACGAAATTTGCAAAAGATAAATATAATACAACGTTTGGAATTGGATTTTTAATGCAAGATTCGATTGAAAAGGTTGCAAAACAATATCCGAAAGAACAATTTGCAATTGTAGATAGTGTTGTGAAAGAGCCGAATGTAACAAGTATTACATTTAAAGACCATGAAGGTTCATTCCTAGTTGGTGCTGTAGCAGCAATGACATCAAAATCAAATAAAGTTGGTTTTGTAGGTGGCGTGAAGAGCCCATTAATTACAAAGTTTGAATCAGGTTTTAAAGCGGGAGCGAAAGCAGTAAATCCAAATATCGAAATTGTAGCGCAATATGCAGATGCATTTGACAAACCAGAAAAAGGATCTGTATTAGCTTCAGCAATGTACGGTGGTGGAGTTGACGTAATTTATCATGCTTCAGGTGCAACTGGTAACGGTGTATTCACAGAAGCGAAAAATCGTAAGAAAAAAGGTGAAAACGTTTGGGTAATCGGTGTTGACCGTGACCAAAATCAAGAAGGTATGCCTGAAAACGTAACTTTAACTTCTATGGTAAAACGTGTTGATATTGCAGTAGCTAAAGTAGCGCAAGAAGCAAAAGATGGTAAGTTAAAAGGCGGTAAAGTAGAAGAGTTCGGTTTAAAAGATGACGGTGTTGGTATTGCGAAAACTACTGACAATGTGAAAAAAGTAAATCCAGAAATCTTAACAAAAGTAGAAGAATTTGAGAAGAAAATCACTGACGGTGAAATTAAAGTACCTGCAACTGACGAAGAATATAAAACATATGAAGCTTCTCTAAAGAAATAATAATAGAGAAATAGCAAAGGTTAGTTCTTAGAACTAACCTTTGTATATATAAAAATACCTTTAATAGACTGCAATTGGGGAGTGTTCCCTGCTAGAAGGAGGAACAAAATGGAATACGTAATTGAGATGAACAATATTACAAAAGTATTCCCAGGCATTGTAGCGAATGATGATATTACGCTACAAGTAAAACAGGGAGAGATACACGCTTTACTTGGAGAAAATGGTGCAGGGAAATCGACATTGATGAATGTACTGTTCGGTTTGTATCAACCAGAACAGGGAGAAATTAAGATTAAAGGAAAACCTGTAAAAATTACAAATCCGAATATAGCAAATGACCTTGGTATTGGGATGGTCCATCAGCATTTTATGCTTGTTCATAATTTTACAGTTACAGAGAATATTATTCTTGGAAATGAGCCGAAGAACAAAGGAAGAATTGCTGTTGAAGAGGCTGCGAAAGAAATTAAACAATTATCTGAACAGTACGGTTTAGCAGTAGATCCAAATGCAAAGATTGAAGATATTTCGGTTGGGATGCAGCAAAGGGTTGAAATATTAAAGACGCTTTATCGTGGTGCCGAGATTTTAATATTTGATGAACCAACTGCGGTGCTAACTCCTCAAGAAATTCATGAGTTAATTCAAATTATGAAAAAGCTTGTGCAAGAAGGGAAATCTATCATTCTTATTACACATAAATTGAAAGAAATTATGGAAGTTTGTGATCGTTGCACAATTATTCGTAAAGGTAAAGGAATTGGTACAGTTGACGTTGCAGAAATGAATGAACATAAACTTGCAGAATTAATGGTCGGACGTCAAGTGAATTTTAAAACAGAAAAAATAGAGGCTAAACCGAAAGAAGAGGTTCTATCTGTTTCGAATATTGTCGTTCATGATGCACGCCAATTACCTGCTGTAAAAGGCCTTGACTTAACTGTTCGTGCAGGAGAAATCGTTGGTATTGCAGGGATTGATGGAAATGGACAAAGTGAATTAATAGAGGCAATTACTGGTTTACGAAAAGTTGAGTCAGGTTCTATTGCAATTAAAGGAAAAGAAATAACGAATTGGCCTGTTCGAAGAATTACAGAGGAAGGAATTGGTCATATTCCAGAAGATCGTCATAAACACGGTCTTGTGCTTGATTTTTCTGTTAGGGATAATATAGTTTTGCAAACGTACTATAAAAATCCATTCTCAAAGAAAGGGATTTTAAACTTTAGTCAAATCACACAAAAAGCGAAAGCGCTTATTGAACAGTTTGATGTGCGTACACCTGGTGAACACACATTAAGTCGTGCACTATCTGGTGGAAACCAGCAAAAGGCAATTATTGCACGTGAAGTGGATCGTAATCCAGATTTGTTGATTGCAGCACAGCCAACACGTGGTTTAGATGTAGGTGCGATTGAATTTATTCATAAAAAATTAATCGAGCAAAGAGATAAGGGGAAAGCAGTATTGCTTCTATCGCTAGAACTGGATGAAATTTTAAATGTAAGTGATCGAGTTGCTGTTATATATGAAGGGAAAATTGTAGCAATTGTGGATGCAAAAGAAACAAATGAACAACAGCTTGGTTTGTTGATGGCTGGCGGAACGGAGAAAGAGAAGGTGAGTACAAATGGCTAAAAATTTTTTAACGGAGCGAACAATTAATATTTTAGTTCCTGTATTATCCGTTATTTTTGGTTTACTTGTTGGTGCCATTGTAATGTTAGTTAGTGGATATGATCCGATTGTTGGGTATGCAGCGCTTTGGGAAGGAATGGTTGGAAATCCACAAGCGATTGGTGAAACATTACGTACGATGATTCCGCTTGTATTAGCAGGACTTTCTGTAGCATTTGCATTCCGTACTGGTCTTTTTAATATCGGAGTAGAAGGGCAGTTATTAGTTGGCTGGCTGGCTGCTGTTTGGTTTGGATATGCAGTATCATTACCGGCAATTTTACATATTCCGTTGTCAATTTTAGTAGCAGCAATAGCTGGTGGGCTATGGGGGTTTATCCCGGGATATTTGAAAGGGAAATTTAAAGTAAATGAAGTAATCGTAACGATTATGATGAATTATATTGCACTTTACGTGACGTATGATTTAATTAAGCGCTTTTTACATGAGGCGAATGAGAAGTCATATGATATAAAATCTAGTGCTTCTTTATCTTCTGAATGGTTAGCTTCTTTAACAGATGGTTCTCGTTTGCACTGGGGGATTGTCGTAGCGATATTAGTAGCAATTGTTATGTGGTTCTTATTGGACAGAACGACATTAGGATACGAATTGAAATCTGTTGGATTTAATCAACATGCTTCTCAGTATGCGGGTATGAAAGTTTCTCGAAATGTTGTACTATCTATGACGATTGCGGGTGCATTTGCAGGGATTGGTGGTGCTATGGAAGGGCTTGGTACATTCCAAAACATGACAGCGATGTCTTCGTTTACTGGTATCGGATTTGATGGGATTGCTGTAGCGCTTCTAGGGGGAAATAATCCATTTGGCATATTATTAGCAGCTTTACTGTTCGGTGGTTTGAAAAGTGCAGCCCCACAAATGAATTTTGAAGCGGATGTACCTTCTGAGTTAATTAACGTTATTATTGCATGTATTATTTTCTTTGTAGCGTGCAGTTATGTTTTACGCTGGGCACTTACACGCATGAGCAAGGAGGGGAAATAAATGAGCTTTTTAGATATTTTAGCCATTCTTGTGACGGGTACGTTATATACGGCAGCGCCACTTATTTTTACGGCGTTAGGTGGAGTGTTCAGTGAACGTTCTGGGGTTGTAAATATAGCGTTGGAAGGTTTAATGTTATTTGGTGCATTTACTGGTATCGTTACAACGTTATTAATGGGTGATACGTGGGGAGCGATGACTCCTTGGATCGCGTTATTATTTGCAGCGATTGGTAGTGGATTATTTGCACTTCTTCATGCGGTAGCATCTATTACATTCCGTGCGGATCAAGTAGTGAGCGGGGTAGCGATTAACTTCTTAGCTCTTGGTTTAACAGTATTTGCGATTAAGAAAATCTTTGGCAAAGGACAGACTGATTTCATTCAATACCGTATTGAAAAAATCGATGTTCCGGGTCTTTCGGATGTTCCGGTAATCGGAAAAATCTTTTTCTCAAATGTACCGTTAACATCATATATTGCTATTATTTTAGCGTTTGTTGTTTGGTATATCATTTATAAAACGCCGTTCGGCCTTCGTCTTCGTGCGGTTGGTGAACATCCAATGGCAGCAGATACGATGGGTATTAATGTTTATAAAATGCGTTATATTGCAGTTTGTATATCTGGAATGTTTGCAGGAGTAGGTGGAGCGGTCTTCGCAATGTCGATCTCTGGTAACTTCTCAGGTGCTACAATTACTGGACAAGGTTTCTTAGCGCTAGCAGCTATGATTTTCGGTAAATGGAATCCACTTGGTGCTCTTGGAGCGGCTCTGTTCTTCGGGTTTGCTCAATCACTAGGAATAACGGGTGGTACGATTCCGGTACTAAAAGAAATTCCAAGTGTATTCTTAACGATATTGCCATATGTATTCACAATATTAGCACTTGTTGGTTTTGTAGGTCGTTCTGAAGCTCCGAAAGCATTAGGAACACCTTATGAAAAAGGAAAACGATAAGTATAAAAAAAGCTCGCACATTAGTGCGGGCTTTTTTACATAGACTATATTTAATACGGAATTTTACGATGTTCCTTACAAATGAAAGTTTTTAGAAAGAGCCTAATGTAAGTATAGTGAGGAAGAAAAGTTGATTTTTTATTTCTAAAAACTGTATATTGAAGAGGAATATTCCTACATACGTAAAGGAGGGCTATAAATGAAACTAATGGAACAACAGTTACATGAGTTAGGTGGTTTACGAGTACATATTATTCCAACAGATAAATATAAAACAAATACTTTTGTATTTCGTTTGAAAGCACCTTTAAATGAGGAGACGGTGACAGAGCGTGCCCTATTGCCATACGTATTGCAAAGTGCGACAGAAAAGCTTCCTTCTGTAATTCGTCTTCGTCAATATTTAGAAGAATTATACGGATCTTCTTTGGCAGTAGATGTAAGTAAAAAAGGTGAAGACCATATTATTTCTATTTATGTGGACATTGCAAATGAAGTATATTTGCATGATGCACCACCGTTATTTGAAAAAGCGCTTTCTATGTTATCGGATATAGTTTTACATCCAGCGACAGAGGGGAACGGTTTTCTACCTTCTATCGTAGAAAGTGAAAAAAGAGCGCTCTTGCAACGAATTGAAGCTACGTATGATGATAAAATGCGCTATGCAAACGAGCGTTTAATTGAAGAAATGTGCAAAGTAGAACCATATCGTTTAAGTGCAAATGGGAAAAAAGAGAGTGTTTCTTCTATTACAAATGAAAGTTTGTATCAATATTATCAAAAAGTGTTAGCGGAAGATGAAATGGATCTATACATTATTGGTGATATTTCAGAAAACGCAGTTGATCTTGTAAGTAAGTATTTTTCTATTTCAGCGCGTCCTGCGAGAGAAAGAAATGTACTTCTTCATAAGAGAAATAATGAAGAAAAAGAAGTTGTAGAAAAACAAGAATTAAAACAAAGTAAATTACACATCGGTTATCGTACGTTTATTACGTATAAAGACGAAGATTATTTTGCACTGCAATTGTTCAATGGACTGTTTGGAGGATTTTCTCATTCGAAGTTATTCGTTAACGTTCGTGAAAAAAATAGTTTAGCCTACTATGCAGCATCCCGTTTTGAAAGTCATAAAGGCTTATTGTTTGTTATGTCAGGGATCGAAGCGAAAAATTATGAAAAAGCTGTTGAGATTATTAAAGAACAAATGTTAGCGATGCAAAATGGTGATTTTTCTGAAGAAGAGATGCACCAAACGAAAAGTGTCATTCAAAATCAAATATTAGAGGCGATTGATACACCGCGCGGATTTGTGGAAATGTTGTATCATGGTATTATTTCAGAGCGTACGCGTCCGGTTGAAGAATGGCTTACAGGTATTGAAAGTGTGACGAAAGAAGAGATTGTGAAAGTTGCTAAAAATATTGAACTAGATACAATTTACTTTTTACAAGGAACGGAGGGAGAATAAATGGAGAAAATTGTTTATGAGCAATTAAAAGAGACACTCTATTATGAAAAACTTCCTAATGGATTAGATGTATATATTTTACCTAAGCAAGGATTTAATAAAACATTTGCAACGTTTACGACAAAATATGGTTCTATGGATAATACATTCGTACCCTTAGGTAAAGAAGAAATGATTCGTGTGCCTGATGGAATTGCTCATTTTCTTGAGCATAAATTATTTGAAAAAGAAGATCATGATGCTTTCCAATTGTTTAGCAAACAAGGAGCATCGGCAAATGCTTTTACATCTTTCACAAGAACAGCTTACCTTTTTTCATGTACATCAAATGTAGAACAAAATTTAAATACATTGCTAAACTTCGTACAAGAGCCTTACTTCTCTGAAAAAACAGTTGAAAAAGAGAAGGGGATTATTGGGCAAGAAATTCAAATGTATCAAGATAATCCAGATTGGCGCTTATACTTTGGTTTAATTGATAGCTTGTTTGTAAAGCACCCAATTAAAATTGATATTGCAGGGACAATCGAGTCTATTAGTAAAATTACAAAAGACCTATTATATGAATGTTATGAAACATTTTATCATCCGAGCAATATGTTACTATTTGTTGTGGGTGCAATTGATCCAGAAAAAACAATGGATTTAGTACGTGAAAATCAAGCGAAAAAAGACTATAAAAACCAATCAGAAATTGTACGTTCATTTGAAGAAGAACCAGATGAAGTAAATGAAAAGAAAAAAATTATTTCAATGCCAGTACAAACACCGAAATGTTTAGTGGGTATTAAGGCGACGAATTTAAAAGAAAAAGGGAAAGCCCTTTTAAAACAAGAAATTGCGCTTACGTTACTTTTAGATTATTTATTTGGAAAAAGCTCCGTTCATTACGAATCTTTATATAATGAAGGGCTTATTGATGATTCGTTCTCGTATGATTATACGGAAGAGAATAACTTCGGTTTTGCAATGGTTGGCGGCGATACGAAGCAACCTGATAAACTGGAAGAGCGTTTGAAAGGTATTTTATTAAATACCAATTATGATCAATTAGATGAGGCGGCATTAGAACGAGTAAAGAAAAAGAAAATAGGTGGCTTTTTACGCTCCTTGAATTCACCGGAATATATTGCAAATCAGTTTACACGATATGCATTTAATGAATCGAGTCTGTTTGAAGCATTAACGGTATTAGAAGGGTTAACTGTTCAAGATTTACAAGAGGTAGCGAAAACATTAGTATCAGAAGAAAGAATGAGCGTTTGTCAGGTTTTACCGAAGAAATAAAAGGTTTTATAAAAATACCCTCATCTTATCATAGAGAAATGATAAGATGAGGGTATTATTTAGTTGTATGAAAATGAGTTTGTAAAGATAAGAGAGGGAATTTATGGAAAAATATGCATTAGTAACTGGAGGCAGCGGAGGGATTGGCTCTGCTATTTCAAAACAATTAATTCAAGATGGATATACAGTATATGTTCATTATAATAACAGTGAAGAGAAAGTGAATGAGTTGCAGAAAGAATGGGGTGAAGTAATTCCTGTTCAAGCGAATTTGGCTGCTAGTGATGGGACAGAGCAATTGTGGGGGCAAATTGAACATCCTCTTGATGTTATCGTATATGCAGCTGGGAAGAGTATATTTGGACTCGTAACAGATGTAACGAACGATGAATTGAACTATATGGTAGAACTTCAAGTGAAGAGCATCTATAAACTATTATCTATGGCACTGCCATCTATGATTCAGCGGAGAAGCGGCAATATTGTACTTATTTCGTCTATATGGGGCCAAATTGGTGCATCATGTGAAGTGCTTTACTCGATGGTAAAAGGTGCACAAAATTCATATGTGAAAGCTTTAGCAAAAGAAGTTTCATTAAGTGGATTAAGGGTTAACGCGGTGGCACCAGGTGCGATTGAAACGGAAATGTTACATGTATTTTCAGAAGAGGATAAGAATGGAATTGCTGAAGAGATTCCGTTAGGCAGGTTGGGATTACCAGAAGAAGTAGCGAAAACAGTGTCATTCCTCGTATCGCCAGGTGCATCTTACATAACGGGACAAATTATCGGAGTGAACGGCGGTTGGCATTGCTAAAAATTTCTTACATAAAAAATAAAAAACTGTACAAATTAAGCATGATTCTATTACTAAGTAGTGAGGTGCTTACACATGTCAGTTTTAGATAATTTTGATCAATGGAAGAGCTTTTTAGGAGAACGATTAGAACAGGCATCAGGAAAAGGTCTTGATGGCGGTGCTGTATCAGATATGGCATTTCGTGTTGGAGATTATTTAGCAAATGAAGTAGAAGCGCGCAACGATCAAGAAAAATTATTGTCTGAGCTTTGGAAAGTTGCTGATGAACAAGAGCAACATACAATCGCAAACTTGATGGTGAAGTTTGTACAACATAAGTAAAAAATAGAGAGGAGAATCTCCTCTCTATTTTTTTTGTATAATAATAACGCGGGTTAGATTATACATTTAGCTTCCCTATTAAGGTGAAATCATATAATATAGTACGTAGGTGTAAAGTAAGCAAGGGGAGTGATCTTGGATGATTGAATGGTATTTTGAATATGAAATACATAAAAACCGACCTGGCTTGCTTGGTGACGTTTCTTCGTTAATCGGTATGCTCGGCATTAATATTGTCACAATTAATGGTGTAGATAATGCACGACGTGGATTACTCCTTATGTGTGATAATCAAGAGCAAATCTCTAGACTTGAATCAATTTTAAATACGATGGATAACATAACGGTAACGAAATATCGTCCGCCAAAGCTAAGAGATAAGCTAGCGGTTAGACATGGTAGGTACATACAACGAGATGCAGATGATAAGAAGACATTTCGATTTGTACGTGATGAATTAGGGTTACTTGTAGACTTTATGGCTGAAATCATGAAAAAAGAAGGTCATAAACTAATCGGGATACGAGGAATGCCTCGTGTCGGAAAAACAGAATCCATTGTTGCCGCAAGTGTTTGTGCAAATAAAAGATGGTTATTTGTATCATCTACTCTTATTAAGCAAACTGTTCGTAGTCAATTGATTGAAGATGAGTATAGCGACGACAATATTTTCATCTTAGATGGAATCGTGTCAACAAAGCGTGCTAACGAAAGGCATTGGCAGCTTGTTCGTGAAATTATGAGATTACCTGCAACGAAAGTTGTGGAACATCCTGACGTATTTGTGAGTCAGTCAGAATACACATTGGATGATTTTGATTATATTATCGAGTTGCGTAACGATTATGATGAAGAAATTCAATATAATTTAGTAGATGAAATTGAGCAAGGTACGCAAAATAATTTCTCTATGTTTGACTTTTAAAGAAATATTGAGGTGTTAGTAGTGACAGAATTAGGACAAAAGCTGAAAGAAGCAAGAGGAACGAAAGGCTTGTCTATTGATCAGCTGCATGAGATTACAAAAATTCAAAAACGCCATTTAGTAGCGATTGAGGAAGGCAATTATGATGTATTGCCAGGAGCTTTTTATGCGCGTGCATTCATTAAACAATACGCAGATGCGGTTGGATTAAATGGAGAGGAACTGCTTGTAGAATATCAGAGTACGATACCACAATCTGAAAAACGCGATGTTCCACAAGTATCAACAGGACAAAAAACACAAGAAACAATGCAAAAATCTTCATCATGGCCAATTGCAGATCATATGCCGAAAATTTTAGTTGCGTTGTTAGTAATCGCATTTGGAGTGGTAATTTGGTTTGTTTTCCAAGCGTTAACTGGAAAAGGTGATGAGAAAGTTCCGAACGCTCAAAGTGAGAAAATTGAGGTTAAAAAAGCAGAAAACTCTCCGTTAGATACAAAGAAAGATGAAGTGAAAGCGGAAGAGCCTAAAAAAGAGGAACCAAAGAAAGAAGAGCCAAAGAAAGAGGAACAACCAGCACAGCCAACTGGACAAGAAGAAGTGAAAGTAGTTGGGACAACTGGTAAAGTATCTACTTTGGAAATTCATAATAATAAAACATTAGAACTGGAAATATCGGGTAAAGGTGCGAGTTATGTAGATGTTAAAGATGATACTGGGAAGGTAATTCTAAACACTACAGTACAAGAGGGTCAAATAGAAAAACATGATGTATCAACAGTAAAAGAAGTGCGACTTAATATTGGAAATGCAACGAATATTGAAGTTAAACTGAATGGCCAAGTGGTCGCTTATCCATTGGATCCAGAAAAAGAACTTCACCAAAGATTGGTGATAAAAAACCAAGGGATAGAGCAACCTGCACAATAACAGTCATCGCTTCGATGACTTTTTTCAATGAACAAATGTTTTTGATATGATGGAGGAATAGCTGTGAATTTACCAAATAAAATTACAATATCTAGAATCTTCTTAATTCCAATTTTTATGGTAATTATGTTAGCGCCCTTTGATTGGGGTTCATACACAATTGGTGATGTTGATTTACCAATTCAACATTTAGTAGGGGCACTGATCTTTATTATTGCTTCGGCTACAGATTGGATTGATGGATATTACGCAAGAAAGTATAATCTTGTAACGAATTTAGGGAAGTTCCTTGATCCGTTAGCTGATAAATTACTTGTTTCAGCAGCACTTATCACGTTAGTTGAGATGCAATATGTACCTGCTTGGATCGTTATTTTAATTATAAGCCGTGAGTTTGCAGTAACAGGTTTACGCCTTGTACTTGCTGGAACAGGAGAAGTAGTGGCAGCAAATCAGTTAGGGAAAATTAAGACGTGGACACAAATTATTGCAATTGCAGCGTATTTATTACACGATGTACCTTTAAATTTAATCCATATTCCAGTTGCTGATATCTTTATATGGATTGCATTATTCTTTACTGTTATTTCAGGGTGGGATTATTTCTGGAAAAATAGAGCTGCTTTTGTAAACTCAAAATAGAAGTTTATGGGGGAATTGGGATGAATGCTGAAATTATTGCAGTTGGAACTGAATTATTACTTGGACAAATTGCAAATACAAATGCCCAGTTTTTATCTGAAAAGTTAGCTTCAATTGGAATTAATGTGTACTACCATACTGTAGTTGGAGATAATAACAAGCGATTACAGCAGGCAATTGAAGTTGCGGAAGAACGTGCTGACATGCTTATTTTCACAGGTGGGTTAGGCCCGACAAAAGATGATTTGACGAAAGAAACGATATCTTCTGGTTTGGGTGGAGAGCTGGTGTATGATGAACAGGCATTAGCATCGATAAGTGAGTACTTTAAGCGTACAGGTCGCGAGTTCACAGAGAATAATAAAAAGCAGGCGCTCGTTTTGAATGGAGCAACTGTATTTGCGAATGATCACGGCATGGCACCTGGTATGGGGTTAAATAAGAACGGAAAAGTTTATATTTTATTACCAGGACCACCGAAAGAGATGAAGCCGATGTATATAAGTTATGTAGAGCCTTTTTTACGTAACTTTACAACAGGAGAAAACATTTATTCTCGCGTGCTTCGTTTCTTCGGGATTGGGGAATCTCAATTAGAAGTGAAAGTTCAAGATTTAATTGATGGACAAACGAATCCGACAATCGCCCCCCTTGCGAATGATGGAGAAGTGACACTACGTTTAACTGCCAAACATCAAAATGCTGATGAAGCGGCGAAACTCATTCAGCATATGGAAGATTTGATTTTAGAAAGAGTAGGAGAATTTTTCTACGGGTATGATCAAGAGTTTCTGCATGATAAGGCGATAGAGTTATTGAAGAAAAAAGAATTAACTTTAGCGTGTGCAGAAAGTTTAACCGGTGGACTCTTCGGGAATCAAGTAACAGAAAGTGTTGGTGTGTCTTCAGTATTTAAAGGCGGTGTCATTTGTTATCATAATGATGTGAAGCAACATGTTTTACATGTACCTGAGGAAGTGTTGTCTACTGATGGTGCAGTAAGTAAAGAATGTGCTCGTTATCTTGCTGAAAATGTTAAGGGTTTATTAAAAGCAGATATCGGCATTAGTTTCACTGGGGTAGCAGGACCGGATGTTTCAGAACATAAAGAGCCGGGAACAGTATTCGTTGGATTGGCGATGAAGGATGAACCAACTGTAGTCTTTCCTCTTAATTTAAGTGGAAGTCGTCAACAAATTAGGGAACGTTCGGCGAAATATGGATTTTATCATTTATATAAAAAGCTAGAAGAGATATGAGTCTCTTCTAGCTTTTTTTAATGCTTAAATGCAGTTTTATTTAATGGAAAATAAAAAAATCGAATAAATGTTCGATTTTTGTTGGCAAATTGAATTGAAAATAGGTATAATGAGATTAGCAATTCAGTTAAGGAGGAATTTTGAATGAGTGATCGTCAAGCGGCATTAGATATGGCGTTAAAACAAATAGAGAAGCAATTTGGTAAAGGTTCAATTATGAAATTAGGAGAACAAGCGGAGCGTAGAGTTTCTACAATTTCAAGTGGTTCTTTAGCACTTGATGTGGCACTAGGGGTAGGCGGATACCCACGTGGCCGTATTATTGAAATTTACGGACCTGAAAGTTCAGGTAAAACAACAGTTTCATTACACGCAATCGCTGAAGTACAGCGTCAAGGTGGACAAGCAGCGTTCATTGATGCGGAGCATGCGATGGATCCTGTATATGCACAAAAATTAGGCGTTAACATAGATGAATTACTATTATCACAACCTGATACAGGGGAGCAAGGACTAGAAATCGCAGAAGCACTTGTACGAAGTGGCGCGGTTGATATTATCGTAATTGACTCTGTAGCAGCTCTTGTACCGAAAGCTGAGATTGAAGGAGACATGGGTGACTCACACGTAGGTTTACAAGCTCGTTTAATGTCTCAAGCACTTCGTAAACTTTCAGGTGCAATTAATAAATCAAAAACAATCGCAATCTTTATTAACCAAATTCGTGAAAAAGTTGGGGTTATGTTCGGGAACCCAGAAACAACTCCAGGTGGTCGTGCGTTGAAATTCTATTCAACAGTTCGTCTTGAAGTACGTCGTGCGGAGCAATTAAAGCAAGGTAATGACATCGTTGGTAATAAAACGAAAGTAAAAGTAGTTAAGAATAAAGTAGCACCACCATTCCGTGTTGCTGAAGTTGATATTATGTACGGAGAAGGTATTTCAAGAGAAGGTGAAATCTTAGATATGGCTTCTGAACTTGATATCGTTCAAAAGAGTGGTGCTTGGTACTCTTATAATGAAGAGCGTTTAGGACAAGGTCGTGAAAATTCGAAGCAATTCTTAAAAGAGAATACGGATTTAAGAGAAGAAATTGCCTTCTTTGTTCGTGATCATCACGGAATTGGTGAAGACTCTGGTGTGGAAGACACGGAAGATTCAAATCTTCAAGATTAAAAAATAAAAGACACGGTCCCGTGTCTTTTATTTTTAATTATTATGAAAGCGTTGTATATCGTTGACGAAAAAATATTTAATCTGCTTAAAAGGCTATGTATAAAGAGGAATATATGCATGTTTTATATGAATAAACTGGAATTTACTAAGGTTTTCCAGGATAATATGCTGTCTGCTTTTTAAATTCATATATGAATTAGGGCTGAAGGTAAAGAAAGTAAAAGTAGACAACGCTTGACAATGAAAATTGCGATAGATACAATGAGAATGTATATTTTTTCTTATATACGAAATACTCTTCTCAAGAAGAGAAGTAATATTCGGAGTAAGACTTAAATCTTGCCGAAATAATAATATGACATTTTAATTGTGAAATGAAGAAAGTCCCTTAAAAAAGTGGGACGACGGTCTTTGCTGTATGTTGGTATTCAATGTACATGCCGACAGTCTTTTTTCATTCATAGCAAGGGGAGGTGAAATCATGAGTAGTACAGTTTGGATACTCATCTCCATTTTGCTTGCAACAGTCGGTGCAGTTGTTGGCTTTTTTGTTCGAAAGTCTATTGCTGAAGCGAAGATTAATGGTGCAGCTAATGAAGCGAAACGTATTCTAGATGAAGCGAATCGTGAGGCTGAAGCACTTAAGAAAGAAGCGCTTTTAGAAGCAAAGGATGAAATTCATACACTTCGTACAGAAGCTGAATTAGAAATTCGTGACCGTAGAAGCGAATTACAAAAACAAGAAAATCGTTTAATGCAAAAAGAAGAGAACCTTGATCGTAAAGACGAAACGCTCGATAAACGCGAGCTGCAGTTAGAAAAGAAAGAGGATTCTCTTGTAGCGAGACAACAACAGATTGAAGAGTTGGAAAGCAAAGTGGGAGAGTTAGTTCAAAAGCAACAAACAGAATTAGAGCGCATTTCCAATCTGACACGCGAACAAGCGAAAGCAATTATTCTTGGTAAAGTAGAAAGTGAAGTTTCTCATGAAATTGCCGTAATGGTAAAAGAAAGTGAAGTTCGTGCGAAAGAAGAAGCGGATAAGAAAGCAAAAGAAATCTTATCTCTTGCAATGCAAAGATGTGCAGCTGATCATGTTGCTGAAACAACCGTTTCGGTTGTAAATCTTCCAAATGACGAAATGAAGGGACGTATTATCGGACGTGAAGGTCGAAATATTCGTACGTTAGAAACGTTAACAGGTATTGACCTTATTATCGATGATACACCAGAAGCGGTTATTCTTTCTGGATTCGACCCAATTCGTCGTGAAACAGCTCGTATCGCTCTTGATAAACTAGTACAGGACGGACGTATTCACCCAGCGCGTATTGAAGAGATGGTCGAAAAATCAAGACGTGAAGTGGACGAGTATATTCGCGAAGTCGGAGAGCAAACAACGTTTGAAGTGGGTGTTCACGGATTACATCCAGATTTAATTAAGATTTTAGGTCGTTTAAAATACCGTACAAGTTACGGACAAAACGTCTTAAAACACTCTATGGAAGTTGCATATTTAACTGGACTTATGGCAGCAGAGCTTGGTGAGGATGAAAAACTAGCAAGACGTGCTGGTCTATTACATGATATCGGTAAAGCGATTGACCATGAAGTAGAAGGTAGCCACGTTGAAATTGGTGTCGAACTCGCAACGAAATATAAAGAGCATCCTGTAGTTATAAACAGTATTGCATCTCACCATGGGGACACAGAACCAACTTCTATCATTGCAGTTTTAGTTGCAGCAGCAGATGCATTATCAGCTGCAAGACCTGGAGCTCGTAGTGAAACGCTTGAAAACTATATTCGTCGTCTTGAAAAGTTAGAAGAAATTTCAGAGTCTTATGAAGGCGTAGAAAAATCTTTCGCAATTCAAGCAGGACGAGAAGTTCGTATTCTGGTAAAACCAGATACAATTGATGATTTAGAAGCTCATCGTTTAGCTCGTGATATTCGAAAACGTATTGAAAATGAACTGGATTACCCAGGACATATTAAAGTAACTGTTATTCGTGAAACACGTGCAGTGGAATACGCAAAATAAAGTGGTGAAACACCACTTTATTTTTTTGTGTTGGAATTGGTTAAAATAAAGGAAATTAGCATACAAGTGAAACAAACTTTATTGTAAGGGAATCACTTGAAGCTATAGTAATAAAAAATGTAGTACATAGGAAGGGTAAGACATATGAGAATATTATTTGTTGGGGATGTAGTAGGATCTCCTGGTAGAGGTATGATTCAACAATACGTACCGGCATTAAAGAAAAAATATACACCTACAGTAACCATTATTAATGGAGAAAATGCAGCAGGTGGACGTGGAATTACGGAAAAAATATATCGAAACTTTTTAGAATGCGGGGCACAAGCGGTTACACTTGGAAACCACGCTTGGGATAACCGTGAAGTATTTGAATTTATTGATGATGCAAAATATCTTGCAAGACCAGCTAACTTCCCAGAAGGAACTCCAGGAAAAGGACTTATCTTTGTGAACTGTAATGGAACAGAAGTTGCAGTTATTAACTTACAAGGACGTACATTCCTTCCTCCAATTGATTGCCCATTCCGTAAAGTGGATGAATTAATAAACATTGCAAAAAAACGTACGAATATTATCTTTATTGATTTCCATGCGGAAACTACAAGTGAAAAACAAGCGTTAGGTTGGTATGTAGATGGTAGTGCTACAGCAGTAGTAGGTACACATACACATGTTCCTACAGCAGATAATCGTATTTTACCAAGCGGAACGGCATATATCACAGATGTTGGTATGACAGGTCCTTACGATGGGATTTTAGGTATGGACCGAGAAGCAGTATTGAAGAAGTTTTTAACAAACTTACCAGTACGATTTGAAGTGACAAGTGGTAGAACACAATTAAGTGCAGTGTTAGTTGATGTGGATCCTAATACAGGAAAAGCTAAGAAAATTCAACGTATCTTAATTAATGATGATCAACCATTTTTTGAGTAATTTCTAGGTAAAAATTAGAAAAGTTATTATTTTTTAATTTTTTAGAAAAATTACAGAAATTTAGCAGGAATACGCGTCATTCCTCGTGAATATAAGTTAAAGTGAAATAATTGCTAATACTTTTTATAGAAACGAGGAGGAAACGCGGAATGGAAATATTAAAAGTTAAAGCAACGTCGGTCCCTAATTCTGTAGCTGGTGCACTTGCAGGTGTTATTCGCGAACGCGGAACAGCAGAAATTCAAGCCATTGGTGCAGGTGCATTGAACCAAGCGGTAAAGGCAGTAGCAATTGCAAGAGGATTTGTAGCGCCTAGTGGTTTGGACCTGATTTGTATCCCAGCATTCACAGATATTATGATTGATGGGGAAGAGCGTACAGCAATAAAATTAATTGTAGAACCTCGTTAAGTTTAAACAACCTGTTTGCAGTATGCAAACAGGTTGTTTTTATAATGGAGGAATGGAAATGAAAATTTTTGATGCTCATTGTGATGTACTCTTTCAGTTATGGAGTGCACAGGGGAAAAAGAATTTTAAAAACGATCCGCAATTACATATTACATTTGAAGAATTAAAGAAAAGAAAAGGGAGTATACAATGTTTTGCTATATATGTGCCAGAAACGGTGCTATATGAAAAACGCTTTGAAGTAGCATTACAGATGGTCGATATTTTTTATAATGAAATTTTATCATTACCGGGTGTGAAGTTTATTCAGACGAAAGATGATATTAACATGTTAAAACAGGACGAGATTGGAGCGATATTAACACTAGAAGGATGCGAAGCAATTGGAAAAGATGCAATGAAATTACGGTTGTTTTATCGTCTAGGAGTACGTTCTTTTGGACTAACATGGAATTATGCCAATTTATTAGCTGATGGTGCGCTAGAGACACGTGGGGCGGGTTTAACGACCTTTGGTAAACATGTTGTACAAGAACTTAATACGGTACATGTATGGACTGATGTGTCTCATCTGAATGAAAGAAGCTTTTGGGATGTGATAGAAATTGCAAAAAATCCTATTGCCTCCCATTCAAATTGTATGAAACTTTGTCAGCACCCGCGTAATTTAAAAGATGAACAACTTAGAGCTCTTATAAAGCGAAATAGCATGATTGGTGTTACTTTTGTACCACAGTTTCTAACAAGTGAAAAACAAGCGAATATAGCGGATATAGTAAACCATATCGAATATATTTGTTCATTAGGTGGAGAGAACAATATAGGATTTGGTTCGGATTTTGATGGGATTTTAGAAACAGTTGTAAATGTATCAGCGTATAGAGAATACGAAAATGTAATAAATGAGCTTTGTAAACACTATGCAGCATCTACTGTAGAGCGATTTTTATATGATAATTTTGTGGAACGTATAAGCTTTTAAGATTTTTGTTTTAAAAATCCAGAAAAATTAGAATTAATTCATTTGATATTATTGCTTTTTTTAAGACCTAATACTAGAATGAAAAACAAAATAGCTTTATACTAAAGATTCAGGGAAATCAGAAGAGGCATAATTTGCGTCCGTTGTAGTTTATTTGTATAAAAAATGCTAAACTATTACTGTAAAAAAATACACTACAATGAATGCAGCCAAAAGGGGTGTAGGAGATGATTAGTCAACTTTCATGGAAAGTTGGAGGCCAACAAGGTGAAGGAATTGAAAGTACAGGAGAAATCTTCTGTATTGCATTAAACCGATTAGGGTATTACCTATACGGTTACCGCCACTTCTCATCACGTATTAAAGGCGGCCATACAAATAATAAAATTCGTGTAAGTACAACAGAAGTACGCGCGATCTCAGATGATTTAGATATTTTAATTGCTTTTGATCAAGAAACTATTGATTTTAACTTCCACGAACTACGTCCAGGTGGAATTGTAGTTGCGGATGCGAAATTTAATCCGACAATACCTGATAATACAGATGTAAATCTATATGTGATACCGTT
Organism: Bacillus cereus group sp. BfR-BA-01309; assembly: GCF_022664315.1. Taxonomy (NCBI): domain Bacteria; kingdom Bacillati; phylum Bacillota; class Bacilli; order Caryophanales; family Bacillaceae; genus Bacillus; species Bacillus cereus group sp. BfR-BA-01309. The sequence continues at coordinate 37,119 of NZ_JAKUHE010000014.1, forward strand.
TACAGATATTGCTTCAGAATTAGGCACTTCATTAATGAAAAACATGGTTGCTGTTGGGGCATCAAGTGCGGTATTAGGATTAGATGAAACAGCTTATCTAGATGTTGTTGAAGAGATCTTTGGTCGTAAAGGAGAGCAAGTTGTTCAAAAGAATATGGACGCAATTAAGCGCGGCTCTCAATATATGAAAGAATTGCTAGGTGAAAAAGTAAACATGATGCAGCTTGAAAAAGCTGATGGTAAGAAACGTATGTTTATGATTGGAAACGATGCAATCGCATTTGGTGCCGTAGCTGGTGGTGCTCGCTTTATGTCTGCATATCCAATTACACCTGCATCTGAAATTATGGAATACTTAATTAAAAAATTGCCAAAAGTTGGCGGGACAGTAATCCAAACTGAGGATGAAATCGCAGCTTGTACAATGGCAATCGGTGCAAACTATGCTGGTGTTCGTACATTAACTGCATCTGCTGGTCCGGGTCTATCTTTAATGATGGAAGCGATTGGTTTAGCAGGTATTACAGAAACACCATTAGTAATTGTTGATACACAACGTGGTGGTCCAAGTACAGGATTACCAACGAAACAAGAGCAGTCTGATTTAATGGCGATGATTTACGGTACGCACGGTGAGATTCCAAAAATCGTAATGGCGCCAAGTACAGTTGAAGAAGCTTTCTATGATATTGTAGAAGCATTTAACTTAGCTGAAGAATATCAAGTTCCTGTTATTTTCTTAACGGATTTACAGCTTTCTTTAGGGAAACAAACGGTAGAACCGCTTACTTTAGATAAAGTGGAAATTCGTCGCGGTAAGCTTGATTTAGAAGCGGAATTACCAGAACGTGAAAATAAAGCATACTTCAAGCGTTATGAAGTAACAGAAGATGGCGTTTCACCACGTGTTTTACCTGGTATGAAAAATGGTGTTCACCATGTTACAGGTGTAGAGCATGATGAAACTGGTAAACCATCTGAATCAGCAATAAACCGTAAAGATCAAATGGACAAACGTTTCCGTAAAATGGAGAACTTGAAGTTTAATACCCCTGTTTATAAAAATGTTAAGCATGAAGAAGCAGACGTATTGCTTGTTGGATTTAACTCAACTCGTGGCGCGATCGAAGAAGCAATGGAGCGCTTAGAACAAGAGGGTATGAAAGTAAACCATGCTCATGTGCGTTTAATTCACCCGTTCCCAACAGCTGAAATCGATCCACTTGTGAAAAATGCGAAGCGTGTTGTAGTGGTAGAAAACAACGCAACAGGTCAGCTTGCTAACATTATGAAAATGAATCTTGGTAACGGTGAGAAAATTTCTAGTCTTTTAAAATATGATGGGAACCCATTCTTGCCGAAAGAGATTTACAACGAATGCAAAAAAGGGGTTGTATTAAATGGCAACATTTAAGGACTTTCGTAACAGTGTAAAACCAAACTGGTGCCCAGGTTGCGGAGACTTCTCGGTGCAAGCTGCAATTCAACGTGCGGCAGCTAACGTTGGCTTAAATCCAGATGAACTTGCTGTTATTTCTGGTATCGGCTGTTCAGGTCGTATTTCAGGTTATATTAATTCATATGGTGTGCATAGTATTCATGGTCGTGCCCTTCCAATTGCACAAGGTGTAAAAATGGCAAATCGTGATTTAACAGTTATCGCATCAGGTGGCGATGGTGATGGATTTGCGATTGGTATGGGACATACAATCCATTCTATTCGTCGTAACATCGACATTACGTACATCGTAATGGATAACCAAATTTACGGATTAACAAAAGGGCAAACTTCACCACGTAGTGAAGCTGGATTTAAAACGAAGAGCACACCACAAGGTTCAATTGAGCCATCATTAAATGTTATGGAAATGGCTTTAACAGCTGGTGCGACATTTGTGGCGCAAAGCTTTTCAAGTGATTTGAAAGAATTAACACAAATTATTGAAGCTGGTATTAACCATAAAGGTTTTTCATTAATTAACGTATACAGCCCATGTGTTACTTACAATAAAGTAAATACTTACGATTGGTTTAAAGAGAATTTAACAAAACTAAGTACAGTAGAGGGATATGATCCATCTAATCGCATGATGGCTATGCAAACGTTAATGGAAAATAACGGATTAGTAACAGGTTTAATTTATCAAAATACAGCGCAACCTTCATATCAAGAACTTGTAAAAGGTTATAGTGAGAAGCCTTTAGTGCAAGCTGATTTAAATATGGATCAGAAAATGTTTGATGAACTTGTTGCTGAATTTATGTAATATAAGAAGAGGAGGTTGCCATGTGGCAGCCTTTTTTTATAAGAAAATATAGGATAGTCTTATTTACTTAGAAAATTCAGAATGGTAAAATAATATATAAATCGTTGTATGAAAATGGTGAGTTCATTGCTTATGAAATGTAAGATCCAAACAGAGCATCTTTCTTGTTAAAATTGGCGAAACGCTTCATACTATGGTAATGTTTATAAGGATAAAGCAATATGCTTTTGGGTAGGACAAAAAGAAATGTTAAAAGGGAATGTCTATTTGTGTGTGGGGAAGACTTCATTTTTATGAATGATTAGATTGACTACTCAAGTTTCAAAGGACAAGTTATCTCTCAAGCTATCTAACCATTTTTGAAGTGAGTCAAAGCGCATTAAAATGGACTATAGAGTGTGTATAGTTAAGGGTGAAAGGAGATTACCGATGAACGAGCAACAACGATTAGCAAGTCAACGAGCAAATTCCTCTACGAAAAAAGAAGAGAAAGATTATAGTAAATACTTTGAAAGTGTATACCAACCACCTTCCTTAAAAGACGCGAAAAAACGAGGGAAAGAAGAAGTTAAAATTGAACGGGATTTTGGCTTACCTGAAGAGTTTCGTAATTTTGGTACAGGAAGAAAGTTCTATATTCGTACATATGGTTGTCAAATGAATGAGCATGATACAGAAGTAATGGCGGGTATTTTCACTGCACTTGGATATGAACCAACCTTTTCAACTGAAGATGCAGATGTAGTATTATTAAATACTTGTGCCATTCGTGAAAATGCTGAAAATAAAGTGTTCGGTGAACTAGGTCATTTAAAGTCATTAAAAAGAAGAAATCCGGACCTTTTAATTGGTGTATGTGGTTGTATGTCGCAAGAAGAATCTGTTGTAAATAAAATTATGCAAAAAAATCAGCATGTAGATATGGTGTTTGGAACGCATAATATTCATAGATTACCGTACATTCTAAAGGATGCAATGTTCTCGAAGGAGACGGTAGTTGAAGTTTGGTCAAAAGAAGGGGATGTAATTGAAAACCTTCCGAAAGTACGCCGTGGTGATATTAAAGCTTGGGTAAATATTATGTATGGCTGTGATAAGTTCTGTACGTATTGTATTGTACCGTATACACGTGGAAAAGAGCGAAGCAGACGTCCAGAAGATATTATCCAAGAAATTCGTCATTTAGCTGCGAATGGTTATAAAGAAATTACATTACTTGGCCAGAACGTAAATGCATATGGTAAAGACTTTGAAGATTTTGAATACGGACTTGGCGATTTAATGGACGAACTCCGTAAAGTTGATATTGCCCGTATTCGTTTTACAACGAGTCATCCACGTGATTTCGATGATCACCTAATTGAAGTGCTTGGAAAAGGTGGAAACTTAGTAGAACATATTCACTTACCAGTTCAATCTGGAAGCACAGAGATGCTGAAAATTATGGCGCGTAAATATTCACGTGAGCATTATTTAGAGCTTGTAAGAAAAATTAAAGAAGCAATTCCAAACGCGGTATTCACGACTGATATTATCGTCGGTTTCCCAAATGAAACAGATGAGCAATTTGAAGAAACGATGTCGTTATATCGTGAAGTAGGATTTGATACTGCCTTTACCTTTATTTATTCACCGCGCGAAGGTACACCAGCTGCAAAGATGAAAGATAATGTACCGATGGAAGTGAAAAAAGAACGTCTTCAACGCTTAAATACACTAGTAAATACGTTGGCAATTGAAAAGAATAATCGTTACAAAGGTCAAATTGTAGAAGTGTTAGTTGATGGGGAAAGTAAAAATAATCCAGAAGTACTCGCAGGTTATACTCGTACGAATAAACTTGTAAACTTCGTCGCTTCAAAATCTTTAATTGGTCAGCTTGTGAAAGTAAAAGTAACGGATGCGAAAACTTGGTCTCTTAACGGAGAATTAGTTGAAGAGCCGATTGAGGTGGAATAATAGATGAAAGTATATACGAAAGATGACATTGTTGAGCAAGCGAAAGAATTAGCAAAAATGATTTCTGAAACAGAAGAAGTTGATTTCTTTAAGAAAGCAGAGGCGCAAATTCATAAAAATGAAAATGTAAAGCGCGCAATTGATGAAATTAAAGCACTGCAAAAGCAAGCAGTAAACTTGCAGCATTACGGGAAATGGGAAGCTTTGAAAAAAGTAGAAGCTGAAATTGATGCATTGCAAGATAAGTTAGACAGTATCCCAGTTGTACAAGAATTTAAATCTTCACAAACATATGTAAATGACTTACTACAGCTAGTTGCCAGTACGATTTCTAACAACGTTACAGATGAAATATTAATTTCAACTAATGGCGATGTATTGAAGGGTGAAACGGGCGCAGAGGTAGAAAGTAAAAAAGGAAATTGTGGTTGTTAAAGAGATGTCGAATTGACATCTCTTTTTTTAGTGGGTTAAACGTAAGTTCTTCTCGAAAAAAGAATGACACATTCCGCTATTGTCACGCATATGATTAAGTGAATAGTGATTGAGGAGGGTTACGAATGTCCGAATTTAGAGAGATTATTACAAAAGCAGTGGTTGGAAAAGGACGTAAGTATACAAAGTCAACGCATACATGTGAATCGAATAATGAGCCAACAAGTATTTTAGGGTGCTGGGTAATTAACCACTCGTACGAAGCAAGAAAGAATGGAAAGCATGTGGAAATTGAAGGTTTCTATGATGTGAACACTTGGTATTCATTTGATGGTAATACAAAGACAGAAGTTGTAACAGAACGTGTGAACTACACTGATGAAGTGAGTATTGGGTATCGTGATAAAAACTTTTCTGGTGATGATTTAGAAATTATTGCTCGTGTCATTCAGCCACCAAATTGTTTAGAAGCTCTTGTATCACCAAATGGTAATAAAATTGTTGTGACTGTAGAACGTGAATTTGTAACAGAAGTAGTTGGAGAAACGAAAATTTGTGTAAGTGTAAATCCTGAAGGTTGTGTAGAATCAGACGAAGATTTCCAAATCGATGATGATGAGTTTGAAGAATTAGATCCGAACTTTATCGTTGATGCAGAAGAAGAGTAATAGAAAGCTAGGGAGAAGTTCTTCCTAGCTTTTTACTTTACATAAGTAGTACGTGAATGAACATGATTCCTTATGAAATGTGCTATAATGAAGAAAGACTCCTGAAATAGGAGATATGGATGTCCGTGAAGTGTGACATATATGAAAATTGATTACTATGTAAGAATTATGGAGGATAAGTATGACGCAATATACCCCTATGATACAGCAATATTTAAAGGTTAAGGCAGACTATCAAGATGCCTTTTTATTTTTCCGATTAGGTGATTTTTATGAAATGTTCTTTGAAGATGCGGTTAAAGCAGCTCATGAACTTGAAATTACATTAACGAGCCGAGATGGTGGTAGTAGTGATCGTATACCGATGTGCGGTGTACCGCATCATGCAGCTAAAAATTATATTGAACAACTTGTTGAAAAAGGATATAAAGTAGCTGTTTGTGAGCAAGTGGAAGATCCAAAAACAGCTAAAGGTGTAGTGCGACGTGAAGTCGTACAACTCATTACGCCAGGAACGATGATGGAAGGGCGTACGATTGATGAGAAAGAAAATAACTTCTTAGCAGCATTAACACATTTTGAAGATGGATCGTATGCGTTAGCTTGTAATGATTTAACGACTGGACAAAATACAGTAACATTGTTAACAGGTTCAGTAGAAGATATTTTATTAGAAGTGTATGCAACTGGTTCAAAAGAAATTGTTGTAGATTCTACATTTTCAAAAGATGAATTAAATAAGTTAACTGCAACATTAAAAATGACGATTTCGTATGAAGATGCAACAGCGATTCCAGAGGGATTAGAACATCTTGTGAAAAACGTTTCGCAAGCAAAGTTAATTAAAGCAGTTGGACGCTTATTTAACTATGTGATAAGAACGCAAAAACGTTCGTTAGACCACTTGCAACCAGTGGAAATTTATTATACGAACCAGTTTATGAAAATTGATGTGCATTCAAAGCGAAATTTAGAGCTGACAGAAACACTACGAACGAAAGAAAAAACAGGATCATTATTATGGCTATTAGATAAAACGAAAACAGCTATGGGTGGTCGTATGTTAAAACAGTGGATGGAACGTCCACTTATTCAGAAAGAAAAAGTGGAAGAGCGTTTAGAAATGGTTGAAACATTTGTAAATGATTACTTCTTACGTGAAGATTTAAAAGAAAAATTAAAAGAAGTATATGATTTAGAACGTTTAGCAGGAAAGGTTGCATTTGGTAATGTGAATGCACGAGACTTATTACAGTTAAGACGATCTTTACTTCAAGTACCAGCTATTTTAGAAGCGATTAGTTTGTTAGATAATGCTTATGCAGCAAGGTTAATTCAAGGTGCAGATCCATGTGAGAGCTTAACTGAATTACTAGGAAGAAGTATTCAAGAAAACCCACCGCTTTCTATTAAAGATGGAGATATTATTAAAGACGGTTATAATGACAAGCTTGATCAATATCGTTACGTTAGTAAAAACGGAAAAACGTGGATCGCTGAGCTTGAAAAACGAGAGCGTGATATTACAGGAGTTAAATCATTAAAAATCGGGTACAACCGTATTTTCGGTTATTACATTGAAGTAACGAAAGCGAACCTTGCAGCACTTCCAGAAGGCCGCTATGAGCGTAAACAAACGCTTGCTAATGCTGAACGTTTCATAACAGATGAGCTGAAAGAAAAAGAAACGTTAATCTTAGAAGCAGAAGAAAAAATTGTACAACTAGAATACGATTTATTTACAGCGCTTCGTGAAGAAGTAAAAGTATTTATTCCGAAATTACAGCATTTAGCGAAAGTAATTAGTGAATTAGACGTACTGCAAAGTTTCGCGACAGTTAGTGAAGAAGAACAGTTTGTAAAACCTGTACTAACAACGAAGCGCGAAATCTTTATTAAAGATGGTCGTCATCCTGTCGTTGAAAAAGTATTGAACGGGAAATTGTATGTACCGAATGATTGTATTATGCCAGAGAAGATGGATGTCTTTTTAATTACAGGGCCGAACATGTCTGGTAAAAGTACGTATATGAGACAATTAGCACTTGTAACTGTTATGTCACAGATTGGTTGTTTCGTACCAGCAACAGAAGCAGTATTACCTGTATTCGATCAAATCTTTACGAGAATTGGTGCAGCGGATGATTTAATTTCAGGTCAAAGTACATTTATGGTTGAAATGTTAGAAGCAAAAAATGCAATTGCAAACGCATCAGAAAGAAGTTTAATTTTATTTGATGAAATTGGACGAGGTACATCTACGTATGATGGTATGGCACTTGCACAAGCAATCATTGAACATATTCATGACCAAATTGGGGCAAAAACGTTATTCTCTACGCATTATCATGAATTGACGGTGCTAGAAGAAAGTTTAGATCAACTGAAGAATGTACACGTTTCAGCTATTGAAGAGAACGGAAAAGTAGTATTCCTTCATAAAATTCAAGATGGAGCAGCAGATAAAAGTTACGGAATTCACGTTGCGCAACTTGCGGAGCTCCCAGATAGCTTAATCGCTCGTGCGAAAGAAGTGTTAGCACAACTAGAAGGACAAGAAGAAATTATTATTCCAAAGCGTGTAGAAGTGAAAGCGCAAGAGCAAAAAGTAATTCCAGAACCTGTAGTTGTAAAAGAAGAACCAGTAGAAATAGAAGAAATGAAGGTAGAGAATGAAGAAGAATCGCAACTATCATTCTTCGGTGGAGAACAGTCTTCGAAAAAACAAGACAAGCCAGTTTTAGATGCAAAAGAAACGGCAGTACTTACGCAAATTAAAAAAATTGATTTACTTGATATGACACCTTTAGAAGCGATGAACGAACTGTATCGCTTGCAGAAAAAGTTAAAGAAAGGATGAGTAAGTAGATGGGGAAAATTCGCAAACTCGATGACCAACTCTCTAACTTAATTGCGGCAGGGGAAGTAGTAGAGCGCCCTGCCTCAGTCGTAAAAGAACTTGTGGAAAATTCTATCGATGCGAATAGTACATCTATTGAAATCCACTTAGAAGAAGCTGGTTTATCAAAAATTCGCATCATTGATAATGGGGATGGCATTGCAGAAGAAGATTGTATTGTCGCTTTTGAACGACATGCAACGAGCAAAATTAAAGATGAGAACGATCTGTTTCGCATTAGAACACTTGGTTTCCGTGGGGAGGCATTGCCGAGTATTGCCTCAGTTAGTGAATTAGAATTAATCACTAGCACAGGTGATGCGCCTGGTACGCACCTTATGATTAAAGGTGGAGACATTATAAAGCAGGAGAAAACAGCGAGCCGAAAAGGAACAGATATTACAGTACAAAACTTATTCTTTAATACACCAGCGCGTCTTAAATATATGAAAACCATTCATACAGAGCTTGGGAATATTACAGATATCGTGTATCGTATCGCAATGTCACATCCAGAAGTATCGTTAAAGCTATTTCATAACGAAAAGAAATTGCTTCACACATCAGGAAATGGTGATGTAAGGCAAGTACTTGCATCGATTTACAGCATTCAAGTTGCGAAGAAGCTTATTCCAATTGAAGCTGAATCTTTAGATTTCACAATTAAAGGTTATGTAACATTACCAGAAGTAACGAGAGCATCTCGAAATTATATGTCAACGATCGTAAATGGTCGCTATGTTCGAAATTTCGTATTAATGAAAGCTGTTCAGCAAGGATACCATACATTATTGCCAGTCGGACGATACCCAATTGGCTTCTTATCGATTGAAATGGATCCAATGCTTGTTGACGTTAACGTACATCCTGCGAAATTAGAAGTGCGTTTTAGTAAAGAACAAGAATTGCTAAAACTTATCGAAGAAACATTGCAAGCAGCATTTAAAAAAATACAGCTCATCCCAGATGCAGGTGTAACAACGAAGAAAAAAGAAAAAGATGAAAGTGTGCAAGAACAGTTCAAGTTTGAGCATGCGAAGCCGAAAGAGCCATCTATGCCGGACATCATTTTACCGACAGGCATGGATGAAAAACGAGAAGAACCACCGGCAGTGAAACAGCCAGCACAACTGTGGCAACCACCGAAGCAAGAATGGCAGCCACCACAGTCGCTCGTAAGAGAAGAACAAAGTTGGCAGCCATCTACTAAACCGATAATGGAAGAACCAATTCGAGAAGAGAAACCGTGGAATAGTAACGATGAAGACTTTGAATTAGAGGAATTGGAAGAAGAAGTTCAGGAAATAGAAGAGATTGAAATGAACGGTAATGACTTGCCACCGCTTTATCCAATTGGACAAATGCATGGAACATATATTTTCGCTCAAAATGAAAAAGGCTTATATATGATTGATCAACATGCCGCGCAGGAACGTATTAATTATGAATACTTCCGTGATAAAGTAGGAAGAGTAGCGCAAGAAGTACAAGAGCTACTTGTACCATACCGTATTGACTTATCTCTTACTGAATTTTTACGTGTCGAAGAGCAACTAGAAGAACTGAAAAAAGTTGGACTGTTCTTAGAACAATTCGGTCATCAATCCTTTATCGTCCGCTCACATCCAACGTGGTTCCCAAAAGGACAAGAAACAGAAATTATTGATGAAATGATGGAACAAGTCGTCAAACTAAAAAAAGTTGATATTAAAAAATTACGTGAAGAAGCAGCCATCATGATGAGCTGTAAAGCGTCCATTAAAGCAAATCAATATTTAACGAACGATCAAATATTTGCTTTACTGGAAGAACTTCGTACAACAACAAACCCATACACATGCCCGCACGGAAGGCCGATTCTTGTGCATCATTCTACGTATGAGCTGGAGAAGATGTTTAAGAGGGTTATGTAGGGATACTGTTCGTAGAGAAAAAATGGTTCCTGGTTATTTTAATAAAATATAGTGAGAAATAAAAAGGAGCGATAGTAACAAATCGCTCCTTTTTCATATAATTCTTTTGCAACTATATTTTAAAAATTCATTTATAAACTAGAAATAACCTATTCGCAATTTATATGTGCTTTCTCAATTTTTTTGTAAGGAAAGAGGTTTTTAATTTACAGATTTATCAGAATTATGTAAAGTGTAGATAAAACCATAAAATGGGGTGTTCTTTATGTGTACTAGTTTGACATTACAGACAAAAAACGGTCAGCACCTTTTTGCAAGAACGATGGACTTCACATTAGATATGAATCAAGAAGTAATAATCATTCCTCGACATTACCAGTGGAATAATATAACTGGTGAAATTATTAATACGAAACATGCTACGGTTGGAATGGGAATTAATCATCAAGGAAGGATCATTATGGCGGACGGAGTAAATGAAGCAGGTATGACATGTGCAACACTCTATTTTCCAGGATTCGCTACTTATAGTCAAAGCATAGATGACAACAATACGAATTTAGCTCCATTTGATTTTGTGACTTGGAGTCTCACGCAATTCAATTCTGTCAAAGAGTTAAAGAAATCTGTAGATAGCCTTACCTTTTTGGATATACCGTTACCAGATTTAGGACTTACGCCACCACTACATTGGATTTTAGCGGATAAATGGGGAGATTGCATTGTACTGGAGCCGACAAATGAAGGATTAAAAATGTATGATAACCCACTAGGAGTGATGACGAATAGTCCGGAGTTTAATTGGCATTTGCAAAATTTAAGACAATATATAGGCCTTAAATCACAGCCATTCGCGCCAACTGAGTGGAGTAACTTACCATTAAGTGCTTTTGGTCAAGGCTCAGGCTCAATGGGACTTCCAGGGGATTTCACCCCGCCATCAAGGTTTGTGCGGGCAGCATATGGCAAACAAAACATTCAAGGTATAGATAGTGAAGAAGAGGGAGTATCGGCCCTATTTCATATCTTATCAAATTGCGAGGTTCCTAAAGGCGGAGTAATAACAGAAGAAGGTGCATTAGATAATACCATTTATACAAGCGTAATGTGTATGGAGTCTGGAACATATTATTATCATACCTACGATTGTAGACAAATTATAGCCGTTCATTTATTTCATGAAAATTTAGATACAGATGAGATTAAATCCTATCCATTCCAGCGGAAACAAAAAATATTTTATGAAAACTAAGTAGCTTTGAAACAACGTTTAGTAAATTTTCAAATATATATAATAGAGCAATAATGCCTATATAATTCTTGGGTACTTCTTTAACTTTGTGATTCACCATAAATCTACTCCTTTCTTCAATGACTCCAACGAGTAAAACTTTGCTGGTAGAAGCATTGGCTAAGGTGCAGTGATGGTGGAATTTATTGCCTAATGTATTCGAATAGTATTATCCTGAATATCTCTGAAGACACTAAGAAACTTATTTTTTCATTAAATTAGCTTTTATTTCTTCTAGAAGGCTCATTATAGTGCTATTAGGTAAAATAAACATGGACGTACTCCATTTATAAATAGTAAAGAACAAAAAAGGTGTGGAAAATATCCATACCTTTTTTGTTCTTCTATTATCTATGTATAAAAAAGCGCTGTATATCAGCACTTTTTAAAAGTACATGAGTTGTATAAGAAAGATTTATTTATTACATATAACTATACAAGGTCTAATATAGATTCTTATTTGATTAATTGTTATAAGGGCCTATAAGGTTATTTGTTTTTATTATTATTAATTTTTTCCGTATATAACACCTGTTCTTTATAGTGTTTTTTAATTGGGAAAGTATGTGTACCAGAGCCGTTTTTGAAGTTTTTATTGATGGGATTTTTTAGCGGGATTGTTGTAGTTTCAGTAAATTCATATGGGTAGTTTATTTTAGATTTATCTTCAAACATGAAAATGCCTCCTTTTAGGATTTCCTGAATTCTTTACTATAACATGATATGCATATAGATTTTTTTTGGACTAGTTATTTATAGAGGTTAATGGAATTTAATTCCGTACTTACTGAAATATTTCAAAGAAAAGCAATTTGAGAAATGTATGATAATGATTTTTTTCATTTATTAGTGAAGGGAATATTGCATATATATTCGTTATAAATTGTTTTTATAATATGGTTTATATAGGTTTTTCTTGATAATATAATGCGGGAGGTTATAGTGTTATTAGGTTATTAGGAACATTTAATGCTGTTTCAAAACTGAAAGGGAATTGAAAAAAAACTGAAACTTTTCTCATAAAAATTCAATCTTACTTGAAAAATGAAAGGAAAATGAAATTTTCCAAAAGATATTCTTTGTTAAGATAAAAAGCATACATACAAAAAGTATTGACATATCTTAAAAATGTATTTTCAAGATATAGTGGGGGAAAAGATGAGAGTAGAAAAACAATTAATAAAAAAGATGTATTATGAAACATTCCTAATGGAGAATGAAACGAAACCACCTCTTGACGTACTTGGGGAAGTTTATGTAAACGAAGAAAGAAATGAGATTTCTGATGGATCTTATATTCGTTTTGCACAAGGTGAGTTTTATTATCGTCATCAAGATTTTGAAGCTGCTATTTTTAAATGGGAAAAAGTTAGTAATGAATTAGCGCCGTGGGCACAAAAAAATATTGCGGATGCTTATTTTGAACTGAATCAATTATCAGTTGCTGAAAATGTGTATACTTCTATTACTACTGATAATAAAATATTGATGACCGAAATTGGATTACAATTACTTTCTCTTTACATAGAGAAAAATAATTTTGATTCCGCTTTCTCTGTTATTAAAGAAGCGGTTTCTTTAAATCCCGATTACCCGAATGTCACAAAAATTGCCCGTTCTTTTTATGAGGAGCAGCAAGATTTTGATAGTGCAGTAGAGCTTGCTGTGAATGAGTTAATTCGAACAGAATCTTATCCGTGGTTTGAGGTTTTAAAAGGATATATTGATAAAGGATTCACTAAACATATTTCACCAGATTATTTCTATGAAGTATTAGTTACGTTAAATAATGTAGATCAAGTACAATTTACGCAAATGGTTTCATCACTTTGGAATAGTTATAAAAATGAACAAAATTACTTATTATGGCTTAATACAATAAATGAATTTTTCTTACATATTGAAATACATTCGTCCGATATATGGAACAAAATTTCTTCTCTTTACGAAGAAACGTACTTTGAATTAATTCAAGGTCAATATATGCTTACACAATTGCACGACATCATTCCAAACTTGTTAACAAATTGGTTAAAGGTAGTCAATCCATCCTATGCTGTATTTCCATCAGCAGCTGTATTGGCATGGGATGAGATTTTCCCTTCTAAAATAGATTCAGCAAATATAAAACATGCAGAAAACCTATTGTTATATTCTATTAATCATGTGAATGGCTTAGAGTATAGTTTGCATCTTTTTGAATCTATTACAGAGTGGGCACAAGAGCATAATATAGAAATGGGTCACCGATTTAGATGGTTAGTTGGCGAACTCGCAGATTTAAGCACAAACCGCATTTTAGTAACAGGAACTTCAGGGAACGGAAAAACTACATTTATTAACTCTATATTAGGAGAAAATATAGTAGAAAAATCAATTTCAAATGTAGTAGTTTTCAAAAATGATGCTCATACAGAAATTAACGCCATAACAGACTCTGCAATTACAACAACGGAAGATGTCTCTGATTACCATAATATGATGTCTCAACACCATCAATCATATAGAGAGAGAGCATGTGTGGAATTTAAATTACCATGCAGATTTTTAAGTGAAAATAAACTTACATTTGTAGTTACACCTGGATTTAATAGAAATAACGACACTAGGGATGAGATATTCGAATATTTAAATTCTGTAGACGAATTACTATTTGTATTGAATGCGGATTCACCTTTTACTGACAAAGAACGTGACATTCTATTAAGCATTCAAGAACATACACCAAATTTACAAATTCATTTCTTATTAAATAAAATCGATAACATATACAGTGAAGCAGAAGTGAAAAGAGTATTATATGATACGCAAGCTAGAATAAACACATATTTCCCGCATGCGAGAATTTTCCCTTACTCTTCGCTATATACAAGTAGTCAACAATTAACTGAGTTAACTGAGTTTATTCATTTTAACTGTAATCATAAAGATATCGATGTAGAACGTACTGAAAAGCTATTGTTTTTCATCCGAAAAACAATTACATATCTTTTGGATAAACGCGTTGAGAAAGAAAATAATTTAGTGGATGCGATTAATTGGAATGAAGATATGCTAGTGAAACTAAATGGTAGTATTAATAATCTTACTGCTTTTGAGAAGGAAAAAATTCATTTTATTACACAATCATATCGTACAATGAAAACTGAAATTACGAATGATCTTACTGAAAATATTCCGAAGATATTACAAGGGTGTTCGGATTTAATTAGTGAAGAAAGTAATTTCGGACACATGGATACGGAACTAAATAAAGCAATGAATGAGAGAGTGCATAAATACTTAGAACAAACGGTATTACCTAATCTTGCTCTCTCTATGCAAAATTGGATTGCAACTTCTAATAATGAGCTCCTTCAGAGTCAATCGTACCTAGAAGAACTTAGTGAAGGACTTAATTCTTTATTTGGAGAAAATCGAATACAGTTAGCATGTGATTTTAAAGTGCTTGATGATTGGCGCAGAGATACGGACAGAATGACGACTAGAATACAAATAGATGAAGTAAATATTTTACGTCGATTTACGCCAGCACAATTTCTACTGAAAAGTGCCGGTAAATTATTTGGAGTTCTTCCTAAAAACAAAACTATGCTATATAACAAATATAAACAGTATGTTGAAAATGAAGATTATACCGAGGTAACAGCTTCTATTATGAGGAAGTTTTTCTTGCAATTTGAGCTATTTGAGAACACGCAAGAGAGGGATATTCATATATTCTTTAGGAATCCATTTAACTCCTTGAAACAAGCTATAAAAAACACTCATTTGGAAATACAAGAAAAACAAGAGATGTTACATAAAATGAAATCAAATCCTGAAGTCTATCATGATTCTATCAAGCTCTTTGAATTGAGATTACGTCAATGTGAAGTAATTTTAAATATAGGTGACGATCATACCTATACAGATGTAACTTTAGAAGCAAGCGTAGAATAAAAAGTTCTTATATGACATTGCATCATATGTTATAAGAGAGTAAAAGGGAGCAACTGTAATGAGTTGCTCCCTTTTCATATTTAAATTATTTTTCAGTTTCTTTAATTTTCGTTTGTACTTCGCCAGTTTTAATTTTATTACTTTCTGAGAAACGTAATAAATCACCTTCAATGATTTTGTCAGACATTCGTAATTCATTTTCTGCACGGTTAATGAGTGCTTGAGCTTCTTTTTTTGGTAAATCCACAATTTCACCTGTTATGCGGTCATAGAAAGTGTTGTTTGTGTATGCATACTTGTCCGTAATAAAGCCACCATCACGTAAAACAACAAATCCGGTATATTCATCTGAAAACATATCATGGCCAAAACGAATATCGTTCGTCGTATCAATCCCAAGTAAATTTAGAATAGTAGGTTTCATATCGATTTGTCCTGTAGGCTTTGAAACCGTTTGACCTTCTGTTTGGCCAGGCATATGAATATATAAAGGTGTGCGTTGTAAATTTAAAGTATCAAATTCTGTTATTTGATCTTTTTCTAAAAACTGTGCCATAGCGCGATTATGTTTTTCAGAAATACCATAATGATCACCATACAATACAATAATAGAATCATCATACATTCCTTCGGCTTTTAAACGCTCAATAAATTTTTTGATGGATTCGTCTAAGTAACGTGCTGTTACGATATAACGATTAAATACGCCATTACCAGAGTTGTATGGTTCAATGAATTTTGTATCTTCATCATACGTAAATGGATAATGGTTCGTTAAAGTAAGGAAACGAGCGTAAAATGGTTGATCAACAGTTTTTAATATATCTACTGATTGATCAAAGTATTCGATATCTTTTAATCCCCAATTTAAATTTGTTTCGGGCGTAATTTTGTAATCAAGTTCGTTATAGTAACGATCATAACCAAGAGCAGAGTACATAATGTTACGATTCCAAAATGTTGCGTTATTCGCATGGAATACAGAAGTGAAATAACCTTGTTGACGTAAAATTTCTGGAGTCGCAGTATAATCATTGTTACCGTGTGTGAAAAATACAGCTCCTCGATTTAATGGATACAACGACGTATCGATTAGAAATTCAGAATCGGATGTTTTTCCTTGCCCAGTTTGGTGGAAAAAGTTATCGAAGTAATAGCTTTCATTTATGAATTGATTTAAGAATGGTGTGACTTCTTGCCCGTTAACTGATGCGCCTATTAAGAAGGTTTGTAGGGATTCAAGAGTAACGACAATTACATTTTTTCCTTTCGCTGCACCAAACATATTAGGATTCGGTTCACTTTGGTTTGCTTTTACGTAGTTTTCCGTTTCTTGTAATTTACTGCTATCAGCAAGTGCTTTTTGTGATCCTGCTTTTACTTGTAGTGTTAAATCATATATTTGATGAGTGTATAGTCCTAAATTTTTAACAAGCATGACGCGGTCGAATGATCTCGTTAATAGTTCAGGTCGCTCTTTTTCTGCAAGATGTAGATTTGCAAAAAATACACCAATCGTTAAAAGAAAATATACGAGGCGTGCGGGAGGAGTTACACGTCCTGTTTGGAAGACTATTGATTTCTTCTTCAATAAAATAAAGAAGAAAATAATGTCTACGAATGCGAGTATAATTTTGTAATTCAATATTTCTATAATACTGCCGCCTAATTGGCCAAAGTTTGACGTTTGTCCAAGTACTGGTAACGTAACGAAATCGCTATAAAAATCATAGAACATTACATTCCCAACAAGTACGATTGTTAATAAGAAATTAATACATAGTGCGATATAATTTCTCTTTTCACCGGTTGCAAATAATGCTAATCCGACAAATGCTAATGATGCAGCGAGAGGGCTAATAAACAAAATAAGCTCTTGTGTAGAAGACTCAATTTTTAAATCAAAACTGAATCTTGTAATAAGATATGTTTTTAACCATACTGCTAAAGCAATTATTAAAACAAAGCTTATATTTTTCATTTGTAAATTGATTTTATTTTTCATTTTTACACCTTCTTTATACAATTTATTTAACTCGTGTTATATATTATATTTTTATAACTATTAGAGTATAATGAAACATTTAGCTTATGTTTTCTAAAGGTAATAATGTGAAGTATTCATATACGCACAATGAGGAATTTTAAAGCATAAATCTATTTTTAGAAACAGAGCAGAAAAAGTTATAGTTGTAGTAAAAAATACTTATAGACATCCTAACATATTAAACACTATGATGATGTTACAAAATATCGAACAAATGAAAAGGGAAATGAATAGAGGCTTTTAAACCTGTTGACATTCAATTTGTTAGAATTGAATGTCAATAGTTATGTTAAATATGTCTCTCATAAAACTCGGATTCTTTGCGGCAGAATCGTTAGTAAGCTATTACTATGGAAGTTAAAATATTTGATTGCAATCTTAATGAAAGAAATTAAATGTGAGATAAATATTTTCCAACATACAACCCACTTGCAGCAGCTTGAGATAATGAATGAGTGACGCCTGAACAATCTCCAACTAAAAATAGTCCATGCATACTTGTTTCAAAATGGTTATTGATTTTTATCGTAGGAGCATAGAATTTTCCGTCAATTCCGTATAATAAAGTATCTGTATCGATCGGTTCTTGGATGAATTGTTCTAAGCGTAATAAAAATTCTTTAAGTCCTTCAATATAGAATGGAGGAATTTCTGTATTTAAATCTCCATAATCTCCTTGTAGTGTAGGTTGTATACGGTTATGTTTTATGTCGTTCTCTGTTGTAGGTTGTTTATTTAGTAAATCCTCTAAGCGTTGAATAACAATCCGATCTCGTCCTTGGTTAATGTTTTTAATAATTGAACTTGCGTATACATTTGCTTCTTTGAGAGTTGAAAAATAGCGCGGGATAAATAAAGTGAAATTTAAGTTAGGTGTGCCAGTTCCTTTCTCTCGAAAATTTTGACCGTCAGGCATAACTAAACCTTCTTCGTACTTTCTAATGATGCGTCCTTTCGGATTCATACAGTACGTAGTTGCTGTGAAGTGTTCATGCTCATAAGAAAGTTTAGTCTCAAACGTATCTTTTAATATAGAACGTAATTGGTGTTCTTTCATCTCTACTCGAACACCTAAATCTACACGAGTTTGTTCCTGAGAGATATTGAGAGAAGTGCACATTTCTTTTAACCAATCTGCTCCAGAACGTCCAGTTGCAAATACTAGTTGCTTAGATTTAATCGTTCCTTCATTTGTCTCTATTGTAAAATGATCTTTCTGTTTCATAATATGTTGCACATCTATATGAAATTGTATATTTATTTTCGTAAGTAAAAATTCATAGAGTTGCTGAAAAATCTCACTTGAAAGGGTAGTGCCAAGATGCCTTACTTCTGTTGTTAGCATTCGTAAACCACACGCTTCAGCTCTCTTATTGAGAGTTGGATTTTCTGTAGAATATTTTGAAACAGAACTTCCTCCGAACTGACATAGAATTTCATCTACTTCAGCCATGAGTTGTATAAAGCCCTCTTTACCGACTTTTTGCTCAAGTTCTCCGCCAAATCCGTTTGTATAATTAAATTTTCCTTCAGATTTTCCTAAACCGCCAAACCCAAAATATTTATCACATGTAGTACAAGTACATGCTTTTCCTTCGTCTAAAGGACAATGACGATCTTCTAGCGCTTTACCTTTATCAAGAATTAATACCTTTTTGTTACTTTCCGCTAGTGAATAAGCCATAAAAATGCTACTTACTCCAGCGCCGATAATTGTAACATCATACATATTCTTTCACCTGCTAACGAATAGTTTGTTTTTATTTTTCTAGTGTATAACAATTTTATGAAGTTAAGAAATAGCTTTTATTCATAAAGAGGGAGTTTTTGAACTTAATGCTTTTTTAATTTCTTCGAGTGGTGGAGTAAATACAAATGTTTTTATTTGAAAGAAGAAATAGTTTTAAATGATCACTATGTCATATGATTAATAAAATGTAACATATAAAAAAACAGACCTTTTAAGTGAAGAGGTCTGTTTTTTTATATGTTATTTAGCGAAGACGTGGTTACCGATTACTGCTACTGTTTGGCGTGTCGTAATCCATTTGTCTGTCGATGTTTTCGGATTATAGAAATAAAGCCAATCAGAATGTATTCCATTTGTGGAGATAGCCTCTTCTACTGCCATTTTTGCTTCTGGGCTTGCAGGCTGATTAATTCTTCCATCTGTAATAGGAGTAAAGGCATATCCGTATTTAATAGGTTCATAAATAACGCCTGTTATTGTATTTGGAAAACCTTTTGCATTTACACGATTTAGAATAACTTTTGCTACAGCTACTTTACCTTTATAGGATTCGCCACCTGCTTCAGCGGTAACTAAGCGTGCCATTAAGTCTTTTTCTTTTTCTGAAATGCTTGAGTTAATTTTTAAATGTTGTCCTGTATAAAGCTTGTTTCCGACTGTATTGTTAATTTGTTGTATAGATTGAACGGTAACATTGTAATGCTTTGCTATCTTTTCTAATGAATCTCCCTGTTGTACTTGATAAATAATTTGTCCAGAAATGTTCGCAGGTCTAGCATTTTGACGAACAGAGATTTCATTTGAGTTCGTGGAATCTGGAATATTTAACTGTTCACCAATAAAAGTTTGATCGTTTCCTTTATTATTAGCCTGTTTAATGGATTGTATTGAAACTCCGTATTGTTTACTAATGCCCCAAAGTGTATCATTCTTTTTTACTGTATGAATGGTAGAAGCTTCAGCTGTACCTTGATGACATATGAATGTAAGTGCTGCTGCAGATATAGGGATTATATGTTTTATTTTTAATAATTTCATTGTAAATCCTCCTAGCAAAAATAAGGTGAAACTGTTAAGTAATATAGTTCAGAATGTCTATACGCAATATCTTAATACATGTATATTAGCACATATAAAATAAATAATCATTATAAGTTTCTCATTTATGTAGTGTAGAGTCCGAATATGAAATATTGCATATGAAAATACATTGAAGTTCATATTGCTGATTACTATAATCTATTTAGTAGAAAGAGAATATGTTATATAAATAAAATCATTATAGATTAATATAATGATTGAATGTTATTAATAGGAGGAGTGATGTAATGAATGTATTTAAAAGAATATCTGTTTCAGCTGTAATTATTTCAACATTTTTAGGAATAGGGGACACTGTCAATATTGTAAATGCTGATTCTGTAGAACAGCAGAGTAAATTAGGAATAGAACAAGAAACAGATAAGCAAATCATTGTAAAATTCAGAGCGGATTTGAAATTGCCATATGAAGATGGTATTGAAAAACAAATACAATCTCAAACGAACGATAAAGTACTAGAAGATTTTTTTGCAGAATATCCAGATGTAACATTTAATCGTTTATTCACATCTGTAAGCCCGGAACAAATACAAAACCTTGAAGTGAAAGCACCTAATAATGTATCTACAAGTTTATTAAACTACTATATTCTTCAAACTCAAAATGGTGAGCAGGAAGAAGAACTAGTAGATAAGTTAAAGACATCTTCTTTAATAGAAGATGTGTATGTGAAGAAACAAGAAAAAATAACGCCACCGGAAGTACAACCATTAAGTGTATCTTTTAATCCTAATAACAATCCTAGATATAAAAAACAAGGTTACCTTGATGCGGCACCATACGGTATTAATGCGCCTTTTGCCTGGGGAGTCCAAGGTGGTAATGGAAGTGATATAACCTTTGTTGATATGGAATATGGATGGCTATTAGATCATGAGGATTTAATACATCAAAATATTGAATTAATGTCTGGAAGAAATATAGATCAGCATGTTGGACATGGAACGTCTGTACTAGGGATTGTATCCTCTGAGGATAATGAGGTTGGGAATATTGGGATTGCGCCAAAAGCAAAAGCGAAAGTGATTTCTCAAATAAGAGATAACGGACAGTATAATACAGCTGATGCAATATTAAGTGCTGTAAATCAGTTAGAAGCTGGGGATGTTTTATTATTAGAGGCACAAGCTTCCTTTGATGGATATGGTGATAAATATTTACCTGTTGAAATACAACCAGATATCTTTGATGCGATTCGTGCTGGTACAGATAAAGGTGTTGTCATTATAGAAGCTGGAGCAAATGGGTGGAATGACTTAGATCAATTTAAAGATAGAAATGGTAAACAAGTCTTAAATCGTAATAGTAAAGATTTTAAAGATTCAGGTGCAATTATGGTAGGCGCGGGTTCTTCATCTTTCCCTCATGAGCGTATGTGGTTTTCAAATTATGGAAGTCGGATTGATGTGTACGGGTGGGGAGAAAATGTAGATACAACTACAGCCGAGCAAAGTCGAAGTGCTGTAAATCTTTATACTTCAAGCTTTAGTGGAACATCTAGTGCTTCACCCATTATCGCAGGAGCAGCGACTTTAGTACAAAGTATTGCTAAAGAAAATTTAGGACAACCATATAGACCAAGTGAATTAAGAACGATATTAAGTAACCGTAACACTGGAACGAGATCTAAAGATCCATCTTCAGATAAAATTGGTGTTTTACCAGATTTGAAGTCTATACTAGTAGATTTAGGGTATGAACGAAGAGAACCGAACGGTGGGAACGAGTTACAAGTAACAGAAAATGAACCAAATAATGAACGTAGACAGGCAAATAAAGTCTCCTTTCATACACCAATGAAAGGAAAACTAGATAATCGTGATAAGGTAGATGTATTTACTTTCCAAATTGACTCACCCGAAAATATTAAAATTTCTCTACTAAATGAACAAAACATTGGAATGACATGGGTACTTCATCATGAATCAGATTTAAACAACTATGTAGCATATGGTGAAAATGAAGGGAATGTAGTTAAAGGAACTTATAATGCAAAGCCAGGTAAATATTATTTATATGTCTATAAGTATGAGAATAAAGATGGTTCATATGTATTGAACATAAAATAAACAAAAGGGACTTCAGATGAAGTTCCTTTAAATTTTTCTAATTCAGTATATGTGAATGATTTTTTAACTTTACTTCTATGCAATATTTCATATTGATAAAATGTTATTTATTTTTTATGAACTAGCTTATATTATATTCAATAAGTTTAATATAAAACGGAAAAAGGAGGAATAATAGTGAGCAATAAGAAGTTTACTTTGAAATTATTCATATGTAGTATGATATTTATCACATCTGTATTTGCTTTACATGATAAGCGAGTCGTTGCAGCTAGCTCTGTTAATGAGTTTGAAAATTGGTCAAAATGGATGCAACCTATACCTGATAACATCTCATTAGCACGAATTTCAATTCCAGGAACACATGATAGTGGTACGTTCAAATTACAAAATCCAATTAAGCAAGTATGGGGAATGACGCAAGAATATGATTTTCGTTACCAAATGGATCATGGAGCTCGTATTTTTGATATAAGAGGACGTTTAACAGATGATAATACGATAGTTCTTCATCATGGGCCATTATATCTTTATGTAACATTGCATGAATTCATAAGCGAAGCGAAACAATTTTTAAAAGATAACCCAAGTGAAACGATTATTATGTCTTTAAAAAAAGAGTATGAGGATATGAAAGGGGCAGAAGGTTCCTTTAGTAATACGTTTGAAAAAAATTATTTTGTTGATCCTATCTTTTTAAAAACAGAAGGAAATATAAAACTTGGAGATGCTCGTGGGAAAATTGTACTATTAAAAAGATATAGTGGTAGTAATGAATCTGGAGGATATAATAATTTTTATTGGCCAGATAATGAGACGTTTACGACAACTGTAAATCAAAATGTAAATGTAACAGTACAAGATAAATATAAAGTGAGTTATGATGAGAAAGTAAAATCTATTAAAGATACGATTAATGAAACGATGAATAATAGTGAGGATTTAAATCACCTATATGTTAATTTTACAAGCTTGTCTTCAGGTGGTACAGCATGGAATAGTCCATATTACTATGCCTCTTATATAAATCCTGAAATTGCAAACTATATAAAACAAAAGAGTCCTACAAGAGTAGGTTGGATAATTCAAGACTACATAAATGAAAAGTGGTCACCATTGCTGTATCAAGAAGTTATAAGAACAAATAAGTCATTAATAAAAGAATAAAGATGATGAGAGTAAGAAGCGATAAAATACGTCGATTCTTATTGAAAATACAGTGTATCTTGTAAACGAACAATTATCGAGTTATTTCAATTGATGTTTCATTATGAAAAGACTAAACTTTTAAATCGGATTAGTTTTAAATGAAAATCAATATAAATAATCCTGTAAAAAAGCAACTG
Source organism: Bacillus cereus group sp. BfR-BA-01309 (assembly GCF_022664315.1). Lineage (NCBI taxonomy): Bacteria > Bacillati > Bacillota > Bacilli > Caryophanales > Bacillaceae > Bacillus > Bacillus cereus group sp. BfR-BA-01309. The sequence continues at coordinate 60,806 of NZ_JAKUHE010000014.1, forward strand.
ACCATAAGTGATCAGTTGCTTTTTATTTTTAAAGTGGATGAGCAAAAAAACACAAAAGTGGTTGGTCCGTTTTTTGCAAACATCCATTATGATAAGAGAAGAAAGGTAGTATGTTATTAACGTTTTAAAGAGAAAGTTCTTTATTAAAATAGATTGTCTGTAGAGAGGTGAAAATACAATGAGTTTTGCAATTTCACTAGTCGTTATTATTGTAATTGGATCGCTGTTCGGCACCGTGCTAGTAGCACGAAATGTGGAGGAGAATTACGGCAAGTCTACAAAGAGAAATGTGAAAAACTTATCAACTATTTATATTCTCCTTCTTTTCGTCCTACTTGTAGGGGTAACATGGTATGCGGTAGTGATTTAATAATTTTGAAAGAAAAGGTTTGTATATGATGGAGGAGTATGATTTTGATAAAAAATGAACGTCACGTTTTAATTGTTTTTCCGCATCCAGATGATGAGTCGTATTGCGTGGCAGGTACAATTTTAGCTTATGCGCAGCGAAATGTTCCGCTTACTTATGTTTGCTTAACGTTAGGTGAAATGGGGAGAGCGATGGGAAATCCTTCTTTTGCAACACGTGAATCATTATATGCAATAAGAGAAAAAGAACTAAAGAAGGCTACAAATATTTTAGGGATTAAAGATTTGCGTATGATGGGATACCGTGATAAAACTCTTGAATTTGAAACTCCTGGAGAGTTAAGACGTGTCATACAAAACTGTGTGGAAGAATTGAACCCTTCATTGGTCATTTCTTTTTATCCGGGATATGCAGTTCATCCAGATCATGATGCAACAGGAGAAGCGGTAGCCGAGGCGTTAGCTAATATTCCGGAAAATAAAAGACCAACATTTTATGCGGTAGCTTTTTCAAATAATCATGAAGCGGAAATAGGCCCTCCGCATTTTAAAAATGAAGTGAAAGAATATGTTCCCAAAAAGTTCGAGGCGTTGCAAGCGCATGCATCTCAATTTGCGACGAAAGTAACGGAGCTAAAAAGAGAGTATGAAAAAGGTGTGCGAGAAACAGTTGAATGGTTAGAGGAAGAACCGTTTTGGATATATTCATTTAAGGATAAGAAAATGGGACTGATTCATACTATTATTACTTGAATAAGGGAGGGGGCAACAAGATGGAATGGAAACCAAATCGTACAGATAAGACGCCTGTATATAAACAAATAGCTGATTATATTGAAAGGGGTATTTCTTCAGGTGAGTTTCCTTCTGACAGCAAGTTACCTTCTGAGCGTATGTTAGCAAAAGAATTGCAGGTGAACCGGAGTACAATAGTAGCTGCGTATGAAGAATTAAAATCACTTGGAGTAGTAGAACGGCAAAAAGGAAGCGGAACACGGGTGAATACAGACATATGGGGTGTTTCACATAAACGAATACCGAACTGGGGTAGGTACGTTGAGGATGGATCGTTCTTACCTAATGTGCCACTCGTTCAACAAATTCGAACGGAAACACAAAAAGATGACTTAATTAATTTAGCAAGTGGTGAATTGTCACCAGAGTTAATTCCAAGTGATAGATTCCGAACGATTTTGTCGGAGAAAACATTTATGGAAAACCTAGGTTATGACCATCCACTTGGAAATGAAATGTTGAGAAAAACAATTGCAGCACATGTTCAGCAATATAAACAAATTGAAGCAGATTCGAATTCTATCCTTATTACATCTGGCGCACAACAGGCACTTAATCTTATCGTGCAATGCTTATTAAAACCTGGCGATGCGATTGCAGTTGAAGATCCGTCGTATTGTTTTTCATTGCCGATGTTTAGATCCGCGGGCTTACAAATATTCCATCTACCTGTGGATCAGCATGGAATGAATCCAGATGACTTAATTGATTTGCATAAAAAGCATCGTATTCGCATGGTATTTTTGAATCCAGATTATCAAAATCCAACGGGAACTGTGCTTTCATTAGCAAGACGTAAAAAGATTTTAGAACTGTCTTCTGAATTTGGTATACCGATTGTAGAAGATGATCCGTATAGTTTAACTTCATTTAATGGAGAAGTGAATCCAACATTAAAATCAATGGATCAAAACGGGAATGTTCTTTATATAAGTTCATTATCAAAAATTGTTGCATCAGGATTACGTATTGGCTGGGTAATTGGCCCAACGCGTGTAATAGAACGTTTAGCAGATGCGAAGCAGCAAGTTGATTTTGGTCATAGCGTATTTACGCAGTGGGTGGCAAATCAATTTTTAGAATCAGAAGATTTTCATGCACATATTACAATGCTTCGTGAACAATTGAAAGAAAGAAGAGATGTGTTAATTAGAAAGCTTGAAGAAATATTGGGGGACCAGGTTGGATTTTTTGTTCCAGAGGGTGGAATACATTTATGGTGCAAAGTGCAAGGAACGTTTGATGAATATCATTTATTAGGTGAATCTATACGAAATGGTGTAGCGTTTGTCCCAGGAAGTGTTTTAGGTACTAAAAGTGAATATATTCGTTTTACTTTTGGGAGAGTAGATATCGAACAAATTCAGCTGGGAATGACGAGATTCGCGGAAACGTTAAATGAGATTTCATAATAGAGATGCGTAATATTGAAATGAGGGAAAGAAATGAAGTACGTGACGCTTTTACTTCAAGTAGGCGTGCTATATGTATTTAGTTTAGTTGGTACGTGGATTCAGGGAGAATTCCATCTATCAATGCCAGGAAGTTTAATTGGGATGTTAATGCTGTTTCTACTCCTTTCTACTCGTATTTTACCATTAAAGTGGTTTGAGGAAGGGGCGGAAAAATTAATTGTCTTTTTACCGTTATTTCTAATTCCTTCGACAACAGGGCTGATGGAATACGGGTCTTTTCTTTTCAGTAAAGGGAGTGTTATATTTCTTTTAGTAGTTGTAAGCACGGTAGTAACTTTGATTGTTTCAGGGTATATAAGTCAATTATTAGTAACATCAAAAAAATAAAATCGACAAGGTGCAAGATGCAAATGGTCTTAATTATTATTACTGTAGTAATGTATGTATTGGCGACAAAGTTATATAAAAAAATTCCGTTTCCTTTTACGTTACCGGTGCTAACAGTTACAGCAAGTATGATTTGCTTATTTTTGATTTTTGGTATTTCTCATCAAGAGTATAGGGAAAATGGGGGGAATATTCTTTCCGGTTTATTGAGTCCTGCAATTGTAGCGTTAGCGATACCATTATTTAAAGAGCGAAACATACTTATGAAAAACTTTTTGTCGATACTTATCGGCGTAGCTGTAGGTATAGTGGCTTTAACGAGTATGAATGTAGTGATTGGCGGTATGTTAAATATAGATAAGGAACTCATATTAACGACACTGCCGCAATTAGCGACGATGCCTATCGCTATATCATTAGCGGATCAAATTGGTGGTATTCCATCTATGACTTCTAGTTTCGTAGTTGTTGCAGGAATAACAGGTGCTCTAATCGGACCGACAGTACTTAAGTTTTTCCGAATAACAAGTACGATTGGAAAAGGAGTGGGGATGGGATGCGCATCACATATTATCGGTGTGAGCCGTCTCGTGAAGGAAGGCGAGAAAGAGGCAACAATCGGTTCGGTGACGATGATCGTAACAGGAATACTCATTAGTATATTTATACCGTATGGAACGAAATTTTTATTTTAACATGTAATGGAGATGAGAAAATGACAACATGGTTTATAGTTACTTTATTTATTTTTGGCGCTCTTAAAGTACTAGTTTCTAGTATGCCAACTTCTGTTGTAGAATCAATTATTAGTAGATTTGAATTACATCAAAAACTTGAGGAAGAGAATACCTCTATATCGATAGATGGAAAAAATATAGAGGGAGAAATGAAACTACAAGTTATTCATGAATTTAATGAAGCTTTATTTTTAGATAAACATTATTTCCCGCCGCACGGGGAAGGGACACCGATCGTTATTAACACGAAGAAAGGGAATAAAGAGATTAGGTTTTCTCTATATAGCTATGAGGAACATGTTGATGTAATCAAGCAATATAAGAAGAAAATCGTAGCCTACCGTTTACGTTCAAAAAGTCTTCAAAATCCCGCATCATTAGCAATAACTGAAGATTATGCTTAAGAAGAGATCGTTGTAAAAACGGTCTCTTTATTATAGGAAGAATCTATATAATTATTAAATTTTTTATTCATATCGTAATCCATTTGAAAGGGTATCAATAGCTTTCCAATCGTCAACAACAATTTGTTTATTATTTTTATGAATTATATTGTCAGCTATTAGTTTTTCGATGACTCGATTAAGATGACGGGTAGTTGTCCCAATTAATGAGGCGATTTCATGATGATCTTTAGTATGAATTTCGCGCCCAAATAAATGAGATGGATTTCGGGCTGTACATAAATAACTAGCAAAGCGTGTTTCCACAGGAGCTAGTAAATTGATACGTGAAGCCGTTGTGCAGGTTTGTAGTTTATAAGTGACGTGATGAATGAGCTCTTGAAGGAAGACTACATCGTGTAATAAGTAACTTGTTACATAATTTTTATCGATGAAAAGAAAATCAGTCTGTTGTTCAGAGGTTACATGAGATTGTATATCTACGGACTGAATTAATTCAATATCTCCCATGATAGAAACGGCAGAACAAAATCTTAGTAATAATGCTTTACCTGTAATTACACTTGAGGTTATTTTTGTACGCCCCGACATTTGAATATATAGGCCATCAATCGTTTCGCCTTCGTGTAATACAGCTTCTTTCGCTTCATATCTACGGATTTCAAATGGATGATTGAATTGTTGGAATAGCTTCTTTATGTACTCGTTATTTAAGTAGCTTAATAATAAGGTATTATCTACAATATTTTGCATAATGCTTCTCCTTTTGGGACATCTGTCCTGTCTATTATAAAATAATTCATATACATTAAAAAGAAAGGAGTGATGTATATGAAATTTATTTTTGATATTGATGGTACGATTTGTTTTAAAGGGAACGCAGTAACGAAAGGGATAATTCAGGCACTAGACGTATGTCAAAGTAGAGGGCATGAGATTATATTTGCATCAGCCAGACCGATTAGGGACTTATTACCGGTGCTACCAAGTCATATGCATCATTATTCAATGATTGGTGGGAATGGTGCATTTATTGCAAAGGGAAAGGAGAATATTGAAGTTATAACTTTTAATCCTGGAACGGTAAGTGCTATACATTCAATAATAGAGAAACATAGCCTTTCATATTTGATAGATAGTCATTGGAATTATTCTTATACAGGAAGCGAGAATCACCCTATCTACAAAAACATAGACCCTAATCAATTGGCTAATAATGTACATATTGATGAAATTAAGGAAGTAGTAAAGGTAGTATTATTTCCTGATAATGTTCAAAAAGCATATATTATGAATATGTTGAAAGAACTTCCTATACGTATTTATGAACATGATAATGAGGGAATTGTAGATATAAGCCCTGAAAATATTGATAAATGGATGGGGTTACAACGACTAGGAATAAAAGAGAGGGAATTCGTAGTGTTTGGTAATGATTTAAACGATTTGTCAATGTTTATACACGCTAAGGAAAGTATTTGTGTTGGGAGTCATGAAGTATTAGTGAGCCATGCGTCCACATGTTTAAAAACAGATGAACAAAGTATTGTTAATAAAATAATTGAGTTATCCGAATTATATGCGTAATAATATGTATGTGAAACATAATAAAAAAGAGTACTAAAATGTTTGTTAGCCTTTTAGTATTCTTTTTTATTAATTATGAAATGATATACTTTCCAAATAAAAGAAAAGAAAATCATATAGCCAAATAAAGAATATGTATGATTCCAACCCACACTATGAATAAAGAAACCGAATCTTTCAGCAACCTGTTCAAAAATACTAGCACAAATACCTATTGAAATAATAAATAGAATTCTAGAAACTGCAGATAATGTTTTTGAAATTTGTATGAAAATCGTTGTTAAAATCGGTAGTACAAACAAAGTAAAGCCAATGTTGACTGAAAATATGGATGAGAACGGTCTAACCGGAAAGGAATACATTTGTTTCGCAACGAAGAAAGCATCTAAGCAAGTTCCAATCATCGAAGAGAGTAAGATTGGAACGACTAATGCGAAAAGGTTATTCTTCTTCTCGAAGAAGGACGTTTTTCTTTGCAAGAATGGCGAGTTCAATTTTTTCGAGCGTTTTACAGTAGTCTTCTGTAATTTGTCCATTTATATTTTCCTCCTTATCTACTAAGTAATTTACAACTTGCCAGTCCGTAAACCAATCTTCACTGTCAACTTCTTCATGCTTCATATCTCGCCATGCATAGATGAGTGCAGGACTGTATATACGATGAGCGCCACTACGCAACTGGCATTTCTTTATTCGACGCTTATAAAACTCACGGGAAAAAGATTCATTTACACTTGAAAATAAATGAGGCCAGTAATCTTTCCTTGATCCTGTATGCGGATGGTGCTGGGCCCAGCTTATTATTTGAGATAAAACATGTGTGTCTCGAAATAATAATGAATACAACCTTTTTCCAATTAAGATTCGTTCGTGTAAGGAAGTGAAATGTTTCATTGTATCACCAAATAGTAATACTTTGTGTTTCTTATCATTTTCGTAGAATGGGAAAAGGATATGATTAAACTGAAAGAAATCAAAGAGTTTAAATCCAATACTATTAAGTACAGTCTTTTGAAATTGTATATTTTGTATCACTCTTTTTTCTAAGTAGTTTTGTTCATTAATAATAGTTGCAATGGCTAATGTTTTTTTGTTACCCGTTTTCCAAAAATCGTTCCACATCGTTTCCATAAATGTAGAAACATTTAGGTGAGGGAGAAGGTGAAATAGTTTTTGTGCTCTTTTTACACTTTGTTCATAAAGCAGAAATTGAGGATATACATCTTGGAAAATAAGCCAATTCCCTCTTTCTAAAAAAGAAAAAAATGTGATTTGATCTTTCTCTGATAAAATTTTCGTATATAAATCGCCCTTCAAATCAGTCATATTCCAACCGCCGTTACGTGATACCATATGCCCAAGTAGTGCCCAATGTATTTCTGGATATTGAATGTAAAATTGGTAGTATGCGCGTGTCCTTGTCACATTATTTTTATTTAGCTGTTCTGTTTGTATTTTTATGTTGTTGAGGATGAATTGCTCTTCTTGCGTTAATTTATACATCGTGCCAGAATGAATAAGTTTGCTTTTTTGTTTCAATTCATTTTTTACATCAAATAGGGAGAGAGGCAGGGCTTTGGAAAGTCCGTTATATGTATGATTTGAATTGCTTCGGTACATTCCATTACCTCCCTTTTTCATAAAATTAAACATGATTATTGGCTATGAATCATTCTATTTATTTTATTACGAGTATAAGAAATAAATGAGCGGTGTTTTTTACAAGAATTTAGTTATCATACAAAAAGCATAAAAAATCTTACTGTTGTGAGGTGAAATGAAAAACAGAAACTATGTTTAATAGTTTCTGTTTTTTTATTTTGTCAATTAAATGTAACAAACGACGATTATGATTTAAATCAATTGAAAATAATTCAATGAATTTTATAAATACAATTTTAATTGAAATGTGTAGTAGGAGGAAAAGAAATGCTAAATAAAATAATTTTAATTACTGGTGGTACAGGTTCGTGGGGACATGAACTTATAAAACAACTATTAGAAAAATCACCGAAAGAAATTAGGATTTTTTCAAGAAATGAAACGGTTCAGTTTGAAATGCAGCAACAGTTTATAAATGATGATAGATTAAAATTTATTATTGGAGATATTCGTGATAAAGATCAACTAGCCTATGCTTGCCAAGGTGTACATTATGTATTCCATCTTGCAGCTTTAAAACATGTTCCAGTATGTGAGTATTATCCGTATGAAGCTATAAAAACCAATATACATGGTACACAAAATGTAATTGAAGCATCTATACAGATGCAAGTTGAGAAAGTTATATATGTTTCAACGGATAAAGCAGCCGATCCATCAAATACGTATGGGATGACAAAAGCAATTGGTGAGAAGTTAATGGTTCATGCGAATGTACAAACGAAGAAAACAAAATTCATTTGTGTTCGTGGTGGAAATGTTTTAGGGACGAGCGGAAGTGTGGTACCACTGTTTAAAAAACAAATTAAAAAATCTTCACAAGTAGGGATTACCGATGCAAATATGACTAGATTTTTCTTAACGATTGAAGATGCTGTTGAATTGTTATTTAAAGCCGTATATCAAGGTAGAGGTGGGGAAATCTTTGTTATGAAAATGCCGGCATGTAAAATAACAGATTTAGCAGAAGTGTTAATTGAAGATTCGAAAAAGGAAAACGTGCAGGTAAAAGAAGTAGGGATGAGACCCGGTGAAAAATTAAGTGAAATGCTTTTATCTGAGGTAGAGAGTAAAACAAGTATAAGTTTTGATCAAAATTATTTTGTGGTACTACCGACTATTCCTATAGAAGGGCTTCAAGAATATTATGCTAGCTATCCGCTTGTGGATGTGAAGAGTTTTAGTTCTCAACAAGACTTACTTGCAAAACATGAAGTGAAACAAATGTTATTAAAAGGAGGGTTTTTACGATGAAAAAAAATGCTAGCCTTTTAATAACTGGTGCAAATGGTTTCACAGGACGCCATGCTTGCCAATATTTTTTAGAGCAGGGCTTTCATGTAATTCCTATGTTTCAAAATCGTGCACATAAAGAAATAATTGGGAATGGTATTACTTGTAATTTAACTAATAAGAGCGAAGTATTGAGGGTAATGAAACAAATAAAGCCAGATTATGTATTGCATTTAGCAGGAAGAAATTCGGTGATAGAGTCTTGGACAGCTGCTCTTGAATATGTAGAGGTTAATGTAATAGGGACATTATATTTATTAGAAGCAATTAAGCAAGAAGCACCTCATTGTAGAACATTGGTTATAGGATCTGCTTTGCAAGCAGATAGTATGAACAACATAAAAATTTCAAATCCATATAGTTTAAGTAAAACGATGCAAGTCATTATTGCAGAGGCGTGGAGTGAATTAATGAATTCAAATATTATCATTGCAAAGCCCTCGAATTTAATTGGTCCAGGAGTATCGAATGGTATTTGTTCTATTCTTGCAAAAAAAATGATAACTATAGAGTCGAATAAAAGTGAAGCAATTATTGAAGTAAATAGTTTGAAAGATAGTAGGGATTTTTTAGATGTACGTGATGCGGTTAAAGCGTATCATGTGTTATTACGCGATGGAATAAATGGAAAACAATATAATATTGGATCAGGGGTAAAACGGTCTTTATTAGATGTACTAGAACAATACAAAGAATTAACTCAGCTGAATTTTTCCATAAAAGAAGCAGAGCATAGTGGGAGCGAATCAAATGAGAGTTTAGTAATAGAGGATATAAAAAGGTTAGGTTGGGTCCCAGAAATTCAATTCCATCAATCATTAAAAGATGTACTCGAGTATGCGAAGTGTAGTGAAATCTGCATTCAATGAAAAATAAAAAGGGTGTAAGAAATATATGAATGGCTATAAAACAATAGATAATCAAAATACGCTATTTTTTGTAATTGTTGATACGCTGGACTGGGAAGATGAGGAAGAGCATGTTTTGTGTATCTATGAGGCGATAAATAAATGTCGAGCCTATGTGGAAGGTAAAAAGGATGATAGGAAAAATCCAGTAATAGGTACAGGAACTAGGCCTGTAATTCGAGTCTTTGCTCAGTATGAATGTAGTGAGTATGGAAATGATTTTTATGATCTCATTAAAGATTTTTTGCAGGATATAGGATTTGAGTTAAATGTTTATATAAATAATAGTAAGTTTACTTACATTTAATAGATAAGTATAAAACAAGATTTTTAATGATAAAGGTGGATATAAATTATGAATAAAAAGATTCTCTTTACTGGGGGCGGTACAGCCGGACACGTAATGATTAATATGGTATTGATTCCTAAATTTATGGAAAAAGGATGGGGAGTTGAGTATATTGGATCTCAAAATGGAATTGAAAAACTATTAGTTCAAAATGTGAAATACAATAGTATTTCAACGGGAAAGCTTAGGAGATATTGGGATTGGGAGAACTTTAAAGATCCTTTTAAAATAATAAAAGGTTGCATGCAAAGTTATAAATTGATGAAACGAATAAAACCAGATGTTATTTTTTCGGCAGGAGGGTTTGTGTCCGTCCCTGTAGTAATAGGAGCGTGGATGAATAAAGTACCCGTAATAATACGTGAACCAGATAGTACGTTAGGATTAGCAAATAAAATAGCATTACCTTTTACTACAAAACTATGCACAACATTTCCTCAGACAGGAGAAAATGTAAGTAATGAGAAGAAGGTTTATGTAGGACCAATTGTAAGGGAAGAAATTGAGAGGGGCAACGTATTGCGTGGAAGAAGCTATTGTAAATTTCAGCAAGATAAACCAGTATTGTTAATTATGGGTGGGAGTCAAGGTGCTCAATGGATAAATGATATGGTAAGGGAAAGTTTGGAAACATTACTATTAAATTTTAATATTGTTCATATGTGCGGTAAAGGGAAGGTGGATTCATCTATTGGTATGGAAGGTTATATGCAATTTGAATATATAGGGGAAGAGTTGCCGCATATACTAAATATGGCGAGTGTTGTAGTTTCGAGAGCGGGTTCTACTGCTATTTCTGAATTGCTATTCTTGAAGAAACCAATGTTGCTTATCCCGCTAACTAACAGTTCCAGTAGGGGAGATCAAGTTTTAAATGCTGAATATTTTTCTCGGCAAGGATATGCAGAAGTTATACTCCAAGACAAAGTAAGTATGAATGTATTCATACATGCAGTAAATAAGTTGTATGCAAATAAGGAGAGATATATTCAAAACATGACTGGCCATATGAAAACAAATGATGAGGGGATTCATCAATTAATAGATATAATAAATGAAGTGGTGCAGTAATAGAAATTTAAATAGTAAAAAGGAAAGAAGGTATCTTCTTTCCTTTTTACTATAGTTGTTCAAATTCATTATTACTTATCCTGATTAGCTATGTATTATGGGTGAATTCCACTTTCTAATAGCTCAGTAAATGCATTAGTATGAATAGGTTTACTGTAATAGTAACCTTGAATAAACTGACATTTATTTTTTTGAAGGAAATTCACGTGTTCTTTCGTTTCTACCCCTTCAGCAATGACAGACATTCCTAATGTATTTGCTAATGTGATGATTGTTTTAATAATTTCCATTCCATCGTCACATGTTTCAGACATTGTAATAAATTCTCTTGGGATTTTTAACGTATCGATTGGATATAAAGGTAAGTAAGCTAGCGAAGAATAGCCTGTACCAAAGTCGTCGATTGAAATGTGAATCCCTAAACTTTTTAGTGTGCGCAATTTTATCAATGTTTCTCGCTCATCCATCATTGCAATTCGCTCTGTTAACTCAAGATCAAGAGAACTTGCTGGTAAACCTGTATTTGCTAAAGTAGAAGAAATAGACTTTACAAAATCCTCTTGTTCAAATTCTTTAGCAGATAAATTTACACCTATTTTTAAATGTGAATATCCGAGTGCATGCCAACGTTTCATTTGCTCGCAAGCTTGCTCTAATGTCCATTTTCCTATTGGAATAATTTGTAGTGTTTCTTCTGCAATCGGAATAAACTCGTATGGAGAAATAACGCCTAATTCAGGATGATTCCACCTGATTAAAGCCTCTGCACCAATAATTTTATTAGATTCACTATCAACTTGAGGTTGGTATAAAAGGAATAATTCTTCATTTTGTATTGCGTTTGGTAAATCTTTTTCTAATCGTAATCGTCTTTCAATTTTTTTAGCGATTACATCGTCATAAATAGAGACAGAGTTAAGCTCTTTTGCCTTTGCATCATACATTGCAACATTAGCGTTTTTCAGAAGTGTAGCGGTATCGATTCCGGAATGTGGATAAATTGCGATGCCGATACTTAGTGATAAAGTTAATGTATGCTCATGTATGACAAACGGCTTTTCCATGCATTCAAATAACTGGTTACATAATTGGAATAAGGAATCTTCGTCCGTATAGTTTTCAATTAAAATTGTAAATTCATCGCCACCGATTCTTGACAGATGAGTATGTGATGGAAGACAGGATTGGAATCGCTTTGCTACTTCTTCTAATATGTAATCTCCTGACGAATGTCCCAGTGTATCGTTAATTGCTTTAAAGCGATCTAAATCTAAATATAATAATGCGAACTCACTGTCTGTTGTTCTAGCATTTTTTATAACTCTTATTAATTTCTTATGGAAAAAGGCACGGTTCCCAATTTTCGTTACAGTATCATGGAATGCTAAATATTTTATTTCTTCTTGCTGTTTTTTTAGTGCAGTAATATCTTTCACCATAATATAACTTCCTGAAATTTGTCCGTCTATCATAATAGGGACAATGGTAACGTATAAAAAATAAGTAAAGCCATCTTTATATTGAGAACTAAGTTGTAAGGATGCCGATTCTTGTTGTTTCACTTTTTCTAATGCAGATGCTAGTTTATGTTTATCTTCTTCTAAAATAATCGAAAAACAAGTTTCACCGAGTAACTCATTCGTTGGTGCTCCCAGTAACATACTTCCAGCTTTATTTACATTTAAGAAGATTCCATTTAAATCAATCGTAAAAATAGGGTCAGGATGATATTCATATAGTGATTTGAATTTTTGTTGTTTCTGAGATAGAGCCTCTGATTTATAAACTAAATCAGAAGTTCGTAAAGTAACTTTTTCTTCTAGTTGAGCATTAAATGCTTGTAAACGTTTTGTTAGGGAATTGTTTTGCATACGTACAATAGAATGACGAATGAGTACGAAAATAAAAGTAATACAATTTCCTGTAATGAGAGTTGAAGATGCTGTTTGTTCTTTTAGTGTAAACCCGATTAGTATTGTAACGGCAAGATAGGGGAATACAACTAAAACTTTTTTTCCTAGTTTAGGGTGTACAATAAAGTAATTTTTAGTGCTACTATAATCATCTGAAATAGAACCAGCTATTGCAATAAGTAATATAGGTATTCTATATAAAAGACGTAATAATGTTATCGTTTCTGTTGATAAATGGTTATTTAAGTAAAAATAAATATAGTTAAAAGTTGCAGAACTTATTAATACAAAAATAAAGATATAAATTTTCCGTTTGGAATTAAAAATTGTTGGACGGAAAATGAGACTAACGCCTAGTAGAAGAAATAATAAATCTGCAATTGGATATAGAAATGAAAGGAAAACATCTCCTAGTGAAAGAGAGAATATATTTAAATTTGGTTGATTAAATAAATACCACTCCAATGTGAATATGGAAGTAAGTACGATGCATATATCACAAATAAAGAACGCTTTTTCCCATTTATCGCATTCTTTTAAGATTTTATAGCAGAAAGCGATAAGACAGAAGAGTAGAAAAAACATGTAAAATACATCAGAAATAGTAAAACGATGTATGGGAATTTCGAAGAAGCTATCTTGATATGTATATACTATTTTTCCTAATAAAAAACTCCCAATTGCTATTGTGATACATATCCAAAACGGATTTGAACTAACTTTTTTAGAATATATAGAGTAAATGAGTGATACAAATGTAATGGCTTCAACAATAAGAGAAGCGAAGCGTACGTCTGAATTTGAAAAATGAGTAGGGAGCAGATAAAAAAACATAAAATAGATTGAATAGCATATCAATGTCCCAATTAATATACATAGTTGTAAATTTTTATTTAATTTCAATAAAATCACCTTCTTTAATTATGCACTATATTCGTAATATCTATACATAATAATATTATTTAAGAATTGTATCAGATTTCCTTATAAAAATCATGTTTATAAGGAAAGTGTTAAAAAGTGTAATACTTCTTAAAATTAAAAAAGTGTTGTTTTTAATAATATGTACTTTATCAAGATTTTAAATGGGAATTGTATATTTAGTCATCCTTTGAATTCTATAGGTTTTTTAATAGTTCGCAAGTGAATATGCATAATTGCATAAAGATAATACATTCAATTTTATATAAAATGTTTTTGTTATAAAGTATGAACTAAACTTTTGTATGTATCTATTCTCATACTAATGAGGGATTTCAAAAGGATGTTACGTATATACAATAATACGTAAGCATGGATGAAATTTTTAGTATGGGAGGAAAAGCATGAAGAATTGGGTGAAGTTTCGAATAGCGCGTCCAACTGATCGGTTTGAAAAGGTTATGGAATTCTATGAAAAAGGATTAGGCTTAAAGCGTATAGGTGAATTCTACGATCATGAAGGCTATGATGGGGTCATGTTTGGACTCCCAGATGAAGAGTATCATCTAGAATTTACAAGACATATAGATGGGAGCCCATGTCCAGCTCCGACAAAAGATAATTTACTCGTATTTTATATGAGTGAAGATAGTGAAATGAAAAAAGTGAGTAAAAGGCTGCATGCATTGGGATATGATGAGGTCGATCCTGAAAATCCATACTGGAAAGATAAGGGGATAACGATAGAGGATCCAGATGGTTGGAGAATTGTGTTGATGAAACTAGAAGAATAATGTGTAATGATGCTTGAAGTTCAAGTAGGACGAAATACGTAAAAGAGCTTTCTTTTGAGGGATACACTCATGGAAGGCTTTTTTGTTTGAAATCTGAAAAATAAAATTTGAAGTTATATTCTGGAAAGTTATAAAATAGTAACGTGTATTCCTATTGGTAGGTTATCAAGACATTATAAGGATTATCCAAGAGCGACATTAGCGGTGTTAGATATGGCAGGGCATAATTTACAAATTGAACAACCTGAAGTATTCGAGAGTTTAGTAGGCGAGTGGATTAGACGAACAAATCAACAAAGTTTATAAAAGACGAATGAATATTTTCGAGGAGGAATTATGAGTACATATATCTATATGGTTAGACATGGGGAATCATCAAAATTAGAAGGAAATGAAAGAACGCGTGGGTTAACTGAGAAGGGACATATGGATGCCTGTCGAGTAACTGACATATTAAAAGAGGAGAGGATTGATACTTTTATTTCCAGTCCCTATAATCGGGCTATGTTAACGATAGAAAAAGCAGCTGATTTCTATGAAAAAGAAATAGTAGTATATGAAAATCTCAAAGAGTGTATGTTTTCAAATGAGGATCAGATTATATCAGATAAAGAGGTATATCCACTTGTAAAGAAGATGTTCGCAAATCACGATTTTACACTAACGGAAGGAGAGTCATATAAGGATTGTCAGAGACGGGTAGTGAAAGTGTTAAAGGAAATATTGATGGATTTTCAAGGGCAAAAAATTGTAATTGGTACGCATGGGCTTGTAATGACTTTAATGATGAATTACTTTGATAAGCAATACGGGTTTGAATTTCTTATACATACATCGAAGCCCGACATATATAAGTTGGAATTTAAGGATGAGCAATTAATGAATGTAGAAAGATTATGGATAGGAGATAGAAAGAATCTTTATCAACTATTTTTAGAATCTTAAATCAATAAGTAATTATTCAGTTTCTGAATAATATTATTGGAAGTTGGTTTAAGTAAACAATTTTTAATGTGACAAAACTCCAAACGCTGGATTTATATTCAATTGGAGAAAAAGATGTAGAATTTTGTCTTACGGTCCCCGTTTACTTTTCATTTCATTACATATAGGCTTTGTTGTGTAAAGGAGAAAATCACCTTTACACAAAATTTATAAGGAGGACATTGTGATGAAAAAGATTAAAAAGTTTGCGGGAGTTGCTTTAGCGGGGACGATTGGATTAAGTGGACTACTGTTTTTAGAACCAAGTGTAAGCGCTGCAGAAATACAGCCGGTGAAAGAAGAAAACTTCAATGCAATTGATGTAACGATGAATCAAAGTGAATTTTATGTATTGAGTGGTAGAAGTATTGATGTTCTTTCTGGGGATAAAGAAGCAATTCAGCTAAATAAATACACAATTCATTTTAGTAAACCGGGGAAGTATGTTGTTAGAGTAAACGGTTGTATTTATGATGATGTATATACTTTTATTGTGAATAAATAGTATATATTCTTAAACTGTGAGATGAAAAAAGAAACACCCTATTTGCGTTGAGAATCGTAAATAGGGTGAATTTATTTGGATTAAGCTGTACTTTAAATATGTTCACTAATGTTCTTTTTACTATGTAAAGTATGTAAAAATGTTTGAAACATCTTAAATGATTGTTGAAAGATTGGACTTTGAATAAAGGTGTACAGAAAAGTTACGATGAAAACAGGACCTCCTAGCATAAATCCAATAACTAGTACAACACATTCTACTATAATTCTAGCACGGCTAATAGACAGCCCTGTTTTGTCGGAAATAGTAAGCATGAATCCATCGCGAGGTCCAGCACCAATTCCAGCCGCAACGTACATCCCTCCCCCGATACCTGTAATTGCGATACCAGCAAATAATATGAGTAAGTTTATCCATAAAAAATCATTAGCGTTTGGAAGGATATTTGATTGTAAGAAAAAGTCCATAATGGGACCGATAAGTAGTGCATTTAAAAATGTACCCACATTTATATATTTTCGATCTACTAGTAAAGAAATGAGAACGAGACATAATCCACATATGACACTCCACGTACCAATCGTCAATCCAAACCTTTGGTAGAGAGCCATGTTTAAAACTTCCCAAGGATGTAAACCGAGAAATTTAACTTTGACTGCAAGAGCATTTCCAAGGCCGAAAAAAATTAATCCTAAGAAAAAAAGAAAATAGCGAAAGAGGGTTAGCCTCATCTTTAAACCTCCCATATTGTATAATTATGTATATTACATGTAAAAGTTTTAATGTACAAATATTACGACTTTTTAGCCGTTATTTATAATTTCTAAAATACAAATGAAATATATATATTCACAGTCAAAAAAGTTAAAATATTTTGTCTCAAGGATTATAATAGAGAAAGAAATATAAAAGGGAGTGAATGAGTTTGAAACAAGAACTTATTGAAAGATTTACGAGATATGTAAAGATTGACACACAATCAAATGAAGAAAGTCATACAGTACCAACAACACCAGGACAAATTGAGTTTGGTAAGTTATTATTGGACGAGTTAAAAGAGATTGGGTTAACAGAAGTAACGATGGATGATAATGGGTATGTAATGGCAACACTTCCTGCTAATACGGATAAGGATGTTCCAGTAATCGGCTTTTTAGCACATTTAGATACGGCAACAGACTTTACTGGGAAAAACGTAAAACCACAAATTCATGAAAATTTTGATGGCAATGCGATTACGTTAAATGAAGAGCTAAATGTTGTGTTAACACCAGAACAGTTCCCAGAGTTACCATCATATAAAGGACATACGATTATTACAACAGATGGTACGACACTTCTAGGAGCAGATGATAAAGCGGGTCTGACTGAAATTATGGTTGCAATGAACTATTTAATACATAATCCGCAAATTAAACATGGGAAAATAAGAGTAGCATTTACGCCGGATGAAGAAATCGGTCGTGGGCCAGCGCATTTTGATGTAGAAGCGTTTGGTGCATCATGTGCTTATACGATGGATGGAGGGCCATTAGGTGGTTTAGAGTATGAAAGCTTTAATGCTGCAGGTGCTAAGTTAACGTTTAACGGAACGAATACACATCCTGGAACAGCGAAAAATAAAATGCGTAACGCAACTAAACTTGCTATGGAGTTTAATGGGCATTTACCAGTAGAAGAGGCACCAGAACATACAGAAGGCTATGAAGGATTCTATCATTTACTTTCATTAAATGGTGATGTTGAACAAAGTAAAGCGTATTATATTATTCGAGATTTTGAACGTGAAAATTTTGAGATGCGTAAACATAACGTTGAAAATATTGTGAAGCAAATGCAAGAGAAGTATGGACAAGATGCAGTCGTTTTAGAAATGAATGATCAATACTATAACATGCTTGAAAAAATTGAACCAGTGAGAGAAATTGTTGATATTGCATATGAAGCAATGAAAAGCTTAAATATCGAACCAAACATTCATCCGATTCGTGGTGGAACAGATGGATCACAATTATCGTATATGGGATTACCAACGCCGAATATTTTCACAGGTGGTGAAAACTATCACGGTAAATTTGAATATGTTTCGGTAGATACGATGGAAAAAGCTGTTCAAGTTATTGTGGAAATCGCAAGACGCTTCGAAGAACAAGCTTAAAAAAGAACCAAGTAGTGCGGATGCGCTACTTGGTTTTTTAGTATAATACTCGCCACAAATAAAAGGTTGCGTAAGACTCCCAGTTGGTCCAATTTGCCGCAAAATCTTTTATTTCACGTTTAGTCGGTTTACTTTCAGAACCTGTTATATATTTAATTGCATTGTGCAAACCAACATCGTCAATCGGAAAAGCGGAAGGAAATCGTAAACAGCGCATTAAAACATAATTGGCAGTCCACGGCCCTATACCATGTATAGCAGTTAATTGTTTTTCAGCTTGTTTCACGTCTTGTATTTGCAATAAAGATTCTTTTGATAGTTTTCCTTCTGTAATAAGATTTGCAATACCGATTATATATTCACATTTTCTAGTCGTCATTTTTAAGTTTTTGAGATCTTCTACATGTAAATTGGCAATTGTTTCAGGAGAAGGGAATATCCAATGTTTTCTATCATTCCACTCTACATAACTTCCAAAGTGTTCGACTAATCTTCTTTTTAGTGTATAAGCATATGTGAGGTTAATTTGCTGACCGATAATTCCCCAGGAAAGTGCTTCAAATAAGTCTGGAATACCTAAAGTGCGAAGGCCATAATATTGTTCAATTGGTCTTTGAAGGAGTACATCATGTTTAGCTAATGTATAAAAGGGAGCTAAATCAGTAGTTAAATCAAACCACTCTTTCACATAGTGAGCTACAGCTTCGCATATCGATTCTTCAGATGAATATAATTCTTCTAAAAAACGTATTTGAATATTTCCATCTGTATTCATGCTAATTTCCACTAAAGGATTTACATCCTGAACAGGGATCACTTTATAAATTTTGTTATCTTCAATGTGGAACATACATTCATTGCTAGAACGTGATAGATAGCGTAAATTTTCTTGGAAACTAAATTCTGTTGGAACTACTAAAGTTAATGCGCTAGTATGTTCTGCTGTCATATGCATTTTACCTGCGACTTTTCTAATGTAAGCAATTTTTTCTTCATTGCTAATCCACCTCTAAATCCAGTTAGTTTACCATTCTTTCCAATAATACGATGGCAAGGAATCGTAATGAGAAGAGGGTTGGCAGCAATAGCAGTAGCAACAGCACGTACAGCCGTAGGCTTTTGCATTCTTTCGGCAATTTCTGAATAAGAATATGTTTTCCCATAAGGAATTTCACGTACCGTATTCCAAACAGATAATTGAAAATCAGTTCCGTAAGCATCGATAGGGAATGTAAAAGTTTCTCGTTTACTTTCTAAATACTCGGTAACTTCTTTCGCATATGATTGCAGATAATTTGGATTACAGGCCAATATATATTGTGGCAATTTTTTTCTAGCCCATATATTTAGTTCTTCAAAATTTTCATCTTGTGATCCAATGAAGCATAGCCCATTTTCTGTTGCAGCAATATGAAATTGCCAATTCTTATGTGTAAGTAGCGTCCAATAAATAAATTTATTTTTGTTGGAAATCATTATTATATCCTTCTTTCATTTCTTTCTTTTTTCGATATTCAGTAGGAGTAAATCCAGTTTTCTTTTTAAATAAAGTTGCGAAATACTCGGGGTTTTCTATCCCGACAGCAGTACTAATTTCTTTAATGGATTGATTTGTTTGTAATAGCTGTTCTGCTGCTTTAACAATCCTGAATTGTAGTATATATTCTATTGGACTTATTCCTGTTGTTTTTTTGAAAGTACGTTGTAAATGAAATGGGCTACCATGACACATTTCTGCAAGTATGTCGAGAGTTAATAATTCATCGAAGTGTTTTTCGATATAATTTTTAATTTGTTCTATCCACTCTTCATTAGGTAAAGTGAGCCCATTTGGCTTACAACGTTTGCACGGGCGAAAGTTTTCACTTAATGCTTGCTCTGCATGATGAAAAATTCGTACATTGTTTCTATTCGGTATTCTTGATTTGCATGAAGGCCGGCAAAAGATTCCGGTTGATTTCACAGCATAAAAGAATTTGCTATCACAGGAAGAATCATTATGAATAATTGCTTGCCAATGCTCATTTGTTAACGTAACTCCTTCATTGTGCAAAGAACATCACCTCTGAAATTAGTATAACCTGAATAAAGTGCGTATGTATGTATTCACAAATGTAAGAGCAAGATTACAAAGATGAAGATATGATTGTTTTTCTATTTTGTGATAGCATGAAATTTGGAAATAAACATCAAGAGGAGGACTATAGGTGAAGTTAATTTCGTGGAATGTAAATGGTTTGCGAGCAGTTATCGCAAAAGGTGGATTTTTAGAATATCTTGAGGAATCAAATGCCGATATATTTTGTTTACAAGAGATTAAACTACAAGATGGGCAAATTGATTTAAATCCAGAGGGATATTATACATACTGGAATTATGCTGTGAAAAAAGGCTATTCAGGAACGGCTATTTTCACAAAAAAAGAACCGCTTTCTGTTACATACGGTTTAGGCATCGAAGAGCATGATCAAGAAGGCCGAGTTATTACTGTAGAATTCGAAGGTTTTTATATGATAACGTTATATACACCAAATTCAAAACGTGGATTAGAACGATTAGATTACAGAATGAAATGGGAAGATAATTTCCGGGCGTATATAAAACGATTAGATGAGAAGAAACCAGTTGTTTTTTGCGGTGATTTAAACGTTGCTCATAAAGAAATCGATTTAAAAAATCCAAAAAGTAATCGTAAAAATCCTGGATTTTCTGATGAGGAACGAGAGAAATTCACACGTATTTTAGAAGAAGGATTTATTGATACATATCGTTATCTGTATCCTGATCAGGAAGGCGCATACTCATGGTGGTCGTATCGTATGGGAGCGAGAGCAAAAAATATTGGATGGCGTTTAGATTATTTTGTTGTTTCTGAAAGAATGAAAGACAAAATAACAGAGGCGAAAATTAATAGTGAAGTAATGGGATCAGACCATTGCCCAGTTGAATTACACATAAATTTCTAAAAAAAGAAGTATCTCCCTGACATTAGGCGGATACTTCTTTTTTATTCAGTTTGTTAAAATTTTTCAAATCTTTCTTGAAATAATTGCATATTAAATATATACTTAGTAACGATAATCATTATCAATGAAAAAGGTTATCGATGGATGAGGTGTAAAAGAATTATAGTTTAGGGGAAGTGAACGAGAATGAGTTCTGGATAGAATTATTAATCTAATGAAATATATATGTAAGACAAGTTTCAAATAGTTAAATTTTATTGAGAATATAGTTTGAAAATTCGAGAGGAGATATATAAAGATGAACAAGAAGTTATTTACATTAGGGATGGTTACAGTATTAAGTGTAGGATTAGCAGCATGTAATAGCGCTGATAAAACTTCTGGGGAGCAAAAGCAACAGACAAAAGCTACGGAAACGAAAAAAGACGAAAAAAGAAAAATTACATATTTAGGTAAAGAATATACAGTGCCGGCAAAAGTCGATAAAATTGCGACAGCTAGTTTAGAGTCAATGGAAGATGCAGCGGTACTTGGTATTAAGCCGGTCGGTGCTATTACTGTTGGTGGTAAATTACCGAAGTATCTTGAAAAAGATTTAGAAGGTGCAAAATCTGTTGGTGAGAAGATGGAACCAAATTTTGAAACATTACTACAATTAAAACCAGATGTTATTACATCAAGTACGAAATTCCCAGCAGAAACAGCTGAAAAGTTCACGAAAGTAGCTCCGACATTCCCAGTATCGCACGTTTCAACAAATTGGGAAGATAATTTAAAGTTAATGGGAGAATTAACTGGTAAAAAAGATAAAGCAGAAAAGATTATTAAAGATTACAATACGGATGCTGAAAAAGCAAAAGTAAAATTAGGAGATAAGTTAAAAGACAAAAAAGTACTTGTCATTAGACTAAGAGCAAACGACTTATTCCTATACCCAGAAGGAGTATACTTTAATCCTGTAATTTATAAAGATCTTGGACTAACTGCTCCAGAACAACTTAAAACGGTAAAAGCACAAGAAAAGATTTCTTTAGAAAAATTAGCTGAAGTTAATCCTGATTATATCTTCTTACAATACGAGGCTAGTGAAAATAATAAACCGAAAGTGTTAGAAGACATTGAAAAGAATCCAATTTGGCAAAGTATGAATGCGGCGAAAGAAAAGAAAGTATTTGTAAACGTTGTAGACCCAATGGCACAAGGTGGTACAGCTTGGAGTAAAACAGCATTCTTAAAAGAAGCAGTGAAAAATTTATCTAAATAATACAATAAGTAAGGTGCGTTGAATGATATGCAGAAAACGAATGCGGTACCAGTAACCATTTTATGTATAGCACCCATATTGATTTTATTTACGGTTATACTTTCTATTTTATATGGTGCGAAAAACATTGATGCTCAAACAGTGTGGAATGCATTATTTCATTTTGATTCAAGCAATGTAAATCATAATATTATTATTACTTCACGTTTACCAAGGGTAGTTGCAGCTCTTTTAGTCGGAGCATTTCTAGCCATATCAGGAGCACTTATGCAGGGGATGACAAGAAACTATCTTGCATCCCCTTCTATTATGGGTGTGACGGATGGTGCAGCTTTTGTTATTACACTTTGTATGATTTTTCTTCCGGGAATGTCATCAATCGGTATGGTTTTATGTTCAATGATTGGTTCTGCATTAGGAGCAGGTATCGTGTTTGGTTTCGGTTCGCTCCTTCAAAATGGCTTATCGCCTGTTAGATTAGCGATTATCGGAACAGTTATTGGAACATTTTTAAGTAGTGTATCTGCTGCGATGGCTTCGTATTTCCAAATTTCTCAAAATGTTAGTTTTTGGTTTAATGCAAAGTTAGATCAAGTGGACCCTAATGTAATTATAATCACGATACCTTTTGGGATAATTGGGATAGCTTTAGCATTAGTAATATCAAAATCTATTACCATTCTTTCTTTAGGAGAAGAGGTATCTATTAATCTAGGACAACGTACAAAACTAGTTAAAGCGATGGCGATTTTATCCGTTATTCTTTTAACAGGAACAGCAGTTGCTCTAGTCGGGAAAGTAGGTTTTGTAGGTTTAATTATTCCGCACATTACTCGCTTTATAATTGGGGTAGATTATAAGTGGATTTTGCCATGTGCAGGTGTTATTGGCGGAGTGTTCTTAGCATTATGTGACGTTTTGAGTAGATTTGTAAACTATCCATTTGAAACACCAATTGGCGTCGTTACTTCCTTAATTGGAATTCCGTTCTTCCTTTATTTAATCCGTACAAGAGGGGGAGAGAGACATGCCTAAAAGTTCAAGTCAACGTTTTGGAATGACAATGGGGATTATTATATTTTTAATTTTTGGTGCTATTTATATTAGTTTAACGAACGGTACGTTTGATATTACGATTACGGACGTATTTAAAACACTTTTTAGAATTGATCCAGTACCAGAACATGATCTAGTTATCTTTGATTTTCGTCTTCCACGCATTGTAATTGCTGGGTTAGTAGGATTAGGCCTCGGCGTTGCAGGTGCCGTTATTCAAGGGATTACGAGAAATGGATTGGCAGACCCAGGTATTTTAGGAGTGAATGCTGGAGCCGGAACAGCCATCGTTATTTTTATGTTTTTCTTTCAAGGGCAATTAAAGAGCACAGACTGGATGTCTATTATGATGATGCCAATGTTTGGTTTAGTCGGCGGATTAGGTGCAGCTATCATCATTTATCTATTTTCATGGAAAAACGGTAAGCTAGATTCGCAACGTCTTTTGTTAACAGGGATTGCAATTGGATCAGGATTTGGAGCATTTTCTATGTACTTATCACTCAAAATGAAGTCAACTGATTTCGAAATGGCTGCAGTTTGGGTGTCTGGAAGCATATATAGCGCAAACTGGAAGTATATTGTTGCTATGTTGCCGTGGCTTATCATATTAATTCCGCTTATACAAAAGAAAGCTTATTTATTAGATTTATTTCAATTGGAAGAAACGAGTATTACAAGTTTAGGTGTTTCAGTAGAAAGAGAGAAATCTATTTTACTACTAAGTAGTATCGGACTTGTGAGCGCATGTGTTGCTGTTTCAGGAAGTATTGGCTTCATTGGACTAATGGCACCGCATATAGCGAAAAGGCTAGTTGGTATTCAACATAAATATATCATTCCTACGTGCGGAGTAATCGGAATGTTCCTTGTAATTGCTTCAGACTTTATTGCAAAAACAGTGTTCACACCTGTAGAGTTACCAGTTGGAATCGTTATTTCTATTGTCGGTGTACCGTATTTCTTATATTTACTTTATAAGGCGAAAGCGTAAGAGGAGGAATAAAAGTGAGTATTTTAAGTGCAAAAAATTTAGAAACGAGTTATGAAAAGCTTACAGTGTTTCGCGATTTAAATGTGGAAATACAAGAAGGAAAAGTAACGACAATTATAGGGCCAAACGGGTGCGGTAAATCGACATTGTTAAAAACAATGGGAAGAATTTTAAAGCAAAAGAGCGGTAAAGTATATTTGCAAGGACAGGATTTACATACAATTCCAACGAAAGAAATTGCGAAGCAGTTAGCGTTACTTCCGCAAACTCCAATTGCGCCAGGAGAGCTTAAAGTAGAAGAGTTAATTTCTTATGGACGCTATCCACATCGAAATAACGTAAATAAGTTAACTTCAAAAGATAAAGAAATGATTGATTGGGCATTAGAAATAACGAAAACTTCTGAATTTCGAACGAGACAAATTGCAAATTTATCAGGTGGTCAAAGGCAAAAGGTATGGCTAGCGATGGCTTTAGCACAAGAGACAGAAGTGTTACTACTAGATGAACCAACGACATATCTTGATATGTCTCATCAATTAGATGTATTACAAATTGTGGAGAAATTAAATAAAGAACATAATTGTACGATCGTAATGGTACTACATGATATTAACCATGCAGCAAGGTTTTCAGATGAAATTATTGCAATGAAGGAAGGGGAAATCGTTACAACTGGTAGCCCAGAAGAAATTATTACAAATGAAGTGTTAAAAGAAGTATTTCATATTGATGCGCGTGTCATGATTGATCCGTATAACGGGTCTCCTGTTTGTTTTGGGTACGATAGCGTTGTATCTCAAGAAGAGAAAGTAGAAATATATGTAACGAGTTAAGGAGGGGGAAATAAGATGAATACTACTATTGAAAAACAGCAGATTATAACATTTAATACAGAGCAGTGGAAAATGTATTCAAAACTAAAAGGTAAGGAATATCAAATTCTTATTTCAAAGCCGAAGCAGCCAGCACCAGAGTCAGGATATCCTGTTATATACGTATTAGATGGCAATGCTTTTTTTCAAACATTCCATGAATCGGTTAAAATACAATCAGTTAGAGCAGAAAAAACAGGTGTTTCACCAGCTATTATAGTAGGTATTGGTTATCCAATTGAAGGGGCATTTTCAGGTGAAGAAAGATGCTATGATTTTACGCCTAGCGTAATTTCAAAAGATGCGCCTCTAAAACCAGATGGCAAACCGTGGCCTAAAACAGGAGGAGCACATAACTTCTTTACTTTTATAGAAGAAGAACTGAAGCCTCAAATCGAAAAGGATTTTGAGATTGATAAAGGAAAACAAACGTTATTTGGGCATTCGCTAGGTGGTTTATTTGCTTTACATATACTATTTACAAACGTAAATGCCTTTCAAAATTATTTTATTAGTAGTCCATCTATTTGGTGGAATAACCAATCTGTGCTTGAAAAAGAAGAGAATCTTATAAGTGAATTAAATAGTGCCAAGTTTGAAACGGGGGTATTCCTTACAGTTGGATCACTAGAACGAGAGCATATGGTTGTAGGGGCAAACGAATTGTCAGAGCGCCTTCTCCAAGTAAAACATGATCAGTTTAGATTTACGTTTTATGAAGCTGAAGGGGAGAATCATGCATCAGTTGTGCCGACTTCTTTAAGTAAAGGGTTAAGGTTTATTAGTCACGTATAAATAATGAAAAAAGGTAAGCAAAAGCTTACCTTTTTTCATTATTGTCTAAAGGCAACGTATCCATCAATTAAAAAGCTACTGAAAAAGCGAGTGATGTGAGTAAAGCCACATTCCTCCATAATAGTTAGTAGATTTGTTTCGGAAATAGGAAATATTTCTGTTTCAAAAGAATTTTTAAATCGGTCCCAATCTTTTAATGGAATTTGATTTTGTATCATATGGTTGCGCCAAGCATTTAATTGTGCAGAAAACATACTTGTATGGGGTATACCATTTATTGAAGAGAGAAAGAATGGAGCACCTGGCTTTAGGCGACTACTAATTTCATTAAGTAACTCTTTTTTCTCCTTCATAGTTGGGATGAAGTGAAGAACAAGCATACAAGTAGCAGCGTCAAATAATGGATTGGTTAATAATGAATGAACAGTTCCATGTACAAATTGAATTTGATTTTGCAAGTCTTCGTTTTCAATTCTTTTTTTAGCTAACTGTAGCATGCTTTTAGATGGATCAACACCTGTAAAAGATAAGTTGCTATTTTGTTTACTTATTGAGAGAATTTCTTGTCCACCACCAGCACCTATAACTAGTAAATTTGGATTCATGTTTTCTTTAGGGAGTGTCGTAAATAAAAAATGGTTCACCATTTCATAAAGGGTAAAATATCCAGGGATTTTTAACGGAATTGTTCGTTCATATGTATGTACAGTACGATCATTCCAGCTCATTTTTTAGCCTCCTCTTTTACAATAAGTTTCACTTTATTATGAAATGAAATGGTTAGAGGAAACAATCCCATAAATCTGGGGGGAAATCAAGATGTTTTATGAACAGGCAACGAAAGAAATAACAGTGTTGATGAAAAGTGAGAGATCGATTAGACAATTTCAAAAAGAGTTTTTAAATATTTTAAAAAAGGTAATTCCTTTTGATGCTTCCTGTTTTACCGCTATAGACCCGCGCACATTTTTATCAACCGGGGCATATACAGATCGAAGAATTGAACAACTGCATTCGCAGTTATTTATGAATGAATTTTTAGAGGATGATTACAACAAATTTAAAGACTTAGCACGAAATCCTCCTCATGTTGGTGCGATGTGTATTATCACAAATGATAACCCCATAAAAAGTACTAGGTATCGAAACATTTTAAAACCAGCTGGTTTTATAGATGAAGTAAGAGTGGTTTGTATGAGTAAAGGAAAATGTTTTGGACATTTAAGTTTGTTTCGAGATAAGACAAAAATACCTTTTCAGCATGATGAATGTAAGTATTTATCGAAGGTCGGTTTATTGGCAGGAGATACTTTAAGAACATCCTTTATAATCAGGTCAGAAGAACAAGTGAAAGTAGTAGGAAGGGGCATGATTGTATTAAATGAAAATCTTAGACTAAATTATTGGGATGAAACAGGATACATATGGTTATCAAGCTTTAGAAAATATGAACAATTGAATGAAGATGACATTCCGAGGCCGATACGGGCAGTTTGTTCGAAAGTAAAAGCGAATGAAACTAATAAAGAAGCAACAGTCTGTATAAGTTTAACGTGTAGGGAATTTTTGGTTATTCGTGCGAGCAGGCTAGAAGGTTATAGTAGTTGTCATACAGGATATAGGGTTTTGTTCGAAAGTGCACGGCCAGAAGAAGTTTTTCCATTTCTTGCAGATTCTTATTGTTTGTCTCAAAGAGAGAAAGAAGTGATAGTAGGAATTGTTAGAGGGATGTCAACAAAAGAAGTGGCAAAAGAATTGTGTATTTCTACGTATACAGTTCAGGATCATTTCAAGTCAATTTTTGAAAAGGTCGGAGTAAGCAGTAGAAACGAACTTATATGGGAGCTCTTTACAAAGTTTTGTTTTTCTCAGGAAGAATACTAAAAGAAAAACGGTGTGATTTATTCGGTAGTAACAATCGGAAAGCTCATAAGATTGGTAGCTGTGGGTTAATAATCAGTGGGATTTTTAGTATAAACGAGAAACATTCAAATAAACATTTGAATGTTTCTCGTTTATACGGTATACTACATACATAATCAAATATATATTTGAATAAGAGGTGTTACATATGAAGGAAGAGCATTGTGAACTTTGCTATCATGATGAGAAGAAAGTAAAACATGCAAGTGACATGTTAGAGAAAGAAAATATAAGTAGTGTAGCGAAAATGTTTAAAGCACTTGCAGATGAAACACGTTTGAAAATTGCTTATGCGTTGTATACGGAAAAAGAGCTTTGTGTACGTGATGTCGCAAGTATTATTCATAGCAGTATCGCAACAGCTTCACATCACTTAAGACTATTACAAACGATAGGATTGGCGAAAAAGCGTAAAGAGGGAAAACTTGTTTTTTATTCATTAGATGACTCTCACGTAAATGGATTAATTGAATTAGCGTTTAGTCACAGTAGTGAAATGAAGCATAAAGATCTTGATATGTAATTATGCATTTTCATAAAGATACTTCTTTATGAAAATGCAACTTTAAAAAGAGAGGAGATAATAAGTATGGTAAAGCTAGTTTTAATACGACACGGACAAAGTGAATGGAATGTTGAAAATAGGTTTACCGGTTGGACGGATGTTGATTTATCTAGTAAAGGTTTGGAAGAAGCAAGAGAAGCCGGAGTAATGCTGAAAGCTAATGGTTTCTCATTTGATATCGCATATACATCTGTTTTGAGAAGAGCGATGCGTACTTTATGGATTACTCTCGAAGAAATGGATTTGATGTGGATACCTGTTCATAAAACATGGAAATTAAATGAGCGACATTACGGTGCGCTTCAAGGATTAAATAAGGAAGAAACAGCGAGAAAATATGGGGATGAACAAGTAACCTTATGGAGACGTTCAACAAATGTACGCCCACCAGCACTTACAAAAGATGACGAAAGATATGAAGCAGCACATCCGAAATATAGAGATGTAAAAGAGTATGAGTTTCCTCTTACAGAAGATCTAGAAGATACAGAAAAACGAGTTGTTTCATATTGGAATGAAGAGATAGCTCCTAATGTAAAAGCAGGTAAACAAGTAATTATAGCAGCCCATGGCAATACAATACGTGCTTTAGTAAAACATTTAGATCAAATTTCAGATGAAGATATAGAAAATCTAAACATTCCAACAGGAACACCATTGGTTTATGAATTGGATAAAGATTTAAAACCGATAGGCCATTATTATTTAAATAGGGAAATTTGTATAAAATAAAGACTTTAATATACCCTACCTATGTATTGTATATCTGTAACGGAGGTGAGTTAAATTGCTACATTATACGGTTGTAAATAAAAAGAATTGTGAGGCATGTGGACTATGTACTTCTATAGCACCTGATATATATCAATTAGATGGAAGAGGAAAATCATTTGGTGTATTAGATAACAACCAAGGAATAATGGGTATTCCAAAAACTTTCTTGCAAGCAATGTTGGCGGCAAGTGACGGCTGTCCAACAAGTTCGATTCAGATAAGAAAAGAGCCATTTGTAAATAAAGTGAAAATTTAATAGTGGAATTATGAAAGACAAAACAAAATTAAAAGGAGGCATTTATATGGGACATCATCACGGTCACCAACATCATGGGCATGCTCACGGGCATTCCCATGGACATCATCATTTTGAGGAGAGTAGGAAAGGAAATAGAAAAGGATTAATTACAGCTTTAGTCATTACAGCAACTATTATGTTCCTTGAATTTTTCGGGGGACTAGTTACAAATAGTTTAGCTTTATTATCAGATTCAGGACATATGTTAAGTGATACAAGTTCATTGTTATTAAGTTTAATTGCTATTGGATTAGCAGCTAGAACAGTTACTTCTACAAAAACATATGGATATTATCGTTTTGAAATTTTAGCGGCACTAATTAATGGTATTACGTTATTTGTTGTAGCAGGGCTTATCGTATGGGAAGCAATTGATCGTTTTTTTGAACCGCCAACTGTAGCAAGTGGTCCAATGATGTTAATCGCATCAATTGGTTTACTAGCAAATTTAATTAGTGCATGGGCACTTATGAGACAAGGTGACGTGAAAAATAACGTGAATTTACGCAGCGCTTATTTACATGTTCTTGGAGATGCTTTAGGGTCAGTGGGAGCATTAGTAGCTGGTGTACTTATGTCATTATTCTCATGGTATATTGCAGATCCAATTATTTCAGTAGTTGTAGCTTTATTAATTTTAAAGAGTGCATGGGGAGTAACAAAACATTCTATTCATATACTTATGGAGGGTACACCAGTTGCAATTGAACTAGAGAAAGTGAAGCAAGCGATTAAAGGAGTAGAAGGTGTACGTGATTTACATGATCTTCATATTTGGACAATTACATCAGGATTAGATGCATTAAGCGTCCATGTAATGATTGATAAAAAACAGGATGATCAAAAAGTACTTCAAAATATTATCGATATGTTAAAGCAAGAGTTCCATATTGAACATACTACCATTCAAATTGAAACACTTAACATTAAACATAATGAAATGATTGTCTAGTCAAATGCAAACAAAAGGCTATGGGGAAATTCTCCATAGCCTTTTGTTTGTTCAAGTAGAATTGTCCTTTTTGAAAGTTTTGTTTCAACTTTTCGTCTAAAGAGACAAAAAGTTGTCACAATTCGGTCACAATTAGCATAAACATAAAATAGACGAAATGAACTTATTTCCAAAAAGCTTGATTCATTCCATTCATGATTAATAGAGCTGAAAAAGCATGGATTAAAAGTTCACTATATTCTCAAGGAGGTAGATCGTATGAAAACTATTCTTGCTATCGCTGGGCTTATTTGGGTTTTATCACATGGCATTCCAATTTATGAAGGAGAACAAATTCGCAGTGCTCTAAATAAAAATTTTAATGAATATCATATCATTGATCGGCAAGATAATGTTGTGACAGTTCGTGTAAATGACTGTTTTCATACGGTAACCGTTGAAGGAACTTCAGTAGTGGATGATACAAAAGTATGTGATCAGCAGTAATCATATATAGGAAGAAAAGAGTCTCAATTTATACGTGTATAAATTGAGACTCTTATATTTGTGGATGAATAATAAGAGGGGATGGACAACCCCTGTTTATTATTGTTTCATTTTATCCCGCATTAACGGTCCGTAAAAGCTCGATTGGTTAGGACTAATAATCAGATGGGGATGGACCTCATCGCCATCAACTTAACAAAAGGAAATCCCTTTATAGCTGTCAACCTAACAAAAATAAACTACCCCAGAATGATAAAATTGAGTAACTTGTGCGAAATTTTATCATTCTGGGGTAGTTCTAATAAATTCTTAAGTTAAAGAAGCAATCCTACATGGGTATCACTCAGATAAAGAAGGTGAGACAGCTTGGGAAGAAGTGAAGAAAGACGAGCTTCCTATGAAAGCAAGAGGAAAATAAGTTATGAAATAATCTGTTATTTGTGACGGGAGATTTGCATTGTTTACTTTTTTACAGTGAGAAACGTATGCTGAGGCGCATTGTAGTAAGTCATTCACCGTTAGAATAGATGTTAAAGTTATATGCAGTATTAATTAATATGGAGTGTACCTCGCTTTCTTATATAATTGTTTTATAGTACAATTTCTTTAAGATAGTAAGTTTTATTCTTTTTATTGGAGAATAAGGCCGTAGATAATGATTATTAAAGGATGAGGCGGTATGACAAAAGAAAAACAACCATATGGTACAGTTTTAATAAAAGCTTCAAAAATCTTAGATTTTTTATCTGAAAGTAAAAAACCACAGCCTTTAAATGTGATTGCGCAAGAAACAGGGATGACAAGTTCAACAACATTAAAGATATTAGAAACGTTAGTTATAATAGGCTATGCAAAAAAATATCCTGAAACTAAAAGATTTGGTTTAGGAACCGCTTTAATTTACTATGCAAATCAGTATCTTGCGAATTTAGATATTACCAAAATCACATTTCCATATTTAAAAAAGTTACAAAGTAGTTTAGATGAAACTGTTCATTTAGGAATATTAGAAGAAGATAAAATTTTTTATATTAATAAATTAGAGCCAGAGAGACCGATAATTCGTATGAGTTCACGAATTGGAATGAGTATTCCTTTGTATTGTTCAGCAATGGGGAAGGCTGTACTTGCAGAATTTTCTCAACAAGATTTAGAAAGCTATTTAACAAGGGTAGAATTGAATCCGGTTAATGAAAATACTATAGTTGATCCTCATGTTTTAAAGGAAACTTTAAAAAAGATAGAGCAAATTGGTTTTGCGATTGATGATGCTGAATATGAAGAGGAAGTATATTGTATAGGAGTTTCGTTAACTTTAAATGGGCAAACATATGGTGCATTTAGCGTGAGTATGCCCAAGTATCGTGTTACAGAAGACCTGAAGAAAAAAATGATTCAGTTGATACTAGAAACAAAACAAAGTATTCTCAAAGAACTTGAACAATTGCATGCGTTTATATAGGGGGTTTCATATTAAGGAGCTTTAGTGGTGATTTTTCACTGCTAGAGCTCTTTTTTATTTTTAGAAGCAAAAGAATTGGAACCGACTTGTGAGTTCAGTAAGAACTATGGCTGAATAATGGATTTCTATGTTAGAAAAATAATAAATAATGTTCAAAAAATTTTCACTAAATATCAAAAAAAAATCTTGTAATCCTGCTAAATAATTCATATAATCTATTTATAAATTTCTTTTAAGGAAAACTAATTTCCAAATAAGAAATTAAGAGTGTGAGCTCTTAAAAATGGAGGCACTTTATGAAAAGGGTAACTGTATTAAATAAACTGAATAAGAGTGGCGTAATCGCTGTTTTGAGAGCGCATACAAAAGAAGAGGCTCTTAAAGTTACTGAGGCGGTTATTGATGGAGGGATTACTGGTATTGAAGTAACCTTTTCAGTGCCGCAAGCTGAAGAGGTCGTTCGTAAAATCAGGGAAATACATAGTGATTGTGAAGATTTGGTGATTGGTGCAGGGACTGTGCTTGATGCGATAACGGCTCGTATAGCCATTTTGGCAGGAGCTGAGTATATTGTTAGTCCAGCGTTTGATAAAGAAACAGCAGAGATTTGTAATCTTTATCAAGTTCCATATTTACCTGGTTGTATGACAATTACGGAAATAAGTACAGCATTAAAAGCGGGAGTCGACATTATAAAACTATTTCCAGGAAGTTCGTACAATCCAAGCTTTATAAATGCAGTGAAGGGTCCCCTGCCACAAGTTAATATTATGCCTACTGGAGGGATAAATATTGAGAATATGCATCAATGGTTTGAACGTGGATGTGTAGCTATAGGTGTGGGAGGAGATTTACTAGCTCCTGCTCAAAATGGGGATTATGCTAAAGTCTCAGAACTTGCAAGAGAGTATATGGATAAGTTAGCAGAAATCAGAAAGGGTGCCTAATTATGGGGCGAATTTTAACGCTAGGTGAGATTATGCTTCGTTTATCCACTAATGAAGGAACTAGAATAACTGAAGCTAATTCTTTTAAAGCGCATTATGGTGGTAGTGAGGCTAATGTAGCAATTAATTTAGCGAATTTTAACCACCAAGTTTCTTTTGCTAGTAAGGTACCTTCAAATTTATTAGGTAAAGCTGTTCAACAGCATTTACAAAATTATGGGGTGGATACAAGTAACTTACTGAAAGGTGGTTTACGTTTAGGAACGTACTATCTGGAAAGGGGTATAGGTAAAAGGGCTTCATTTGTTTTGTATGACCGAACCTATTCTAGTTTTGCACAGATGAAAAATGTGGAGTGGAATATAGATCATTTATTCAAAAATGTATCATTATTTCATGTTTCGGGAATTAGCCTTGCTTTATCAGATTCAATGATTGATCTCATTTTAGGATTAATCAAAGAGGCCAAAAAGCGTCAAATTAAGGTGAGTTTTGATATTAATTATCGATCTAATTTATGGAACTATGAACGCGCATCGAAAACAATGAATAAAATTTTACCTTATGTAGATTACTGTTCTGCAGGAAAAATGGATGCTCTCTATTTAATCGGAATTCCTGAAAATAAGACGAAACAATTAGATTTAGAATATTATTATGAGCAAATGCATAAGAAACACCCTAATATTGAAGTCTTTTACTCTACATTAAGGGATGTTCATTCTGCAAGTTCGAATGATCTTCAGGGAACATTATGGAAAAATCATTGTCTGTATACCTCGAAGGTGTACAACATTAACCCTATTGTGGATCGTGTTGGTGGAGGAGATGCTTTTGTTGCTGGGATTTTACACGGATTATTAGAAGAAAAGGATCTGGATTATACAGTTTCATTCGCTACTGCAGCATCTAGTTTAAAGCATACGATTCATGGTGATTGTAATCAGTTTTCTATCTTGGAAGTAGAAGAGTTTATGAGAAATGAGTCGGGAAATATTATTAGATAAAATACTAAAAAATGATAGGAGAATGTATATTATGGAAACACGTTATACACATAGTCCAATGGATATTCGTCATTATTCTACAGATCAACTAAGACAGGAGTTTTTAGTAGAGCGAAACTTTGCACCGGGAGAAGTTATTCTTACATATACACATAATGATCGAATGATTTTCGGGGGAGTAACGCCAACTGAAAAACCTTTGAGTATTGAGTTGTCTACTGAATTGGGAGTTTCATATTTTTTAGAACGCCGTGAATTAGGTGTTATAAATATTGGTGGACCAGGATCTATCATAATTGACGGGATAGAAGAAAGTATGAAAAAACAAGATGGGTACTATATTGGAAAAGAAACAAAGGAAGTGGTCTTTAAGTCAGAAGATCCGTCTAATCCTGCGAAATTCTATTGTGTTTCAGTGCCTGCACATCATAAATATCGAAATGTACGTATAAGCATTGATGAAATTAATCCTATGGAAACAGGGGACTCTGCAACGTTAAATAAGCGAAAAATCTATCAATATATTCATCCGAATGTTTGTGAAAGTTGTCAACTACAGATGGGATATACCATCTTAGAACCAGGAAGCAGTTGGAATACCATGCCTTGCCATACTCATGAACGTCGCATGGAAACGTACTTATATTTTGATATGAAACCGGATACAAGAGTGTTCCATTTTATGGGTAAACCTGATGAAACTAAACATTTGGTAATGAAAAATGAGCAGGCGACAATTTCTCCAAGTTGGTCAATTCATTCTGGTGTTGGTACAAGTGACTATACATTTATTTGGGCAATGTGTGGAGAAAACATTACGTATAGTGATATGGACATGGTCGAGATGGATCAGTTGAAATAGTAGGATTGATACAATTAAAGGAGGACTAGAACATGAACTTAAATGAATTTTCAATGGATTTCTTTAGTTTAAAAGGGAAGGTAGCTATTGTTACTGGGGGAAATACAGGATTAGGTCAAGGATATGCAGTAGCATTAGCGAAAGCTGGGGCAGATTTGTATATTGCAGCATCTGGTGACAATTGGGATGAAACTCGTCAATTAATTGAGGAATGTGGACAACGAGTAGAATTCATTCAAGTAGATTTAACACAAGATGATGCAGCAGAAAAAGTGGTACAAGGTTGTTTAGATAATTTCGGGAAAATTGATATTTTAATTAATAATGCAGGCACAATTCGTCGTGCACCATTGCTTGAATACAAGAAGGAAGATTGGAATGCCGTAATGAGTATTAACTTGAATACTGTTTATTTACTAAGTCAAGCTGTAGCTCGTGTTATGGCAGAGCAAAAGAGTGGGAAAATCATTAATATTGCTTCTATGTTGTCTTTCCAAGGAGGAAAATTTGTACCTTCTTATACTGCTAGCAAACATGGGGTGGCAGGATTAACGAAAGCATTTGCTAACGAATTAAGTAAATATAATATCCAAGTAAATGCGATTGCTCCTGGCTATATAGCAACAGCTAATACTGCCCCAATTCGTGCGGATGAACAACGGAATAAAGAAATTTTAGATCGTATCCCAGCTGAAAGATGGGGAGTACCTTTCGATTTAATGGGTACGGCCGTATTTTTATCAAGTAAAGCGTCAGATTATGTAACAGGCCACATTCTAGCTGTTGATGGTGGATGGTTAGTGCGTTAATTAGTTTAAGCCTTATAGCAAATATTTATTTGTCAATTCAAGAACACCTTGGTTGTTAGAAACATCTGAATATAAAGTGTGGACCTTTATGAAAGGGTATACATTATGTTTGGTAGAGCCGGTAAATTGAATATGTTGATAAGTATAAGGGATAGAATTACTTTATCACGAGTGTTGAATTTGAAAAAATACTAGTTGATTAGAAGGGAAGTTATTTATGGATATACTGATTCTTTCACATGCTGGTGTTGCAAGTGGATTGAAAAAAGCGACACAAATGATTTTAGGGGAGCAAAAAAACTTACACGCTCTTGAATTAACTGAAGAGAATGGGATTACTTATTTTAGTGATCAACTGCAAGAATTCTTGAGGAGATGGAGTGAAAATGAGTCAAATAAGTTGCTTATTTTTGCCGATCTTAAAGGGGGAACGCCCTTTAATCAAGCCGTATTTTGGGCATCAAAATTAAAGTTGAATCAGCGTATTAGCATAATCAGTGGTGTAAACTTACCGATTGTTATAGAAGCGATATATTGTAATCAAGAAAAACCATTAGAAGAGCTGTCAAAAGAATTAATAGATGGCGCAAAAAATGGAATTGATATACCAGAAATGGAGATTGGTAGTGTAGATATTTTAGATGAATAGAGAGGGGAATAGCCAATGGTAAGCGTTGAATGGTGGCAAATTGTTTTAATAACATTATATTCTGGATTCGCCATTTATGATGGGAACAATACAACGTTTGGTTTCGTAAAGCCAACAATGGCAGGTTTTTTCGCTGGGCTAATTTTAGGTGACATTCAAACGGGGTTAATTGTAGGGGGAACTTTAAACTTATTAGTTTTAGGTGTTGGCAACTTTGGAGGAGCTTCTATACCAGATTATATGACAGGTGCGCTATTGGGAACAGCTTTTACAGTTATGAGTGGGCAAGATGCTAAATTTGGAGCGACACTAGCAATCCCGATTGGACTACTAATGGTGCAATTAGATGTTCTGGCTCGTTTTACGAATACTTTTTTCCAGCATAAAGCTGAAAAATTAGTAGCGGAAGGGAAATTTAAAAAGGCATCCTATATGAATCTATGGGGAATTGTCCCAACGTCCTTATCAAGAATGATACCTGTGTTTCTAGCTTTAGTATTTGGTGCCAAGTTTGTCCAAGCTATTGTAGATAATATTCCTAAGTGGCTTATGGGTGGTTTGCAAGTAGCTGGGGGATTGCTTCCTGCATTAGGTATTGCAATTTTATTGAAATATTTACCTATAAAACAAAATATCGCCTTTTTGATTATCGGTTTCTTCTTAGCAGCTTATTTAAAAGTACCTGTACTAGGCGTTGCTTTAATCGGCTTAGCGATGGCAATAATTTATTTCCAAACCTTTATGAAAGAGAGCGATTATGCAACTAATGATGGGGGAATGGGAGATGAGTAAAAATATAGTAGATAAAGATGTAAACAAAGTATTCTGGCGTTGGTATTTCTTCGGTCAAACAGGATGGAACTATGAAAAGATGCAAGGTTTAGGCTATTACTACAGCATTTATCCATTGTTAGAAAGCATATATAGTGAGGAAGAAGAAAAAAAGAGAGCAGCAATAAATCAACTGCAGTTTTTTAACACGAATAATTCTACAGCTCCCGTTATTCTAGGCTTAGATGTAGCCTTAGAAAAAGAGAAGGGAATTGAGTCCATTGATACAGTAGCGTCGCTTAAAACAGGATTAATGGGACCGCTAGCAGGAATAGGCGATACTTTATTCTTTGTAATTCCGACCACTATTGTTGGCTCCATTGCGTCTTACTTAGCACTAGAGGGAAATCCAATTGCTTTGATTTTATGGATCTTATTTGGCTGTGTTAGATTGGGATTTATGAGATTCTTTGTATGGACAGGTTATAAAGAAGGTGCAAAACTTGTTGGTGAGTTAGGGAATCGTTTGAAAAAAATAACACAATCAGCAAATATTCTGGGGATCACCGTTGTAGGAGCATTGATTCCTTCAGTAGTCAAGGCTACTTTTGGTTATGAGTTTACCAAAGGTGAAGTTACTTTGAAATTACAGGATCTTGCAAATCAAATTATGCCTGGTTTAGCACCAGCTCTTGTAGTATTTTTAACGTATTGGTTATTAGGTAGAAAGAAAATGAATTCTACTCGTGTTATCTTTTTATTGATCTTTATAGGAATTATTGCTTATAATTTAAAAATTTTCGTTTAAGGGGCGTGTTTAGTAATGGAAGGAATCGTACATATTAGAGTTGATGATAGACTTATTCATGGACAAGTTGCAACAAGATGGGCAACTGGTTTAAGAGTGAATCGTATTATGATTATCGATGATAAAGTTGCAGTTAATGATGATGAGAAATCAATTTTAAGAATGGCAGCACCAGCTGGTGTTAATACGTCCATTTTAACCTTTGAAAAAGGCCTTAATAATGTGAAGAATGGGAATTATAAGGGGCAAAGAGTGTTATTAATTGTGAAGACTCCTGAAATTTTAGCGCAACTAATGAATGGTGGATTAGCATTGAAAGAGGTAAACATTGGTAATATGTCTAATCGTCCAGGAACAACTCAAATTAAAAAATCAATTAGTATGACGGAAGATGAAAAAGTTGCTGTTCAACAGTTATTAAGACAAGGTGTAAAAGTTACTGCGCAGATGGTTCCAGAAGAATCTGATGCAAGTATTGAAGTATTTTTAAATTGAATAATATGTAAGGGTTAATAAAAACTAAAAACATCACTCGTTTTATGAAAAATGAGTGATGTTTTCATATAGTGAGGTTAAAAGGATAAGAGAGTTTAAATGTAGAGATTGAATTGTTAGGGAGGAGACTAGCATGTCTATACTATCGAAAAATATAGAGCTATTTAAAGAAAAAGGAAAGGCATTAGATCGAAATAGTATAAAAGCAGAATTAGATTGGATATGCGAAAAGCTAGAAAAGAACATAGAACGTTTTGGGACTAGTTACCCATCTGCCTGTGCAACAAATGGAAAATATAGAATAAAGGAAAATGATGATTGGACGAATGGATTTTGGACAGGGATGCTATGGATTGCCTATGAATATTCGAAAAAAGATATTTTTAAATCAATAGCACTAAAAAACATTGAAAGTTTTAAAGATAGACTAGATAAAAATTTTGTTGTAGATCATCATGACCTAGGATTTTTATATAGTTTATCAGTTGTTGCTGGTTATAAGGTGACATCAGATGGATCTTTTACTCCAATTATTATTCAAGCTGCCGATAAACTAATAAGTCGTTTTCATGACAAAGGGAATTTTATTCAGGCTTGGGGAAAACTTGATGATCCTGATGAGTACCGTTTGATTATTGACTCATTATTAAACCTGCCTTTATTGTTTATGGCAACGAAATTGACAGGTGACCAATGTTATAAACATATAGCAGAACAACATTTTCAACAAGTAACGAAAACTATTATAAGAGAAGACGCGTCCACGTATCATACATTTTATTTTGACCCTGTTACAGGAGAAGCTTCATATGGGGCTACCCACCAAGGATATACTAATTCTTCTTGTTGGGCACGTGGGCAAGCATGGGCCGTGCTAGGTTTACCTATGGGGTTTAATTATATGCTTAATCATGTTGATCGAAAACAATATGAAAAAATCACCAATTATTTTATTAGTAAATTATCAAATGGTTTGGTTCCCTATTGGGATCTTACTTTTACAGATGAGGATAATCAGCCGTTAGATAGTTCTGCAATGGCAATTGCCGCATGTGGTTTGCTTGAAGCTCAAGCAAGTAATATGTATGAGGGATCTGCATCCATTGCTCGCGGAATGATTCAAGCACTTAGGGAACAGTGCACGATAAAAAATGATGAGCATAATGAAGGAATCTTACTACATGGTGTTTATGCATATGCAGAAGGAAAAGGAATTGATGAACCTAATTTATGGGGGGATTATTTTTACTTTGAGGCGTTGTATCGTATGTTTAACCCAACGTGGGCAACATATTGGTAAGTATATAAATGTTAATAAAGTAAGGTATCATCATTTGAAATAATGGAGGATAAACTATGAAATCATTTGAAATTGGGAAAGATTTTATGCTAGATGGTGAGCCTATAAAGATTATATCAGGTGCTCTTCACTATTTCAGGATTGTTCCAGAATATTGGGATCATAGTCTTTATAACTTGAAGGCACTAGGGTGTAATACAGTAGAGACGTATGTTCCGTGGAATATACACGAACCAAAAGAAGGGGTATTTAATTTTGAAGGTATGGCAGACCTTGTGAAATATGTACAATTGGCTCAAAAATATGGATTAATGGTTATTTTACGTCCTACTCCATATATTTGTGCAGAATGGGAATTCGGTGGATTACCTGCTTGGTTACTAAAATATAAAAATATACGAGTTCGAAGTAATACTAACTTGTTTCTAAATAAAGTGGAAAACTTTTATAAAGTTCTTCTACCAATGGTAACCCCATTACAAGTAGAGAATGGTGGACCTATTATTATGATGCAAGTAGAAAATGAATATGGTTCATTTGGAAATGACAAAGAGTATGTAAGAAATATAAAAAAAATAATGAGAGATTTAGGTGTAACGGTTCCACTTTTCACTTCAGATGGTGCATGGCAAGAGGCTTTAGAATCAGGGAGCCTGATTGATGACGATGTTTTAGTAACGGGTAATTTCGGTTCACGCTCTAATGAAAATTTAAATGAGCTTGAAAGTTTCATTAAAAAAAATAAAAAAGAATGGCCATTAATGTGTATGGAATTTTGGGATGGCTGGTTTAACCGATGGGGTATGGAAATTATTCGACGTGATGGCAGTGAATTAGCAGAAGAAGTCAAGGAACTATTGAAAAGGGCTAGTATTAACTTCTACATGTTTCAAGGTGGTACTAATTTTGGATTTATGAATGGTTGTTCATCGAGGGGAAATGTGGATTTACCACAAATTACTTCATATGATTATGATGCATTGCTAACAGAATGGGGAGAACCAACGCCAAAATATTATGCTGTTCAGAAAGCTATTAAAGAAGTTTGCCCAGATAGAGAACAATTGGAACCGCGTATTTTACCACGTGCAAATTATGGGGATATTAAATTGAATCGTAAGGTATCACTGTTTTCAACGTTAGAGAAAATAGCGAAGAAGAGAGACAATTCTTATACATTAACAATGGAAGATATTGATCAGCAGTATGGGTATATTTTATATCGAACATTTTTAAAAGGACCAAAAAATATAGAAAAATGTAAGGTAATAGATGCTAGAGATCGTGTTCATTTGTTCCTTAATGAACAATTAGTAGACACCCAATATAGGGATGAGATTGGTAGAGAGGTATCGTTAGATTTAACTAAGGAAGAAAATACGCTGGATATTTTAGTAGAAAATATGGGACGTGTTAATTATGGGGCACGGTTGTTGTCTTCTACGCAACGAAAAGGTATCTCCTCAGGTGTAATGATTGATATACATTTACAATCAAACTGGGAACATTATGCATTAGAATTTGATAATCTTGATGAGATTGATTTCAACGGTCAATGGGAACCTAATACACCTAGTTTTTATGAGTACTCATTTAATGTACAAGAATTAAAAGATACATTTTTAGACTGTAGTAAGTTTGGAAAAGGATTTGTTGTTTTAAATGGGTTTAATTTAGGAAAGTATTGGGATGTAGGTCCAACGGGTTATTTATATATCCCCGCTCCGTTATTAATAAAGGGAGAAAACAAGTTGATTGTCTTTGAAACGGAAGGGAATTATGAGGAAGAACTTTATTTAAGAGAAAATCCAATTTATTTAGATATAAAATAAGCATTTCTAGTATTTTGTTAGATATTTTTTAGCGTTATAATGGGCAGCTTTGATGAAGGAATTAGGTAAAGCGTACAGTTTAAAAAACAATGTAGATTATTACGTTTTTAGCTGATTCATAGGCTTATTTTTCATAATATACAAACTTTTCAAAGGGGTATTATTTGAAATGAAATCTTTAAACAGGGAATAAATGTATCGTTTATTACTAAAGTGATAAAGGAGAACGGTTTCATGAAAAGGATAATATTATGTATATTTGTTTTAAGTTTTGTTATGGAGTCCTTCAGTTTAAATGCAGTCGCAGAAACAGAAGAAAGTGCTAAAATGATATCAAATTGGAAAAAGATACTTGTTGGTGAACCTTTTACAAATGAAGATGAAATTTTAAAAAACATCGTTTTGGATAAAGAAAAGGATTTACAAGATAATGTGTTAAGCAATCTAAACAAAGATGACGATAATTCTTTTTTATTTAAGAATCTTCAAGACTGGAAGCAGAATTCCGCACAAATCACAGAAACAGTGAAAAATATCGAGAAAATGGCGGTACTTTATCAGACACCTAATTCGATATACTATCAACAAAATACATTACAAAAAAACATTA
This sequence comes from Bacillus cereus group sp. BfR-BA-01309, assembly GCF_022664315.1. NCBI lineage: Bacteria > Bacillati > Bacillota > Bacilli > Caryophanales > Bacillaceae > Bacillus > Bacillus cereus group sp. BfR-BA-01309. Next base: position 103,558 of record NZ_JAKUHE010000014.1, read on the forward strand.
TGTACGCAATAAAATACTTCAATGACCAAATGTATAATGAAGAAATCAAAAATACATATGGAAATTGGTGGGATTGGGAGATTGGAACACCGCAGTCATTTAATAATATTTTGATATTAATGTGTGATGATTTAACTGAGGTGGAGCTAAGCAAGTATATAATGGCAGTTGATCGTTTTGTACCGGATCCAACCAAAAGGTTAAATGGAATTAAAGAAACTGGAGCTAATTTACTAGATAAAAGTTTCATAGTCATGGTGAGAGGTGTTCTGAACAATAATAGTGATAAAATTCAACTAGGAATAGATGCGACAAATGATGTTTATAAAATAGTTCAAAATGGTGATGGATTTTATAAAGATGGATCATTTATACAGCACACATATAATCCGTATACTGGTGGGTATGGGGAAGTGTTACTTGCGAGAAGTGCTGATATTCATGAATTGTTTAGTGGAACAGACAGATTGACGAATGTACAAGGAATTAAAAAACTTTATACGTATATTGAAACTACCTATTTACCAGTTATGAAACAAGGTGAAATATTTGACATGACGCGTGGCCGAGGCATGTCTAGACAAATTTCCTCCTCTAGTATTGTAGGGAGAAATATGCTTTATGAAATACTTGTAATTAGTTCACAAAATCAAGACTTATCATATCGAGGAAAATATGCCCGTTATGTAAAAGAAGCTATATTTCAACATAACAGTCAGGAAAGTTATTATAATGGGTTATCCATTCATAAAACACAAACATTTCAACGTTTAATGAGTGATAGTTCAATTAAACCAGATTTTGGTGTGAGAGATACAAATAATATGTTAAGCACGATGAATCAGATGACCCATCAAAAGAAAGACTTTGCAGCTGGATTGAGTTTATTTGGTAAACAAATCAGTTCTTTTGAATATGGGAATGGGGAAAATATGAAGGGATTTTACATGGGAACAGGGATGTTGTATTTGTATAACAATGATATCGGCCAATACGATAATGACTATTGGGCAACTATAGATATGACAAGACTTCCTGGCACAACAACAGATCATAAATTAGGCAATTTAATTGATTGGAAAAATTATAATAACCCTAAGTCGTGGTCAGGAGGCGTTTCGGATGGACAGATTGGTTCAGCTAGCATGTATTACACCATGCAAAATGTTACTGGAAGTTCATTAGAAGCAAAAAAATCTTGGTTCTTTCTTAAAGATAAAATTGTAGCAATGGCTGCAGGAATTAATTCAAAAGAGAATGCTGATACAGAGACAATAGTTGAGAATAGAAGATTAGAAAAAGATGGTTCAAATCTTCTGGAAGTGGAGGGTACAGAAGTAGCTCTTGATCAGGGTACCCTATTTAAGGGAGCTTCTTGGGCCCACCTTAAAGGAAAAAACAATCAGTCTGATATTGGTTATGTGTTCCCTCAATCTGAAAATATATATGCTGAAAAGAAAGAGCGAAGTGGAAAGTGGTCTGATGTAAATAAAGGGGGATCGAGCGATCAGGTAAGTAACATATTCGCAACATTATCAATACCTCATGGAAAGTCCCCGTCAGGTGGAGAATATGTATATGTAATTCTTCCTGGTAAGAATCAAGAAGATACATCTACTTACGCAAAAGAAATAGACGTATCGATACTTTCTAATACACCAACGCAGCAAGTGATTTTTGATGATGCTGATGATATATGGATGGGGAATTTTTTTGAGATAGGGAAGGTGAATGAAGTAGAGGCTAAAACTAGGGGGGCAATTGCAATAAGCTATGAAGGTAGTGGCGTAAAAGTAGTGGTGGCTGATCCAATGAAAGAGCAAGCTAAAGTAATCTTTACTATACCTAAAAAAATAGGTTACAAGGTAGCAGAAAAGGACGATGAGATAACTGTTAAGGAAGATGCAAACTCTTGGATAATAGAAATGGATAGTTCGGATAAAAGTGGGAAAAGCTCTCAAGTGTATTTTGAACAGTAAAGGTTATAAATTATATTTTGATGTGTAGATTGTGTAATGGCATCCATCTAAAACATAAATAAAAGTCAAGAGCTATTTTGATAGCCTTGACTTTTATTTATGTCTGCAAAATACGTAGCTTGTTTTGGATTTTTAAAAATTTATTCTTATAATCATTAAACATGTAGTTCGGAACTTTTATGAAGAAATTTTTGTACCTTAACAAAATTTATTTCATTTTCTTAGGTGGCCTGTGAAATAATTTCTTGTTTCCCAAGTAATAACTTCAAACTTGATAAAGAAATGGATTGAAAATCATCTTTCGACATACGTTTTCGGTAGTGCGTAGGTGTTTCCTTAGTCACCTTTTTAAATATGCGACTAAAGGCTGCTAAACTATGAAAACCCACCTGATAAGATATATTTTCTACCGATTCATTAGTCATTGAAAGTAAATACGCTGCGTGATTAATACGCATCCTTATAATCCAGTCCTTCATGCTCATCCCAAAATGATTTTGAAATACCCGAGAAAGATGGCTTCGATTGACCGCGAGGTGATTGGCTACATCACTTACGGTAATCTCCTCTATATAGTGTTCTCCAATATATATCATTGCTTCAATTGCGAGTCGTGAAACCTTTTGCTTTACTCCTGTTGAGATTGAACCACCATCTGTAAGGATTAATCTTAAAAAACGATAGGTTAGCTCATTTAACTTTAATTCATCTTCTAATGTACTGTAGGAGCAATTCATACACTCCAAGATAATCTCCAAATATTGTTGAATATTAGTTGAGGTAACAGTATAGTTATCACCTTTTAAATTTGAAAAGTTAATAATTTCTTCTGCAACCTTCCCACCAAATGAAAGCCATGCATACAACCATGGTTCCTCAGCGTCCGAACGATAAAAGGTAGACTCTCCTGGAGGAATAAGAAAAAGATCACCTTTCTTTAATGAATATTTTTTATCTTTTACATAGTACTTTCCTTTTCCATCCAACACGACATGAATAATATAGCTGTTACGTACAGCAGGACCAAATGCATGAAAAGGTAGTGTTTTTGAAAAACCACAAAAATCAAAATAAAGTTCGCTCGAGAAGTGATGGTGTTCTTTTTTTATAAATACTGCTTGTTCCATGTGTCTCTCCCTTCTTCGAGATTACTATAACCAATATGCCATTTGAAGAAAGAAATGCAACAAAAGGTTAAATTAAGGTCACAAAAGGATATAAAACAGAAAACGCTTTCTTGTTAAACTATACATGAAAAAGAAAATCATAGGAAGATTAATGTAATTTGTAATTTTATATACATAAAATCGAAAACGTTTTCTTTCGTTATTAAAACTAAGAGGACGGGAATTTTACCAACTCAGTTGAATATGGACAATGGAAAAATGGCACTCGAAATGAAGCTGTGACATTATTAATTCGTCCATTACTCGATAAAATTGCTGGAGCTTTATCACAAACTGAATCGTTGGGTTTGTAGCTGTTACTTCTGGGATGACTGGTAATGCTACAGCAGCAGATATTACTGCTCATGGTGCTTCAACATCCCATCTTTATGCGTTTTATCTTCCAGCAGTACTCATGATTTTTCCGCTATTTTTTGCATGGAAGGTTATATTGACAGAGAAAACGCATGTATAAATTGTCAAAGAACTAGAAGTGAAGCTAATCCATCATGAGCAAGCAATGGAAGATGTTAATTCTAGTGCTGCACTGGCTCATTTTCATTCTAAATAAAGGAGGGTGATATCTGAAATGAATATTACAACAAAAGATTTCGGTGCTGGCTATACGAGTATTACTATTACCAATCTGTACGGCCTGCAATTGACAGTTTCAGACCTAGGAGCTCGTATTACGAGTTTAAAGGTACCGACAACGAATGGCTTACGTGAGCTTATACTTGGTTTTGATACGGCAAAGGAATATCTAGAAAAAGATTTATATATTGGTGCCTCAATCGGACGTGTAGCTGGACGAATTCGAAATGGAACTTTTCAAATAGATGGGGAAATCTATAGAGTACAAGTTGATGAGAAAACCGGGAACACTTTACATGGCGGTACTCCAGGATTTGAAAGTAAAAAGTGGCAATATTGTGTCGTCGAGAATAATGATGAGACCTCAGTGATATTTCATATGTTGAGCCCCCATGGTGAAAATGGTTTTCCAGGGAACCTTGATATTGAGATACGTTATACCTTGACTAACACTAATGTTTGGAAAGTAGAAACTAGAGCGACAAGTGACAAAGATACCTTATTCAATCCAACAAATCATGTGTACTTCAATTTAACTGGTGATGTAGCACAATCCGTAAATGAACATAAATTGTGGGTGGATAGTGATAGATTTGCACCATTAGATTTGGAAAGTGTTCCAATTGGTGTGAAGTTGCCTGTAGAAGGGACTGCATTTGATTTTAGAAAGCCAGTTAAACTCAAAGAAACTTTCAGTAGTAATTTTGTTCAAAAAGAATTAGTGGATGGAATTGATCATCCATTCTTCTTGAATCGACCTGAACTATCACATAGTTCAGTGAAACTCACTAGCCCGGATGAAGTGGTTTCTATTGAAATAGCTACAAAAGAGCCCAGTGTCGTCATCTTTACAGCAAATTTTGGTGAGAATACTCCACTCATGCATGGTAAGCAACTTGCAAACCATGGCGGAATTACTTTTGAAACACAGGTTTGTCCAGGTGCTGAACAGTTTTCTGATTTTGGGGATATGGTTCTTAGGGCGGATTCAACTCATCAAACGGTAACAGAATTTCATATTATTTGAGGGTATAATTTTTAATAGTTTCTTTAAATATGAAACATGTATAGAAGGATTAGATACTGCAATCGGAACTTATTTAAAATACGATGTTGTGTCTAGAAATGATGTTGAACGGTTAGAAGTGGTCGAATGAATAAGCGGATGGCTCCTATATTTAAAACGAATGCAAAAGGGAGGTTTATATTTATGGAAAAGAAACGTGGGCTAACTTTAAAATTTGCTGAGATATTTGGAAATCTAGAAACAAATCAATATTTTTCTCCAGGACGTATCAACTTAATCGGGGAACATACAGACTACAATGGTGGTTATGTATTCCCAGCTTCTATTACATATGGGACTTATGGAGTGGCCAGGCGTCGTGAGGATGATAGAGTATTAGTTTATTCAACGAACTTTGAGGAACTTGGAGTGATTAGTTTTACTGTGAATGAATTAAATTACGATAAAAACGATAATTGGGCGAATTATGTAAAAGGAGTTATTTTAACGCTGAAAGAAGCAGGGTATAAAATAGACTCTGGTTTTGAATTATTAGTTGAAGGGACGATTCCAAATGGAGCGGGTCTTTCGAGTAGTGCTTCACTTGAATTACTTGTAGGCGTAGTATTAGAAGACCTGTTCAACTTAAATGTGACGCGACTTGAATTAGTGAAAATGGGTAAAAAAGTTGAGAATGAATTTATTGGTGTGAACTCTGGCATCATGGATCAGTTTGCCATTGGATTTGGTGAAGAAGACAAAGCAATTCTTCTAGATACTAATACGTTAGAGTATGAAATGGTACCAGTGGTTTTGAATGACTATGCTATTGTAATTATGAATACGAATAAGCGCCGAGAACTAGTAGATTCAAAATATAATGAACGCCGTGCTGAATGTGAAGAAGCACTCGCATGTTTCCAAACAAAGTTAGAAATTAGGGCACTTGGAGAACTAAGCAAAGCAGAATTTGATGCAAATCAAAATCTTATTGGGAATGAAATCTTAATGAAACGCGCCAAGCATGCAGTTTATGAAAATGAGCGTACAAAAAAAGCAAAAGAAGCTCTTACTGCAAATGATTTAGAAGAATTCGGAAATCTATTGAACGCTTCTCATGCATCTTTAAGAGATGATTATGAAGTTACTGGGCTGGAATTAGATACATTGGTAGCCACTGCACAAAAACAAGAGGGTGTACTTGGGGCACGTATGACTGGGGCTGGGTTTGGTGGATGCGCTATTGCATTAGTAAAAGAAAGTAAAATCCATGCTTTTAAAAACAATGTTTATGAGGAATATCTTAAAGTTGTAGGATATGCGCCTGTCTTTTATGTAGCACACATTGGTAGTGGAACTACAGCAATCGGATAATGAATGGGGTGAAAAAGATGGAAACAAACCAAGCAATTTATGATTTTACTACACTTGCAATTGATAATGGAGCCATTGAAGAAAGTGACCGAATTTATACGCACAATCAACTATTACGTTTGATTGGCGAATCGGACATGGGTGAGATTAATAGCGTAGTCGAAATGGACCGACATGTTCTGTTAAATACACTTATAGATAAAGCGATAAAAAATCTAAAAATCTCTAAAAATCAAGTTAATTGTGAAATGTTTGAAGCGCTTTTAATGGATGTGATTACGCCACTTCCATCTAAGGTTAATGCGAATTTTCAGAAGGCATATCGTAAAACTCCTAAACAAGCAACGGATTATTTCTTTGAACTTAGTAAACGAAATGATTACATAAAGACACGTGCGATTGAAAAAAATATTCAATATGTAGCAAAATCAAAATATGGCGAACTGGAGATTAATATAAATTTATCCAAACCAGAGAAAGACCCCAAAGAGATCATGGCAGCTAGAAATACACCGAAGGGTAATTATCCAAAATGTTTACTTTGTATTGAAAATGAAGGATATTTCGGCCGCTTGAACCATCCGGGTAGAAGCAATCACCGAATCATTAATATTGAGCTAGATGGAGAAGAGTGGGGGTTTCAATATTCACCATATGCCTACTTTAACGAACACTCCATCGTACTATCTAAAAAGCATCGTCCAATGAAAATTTCTCGTGAGGCATTTTCTCGTTTGTTTAGTTTTGTAGAAATAATGCCACACTACTTTATTGGTTCAAATGCGGATTTACCTATTGTAGGAGGGTCTATTTTAAGTCATGACCATTATCAAGCTGGACGCCATAACTTTCCAATGGCAAAGGCTAACATTCTTAAAACATTTGAATTACCTGCCTATCCAAATACTTCTTGTGGTATCGTCAACTGGCCAATGAGTGTGATTCGTCTTTCTTCCCTAAATAAAGAAGAACTAATTAATGCCAGCACCTATATCCATGAAAGTTGGAAGAACTATTCAGATGAATCCTTACAAATTCGTGCGCAATCAAAAAATGGTACAAAACATCATACAATTACACCAATTGTACGGCGACGTAAAGAAAAGTACGAAATTGACCTTGTACTTCGTGATAATAATGTGAGTGAGGAATACCCTGATGGAATTTTTCATCCACATCCAGATGTACAACATATTAAAAAAGAAAATATAGGACTTATTGAAGTTATGGGCTTAGCAATTCTCCCCCCGCGTTTGATTGTGGAGCTTTATGAAGTGGAGCTGTATTTGTTAGATAAGGGGGGAAATGTTCCTAAAATTCATCAAAAATGGGCAGATGGATTAAAAGCCCAGGGGGGATATACAGAAGAGAACATTAAAAGATTTCTTCAAATTGAAGTTGCAAAGAAATTTGAACGCGTCTTAGAAGATGCTGGTGTTTATAAGGTGAATAAAGAGGGGAGAGCAGGGTTTGATTGCTTTATTAAAGAATTACAAAGTATAAATCGATAGGTGATGACTAGGTATCAGTATTTGTTTTAAGTCGTGCAAGATATTACCGTGCTACTGTATAACAATGAATCTAAGGATAAAATTAGTGGTTTTAATTGATGAGTTTATAGAGGTAATGCCACACAACTATCAACATAGTATATTGAAGTTTTGTTTTTTCATAAACGTTTATTGACATAACGATTTTATGTTGATAGAATTCAATTCATAAAATATAAAAAATTTAATAGATTTTGAATCAGATGAAAATTAAATCTGATTTCTCTTATCCAGAGAGGTGGAGGGACTGTGCCCTATGAAACCCAGCAACCATCAACTTTTACATTGAAATGGTGCTAATTCCTGCAAAGCAAATGCTTTGAGAGATGAGAGAAAGGGATAGTATCGATATATGTATACAAACCTTTCTGCTCATTCTAAGGGCAGAAAGGTTTTTTTGTTGTTCGACTGTGAGTGAAGACTATTCTGAAGGGAAATAGAGCGATTTATCCCGCTTTAATGGGCAGTAAGACCCCCACCTCCAAATTCAGCGAAAGCAAAGAAGTTAGGTGGGGGTCGGGCTGCCCATAAAAGTCCGATTGGTGAGGGCTAATAATCAGTGGGGGATGAAGAAAATCCTCACTGATTAAAGTTTCACTTTATACAGTCCGTGTGCAGGAGGAATAACGATGTGAAAATCAATGAACCAATTTGTGCATGTCCTAGTGTTGTTCTAATAAAATGGATTATTGAGTTGTTACAGCGTGAATTAATAAATAAATACATAAAAGAAGAAGGGTGTTTACAACATGAAAAAACTATTACTATCAGGACTTATTACAACGGCAATTTTTGGTTTAACTGCTTGTGGAGGAAAAAGTGAAGATAAGCTTGTTGTTGGTGCTTCTAATGTACCTCATGCAGTTATTTTGGAAAAAGCAAAACCATTACTTGAGAAAAAAGGTGTGGAACTAGAAATTAAAAAATTCCAAGACTACGTATTACCAAATAAATCATTGGCAAATAAAGAATTAGATGCAAACTATTTCCAAGGTATTCCATACCTAGAGAAAGAAATGAAAGACAAAAAATATGATTTTGAAGTAGCTGGAAAAATACATATTGAACCAATCGGCTTATATTCTCAAAAATATAAAAATCTAAAAGAGCTTCCAGATGGTGCAACAATTATTATGAGTAATGCAATTACTGATCATGGACGTGGTTTAGCGATTTTACAAAAAGAAGGTATTTTAAAAATTAAAGATGGTATAGATCCTGTAAAAGCAACCGTAAAAGATATTGCGGAAAATCCAAAAAATTTGAAATTCAAAACAGACATTGAGCCTGGTTTATTAACACAAATGTATAAAAATAAAGAAGGTGATGCTATTTTAATTAATGCTAACTATGCAATTGATGCAAAATTAAATCCAAGAAAAGATGCAATTGCGATTGAAGGTAAGGATTCTCCGTATGTAAACGTAGTTGCAGTTCGTAAAGGTGACAAAGATAAGAAAGAAATTAAAGCACTTGTAGAAGTATTGCATTCGAAAGAAATTGAAGATTTTATTAATAAGGAATATAACGGTGCTGTTATTCCTGTAAAAGAATAACTTTGAAAACTAAGGAATTGAGCTTTTTACAACTACGTATTTTATAACTGGTGAAAATTAATTATTATATTAAGGGCTACTAAGGTAGCCCTTTTTATTTGCAACGAAAATTTGTCAGGGAATATACATTAATGGAGAATTTAGTTGAAGAATATAGCACAAAAGTGATTAAACATTTTACTTTATTAAATTTTGATGTAGAATGTATTGTTTTTTGAAAAAAAGAAAGGGTATTATGATAATTGACACTGAGAAGCTAATAAATTGTTAAGAATAAGCATAGAGCGGAAATATACTCATATGGGGTATCATACATAGATAATTAGTGCTATAATTGGTATACTCGTAAAAGCAATTGTTTTATTGGATGAAGAGAAACTTTAAGAAGGTGATAATATGGATCATAAAGAGCATGAAGCAGTAACACATAGATCAGAAAAAGAAAAAGAACAAATTATAAATAGATTAAAGAGAATTGAAGGACAAGTCCGCGGTATTCAAAATATGATTGAAAATGATCGTTATTGCGTGGATATTTTAGTGCAAATTTCAGCGATTAATGCAGCGATGAAAAAAGTAGGAATGGGCGTATTAAAAAATCATACAAGTCATTGCGTTTCAGGTGCTATTAAAGATGGTAATGGTGACGAAGCAATTGAAGAATTAATGACAGTATTTGAACGTTTTTCAAAAGCGTAAAAACAAGCTAGTATGTGACTGGCTTGTTTTTTTGTTTACTTTTATATAGGATTTCGAGGTATTCGTGTGAAAAAGTGTGTGTAAAATAAACTTTTAGAAAATAATTGAAAAATCATGATACAAAACCATTGATTACCTTAGGGGGGTATGGTAAAATGTAATTGTGATTAACAAACAACGAAGAAACAAGAGGAGGATTTTAAATGGAACAGTTAACATTACAAGTTGAAGGTATGTCTTGTGGACATTGTGTAAATTCAATTGAAAGCAGCGTGAAAGAACTAAACGGTGTTGAGCAAGTGAAAGTTCAATTAGCAGAAGGAACTGTTGAAGTTACTATCAACTCATCAGTTGTAACGTTAAAAGATATCGTTGCAGTAATTGAAGATCAAGGATACGATGTTCAATAATTATTTTTAGATATGGAAATAAATCGTACTTTATAGGAAGTACGATTTATTTTGTTAATAATTATACCTTATGAGGGTATATAGAGGTGAGAGACATGAATGAACAAAAAGAGGCCAATCTTCAAATATCAGGAATGACATGTGCGGCATGTGCGAATAGAATTGAAAAAGGTCTGAAAAAAGTAGAAGGTGTTCATGATGCAAATGTAAATTTTGCACTTGAAAAAACAAAAATAATGTATGATCCCCAAAAAACAAATCCGCAACAATTTAAGCAAAAAGTTGAATCGTTAGGATATGGAATTGTCAGCGATAAAGCTGAGTTTACTGTTTCAGGGATGACATGCGCAGCATGTGCCAATAGAGTAGAAAAGCGTTTAAATAAGTTAGAAGGTGTGAACGGAGCAACAGTGAATTTCGCTTTAGAATCAGCTACAGTAGATTTTAATCCTGATGAAATTAATGTAAATGAGATGAAGAGTGCAATTACGAAATTAGGATATAAATTAGAAGTGAAATCAGATGAGCAAAATGGATCAACTGATCATCGCTTACAAGAAATTGAGCGACAAAAGAAGAAATTTATCATTTCGTTTATTTTATCATTTCCATTATTGTGGGCAATGGTAAGTCATTTCTCATTTACATCGTTTATTTATTTACCTGATATGCTTATGAATCCTTGGGTGCAGCTAGCTCTTGCAACTCCAGTTCAGTTTATCATTGGTGGGCAGTTTTATGTTGGGGCTTATAAAGCGTTACGTAATAAAAGCGCTAATATGGATGTTCTCGTGGCACTTGGAACGTCTGCAGCGTATTTCTACAGTGTGTATTTAAGTATTAGGTCGATTGGTTCTTCGGAACATATGACAGACTTGTATTTTGAAACGAGTGCAGTACTTATTACATTAATTATTTTAGGTAAATTATTTGAGGCGAAAGCAAAAGGACGCTCGTCAGAAGCAATTAAAAAATTAATGGGATTACAGGCGAAAACCGCTACTGTTGTACGAGATGAAACAGAAATAAAAATTTTAATTGAAGAAGTGGTAGCTGGTGATATCGTTTATGTGAAACCAGGGGAAAAAATCCCGGTAGATGGGGAAATTGTAGAAGGAAAGTCAGCAATTGATGAATCGATGTTAACAGGAGAGAGTATCCCGGTTGATAAAACAATTGGGGATGTAGTAATCGGTTCTACAATAAATAAAAATGGCTTTTTAAAAGTGAAAGCAACTAAGGTAGGAAGAGATACTGCATTAGCTCAAATTATTAAAGTAGTAGAAGAGGCTCAAGGTTCAAAAGCTCCTATTCAAAGGGTAGCAGATCAAATTTCAGGTATTTTCGTACCGGTTGTAGTTGTGATTGCTATTATCACATTTGCAGTGTGGATGCTATTTGTTACACCTGGTGATTTTGGCGGAGCACTTGAGAAAATGATAGCCGTACTTGTTATCGCTTGTCCGTGTGCATTAGGTCTTGCAACGCCTACGTCTATTATGGCGGGATCAGGAAGATCGGCTGAGTATGGCATTTTATTTAAAGGCGGGGAGCATTTAGAAGCAACCCACCGATTAGATACAGTTATTCTAGATAAAACAGGTACTGTGACAAATGGGAAGCCGGTGTTAACAGATGTAATTGTAGCAGATGGATTCCATGAAGAAGAAATACTACGTTTAGTAGGTGCGGCAGAAAAAAATTCTGAACACCCACTTGCAGAAGCGATTGTAGAAGGAATTAAAGAAAAGAAAATTGATATCCCAAGTTCAGCAACGTTTGAAGCAATTCCAGGATTCGGTATTGAATCAGTTGCAGAAGGGAAACAATTATTAATTGGTACACGTCGATTAATGAAGAAATTTGATATTGATATTGAAGAAGTTTCTAAATCGATGGAAGCGCTAGAACGAGAAGGAAAAACAGCGATGCTTATTGCGATCAATAAAGAATATGCTGGTATAGTTGCCGTTGCGGATACTGTAAAAGATACTTCAAAAGCAGCTATCGCAAGACTTAAGAAAATGGGTCTAGACGTTGTTATGATTACAGGAGATAATACACAAACTGCTCAGGCAATCGCTAAGCAAGTTGGTATTGATCACGTAATTGCAGAAGTATTACCAGAAGGAAAAGCTGAAGAAGTAAAAAAACTGCAAGCGCAAGGTAAGAAAGTAGCAATGGTTGGAGATGGAATAAATGATGCTCCTGCACTGGCTACGGCGGATATCGGTATGGCAATTGGAACAGGTACGGATGTAGCGATGGAAGCGGCAGACATTACGTTAATCCGTGGTGATTTAAATAGTATTGCTGATGCAATCTTTATGAGCAAGATGACGATAAGAAATATTAAGCAAAATTTATTCTGGGCACTAGCTTATAATGGGTTAGGAATCCCGATTGCAGCGTTCGGTTTCTTAGCACCTTGGGTTGCTGGAGCTGCGATGGCATTTAGTTCTGTATCCGTTGTATTAAATGCATTACGACTACAAAGAGTGAAATTAAAAAAATAAAAATCTATAGAGTAATTGCATATGCTTTTAAACAAAAAACAATACTTTGAAATAAGTATTGTTTTTTGTTTATATAGAAAGAAAAAAGATATAATAAAGCAGAAATATTGAATACTAGATGGTAGAAAAGTTAAATGATAGTTTCGTAAGGAGGTAATAACAGTAAATAAGAATCTATAAAAAACTATCAAAATTTACAATTACAGGTTTTATATTTTACAGAATTCAACATATAATATTTTCAGGTGATGAAAAGGAGGGGAAAGGGTGAAAACAACACGTACTTGTAAAATCAATTCTATTACAAAAGAACAAACGGAAGATTTAATTACTTTGATCCGTACGTTCGAAAGTGCAAAACGATATAGTTTTAATCGTTTGATTGAGGGCGAAAACGAGAAAGAATTGATAAAA
>NZ_JAKUHE010000015.1:0-104451 GCF_022664315.1 Bacillus cereus group sp. BfR-BA-01309
CATACGAAAAAACACCTCCATTGAATTTGCATACTTAGTATGCGAATTCAGGAGGTGTTTTTTTCATGTACCACTATTCGGGTTCACTTCAGATTCTAAGGTTTTTTAGTGCATATGACTCGAAAAGAATGGTCTGCTTTTTCTCATGAAATGATATCATTTTGCAGGTTTGAAAAAGGTATATATCGCTAAGAAAAAGCAAACGAAACTGAATGCGATAGGATCTTGATAGGGACTAGGTTCAGAGCCTTTCTGGATTTCTGTAAGGAAGTCGTGGGTTTTCATGTTCATTGCTCCTTTAACTAATCAGTTTTATATGATACGAGGGCTATGGTGGATAGAAGGTCTTTTTTGAAATTTCATACAATAATTATTGTATAGCAATTTGATTCCTAAAACTACAGAATGCAAAGCTTTCATAATATGTAAAATTGCATATTATTCTTTTTGGAAATTTTGTTATATTATCTTTATATTTCAATTAATGGATTTCATTAAGGTAAATGAGAATAACTGGAGGGATACTGTGAGTAAAACAGTGTTAGAAGCGTATAGTGTGGAAAGAGAAATAGAGAATATAACATATAAAAACCTATTTGTAATGATAGCAATGATTATAGGGATTTCACTCCTAGGAGGATTATTCCTTGGTTTAGCCTTTGAGATTTATGGAGAAGAAGTATTAAGTACTAATTTAGAAGGATATTATTTACTCTTATTTGATGCAGCTGTTGTTGCTATCATTTTATTAGCTTATAAACCAGTTCTTCATTTTATTAAATCTATTTGGGATGTATCCGTTTTGAAGAATGGGAAGACATATTTATATCTATTAATTGGTTTTATTATCATTGCGTTATCACAATATTTAATGTTACATGTGTTTAGTTTCGAAAGTGCAGCAGAACAGAAGGAACAATTAGGGAGCTTAAGGATTCAAAATAGCATACAAAGTATTATATATGTGTTAAGTGTTGCTATAATTACACCGGTTAAAGAAGAAATTCTATTTCGAGGTATTTTATATCGATTTCTAGAAAGGAAATATAATTTTTTAGTTGGTATTATTATTTCTTCCTTCATTTTTGGGATTCTTCATGGAGGTCTTCTAATTACAGCAACGATTATGGGGATTGTATTGGCCATGTTATACAAAAAGACGCAATCTATTATACCTAGTATTATTTTGCACATTGTATGGAACTTACTTGTGAGTATAAGTATGATTGTATCTCTATAAAAATGAATACATAACCAGTATAAAAGATGAATGGCTTAGCTATTCATCTTTTATTTTGTGTGCACGTGAAAAAGTTAATTCATGCATACAATCAAAAAATAGCTAAATACTAACAGTGAACGAACAAAGAAAGGTAGGAGTATTCTATGCAAAACTTAACAGAGCTTGAAGTAGAAAACTTACGTCATTTAATTGGTGGACATGCAACAATTATTAACAAGTTGGAGCAGTATGCACAGACGTGTACAGATCCAGAGTTGAAACAAATGCTACAAAAGGATGCGCAAGATGCAAGAAATACGAAACAGCAATTAATGACTTTCCTAGGATAGGAGGAAGCGACAGATGAATGAAAAAGATATGGTAAATGATTATTTAGCAGGGTTAAATGCAAGTTTAACAAGTTATGCAAATTATATTTCTCAGTCTGATAACGAACAGTTACATCAAACGTTAATTCAAATTCGTAATCAAGATGAGATGCGTCAACGTAATATGTATGAGTACGCAAAGCAAAAAAGTTATTATAAACCAGCTGCACCTGCGAATCCAATGATTGTCCAGCAATTAAAAAGCCAATTAAGTGCGGAATAATGGGGTGAAAAAACGAGCGAATGAAGTCGCTCGTTTTTTGTTTTGTCTCGCGATTTACTGGGCGGTAAAACCCTGCTGATTAAAGTTTTACTTTATATATGTCAATAAATATATAATGAATATTTTTCCAGTTGTAACAAATATGACGAAAATGGAATGTAACAATTCACAAAAAGGACAAAAAGTTTGTTCAATATTTCACAAAGTATCCATGGTTTATATCGTGGGAATCTCTATAATTAGGAGTGTAAAGAACACAAGAAATAGATTATATGATCAATTAGGAGAGATTGCTATGAAACGAAATACAAGAAAAATTGCAATTATCGGTACTGGATTAGTTGGATCAAGTTGTGCATATTCCATTGTGAATCAAGGCATTTGCGAAGAGCTATTATTAATTGATATAAATCATGAACGTGCAGTTGGGGAAGCAATGGATTTATCACACTGCATTAACTTTACAAATACAAGAACAAAAGTATATGCAGGAAGCTATGAAGACTGCAAAGATATGGACATCGTTATTATTACAGCAGGACCAGCACCAAAGCCTGGACAAAGTCGCTTGGATACTTTAGGAGCGAGTGCGAAGATTATGGAAAGTGTTGTTGGCGGAGTAATGGAAAGTGGATTTGATGGTATTTTCTTACTTGCATCGAACCCAGTTGATATTATTACGTATCAAGTGTGGAAATTATCTGGTTTACCTAGAAATCGTGTGATCGGTACTGGTACATCACTAGATTCTTCTCGCCTAAAAACAATTCTATCTGAAATGTTACATGTAGATCCTCGTAGTATTCATGGGTATTCATTAGGAGAACATGGTGATTCTCAAATGGTTGCTTGGTCTCACGTAACTGTTGGTGGAAAGCCAATTCTACAAATTTTAGAAGAGAAAAAAGACAAATTTGGTGAAATAGATTTAGATGAAATTGTTGAGAAGACTGCAAAAGCTGGATGGGAAATTTATAAACGAAAAGGTACTACTTATTACGGAATCGGAAATTCTCTAGCATATATTGCGAGTTCAATCTTTAACGATGATCACCGTGTCATTGCTGTATCAGCCATTTTAGATGGTGAGTACGGTGAGTATGATATTTGTACAGGAGTGCCAGCTATTATTACTAGAGACGGTATAAAAGAAATTGTAGAACTAAACTTAACAGAGGATGAGGAAACTCGATTCGCAAAATCAAACGATATTTTACGTGATTATATGAAAACAATTGGTTACTAACTTATAGGAGAAGGTGAAACAAATGAAGGAATATATAATGTCTCGTGTATTTAAAGCATCAGCTGGAATCGCACAAGGTATTTTCGTATCCCTTGGAATTGGTTTACTAATCGAAAATATAGGAAGAATTGTTGATATTCCATTGCTTATTACAATCGGAGTTGTTGCAAAATCACTTATGGCACCAGCCATTGGTGCCGGAATTGCTTTTATGCTCGGTGCAAACGGTCTTGTAATCTTCTCGGCTATGGTAGCTGGAGCGATTGGTGCCGGATCCATTTCAATTACTGAAGCAGGTCTAATCATTAAAACAGGTGAGCCAATCGGTGCATTATTAACAGCAACTTTAGCTGTATATATTGGTAAACGTTTAAGTGGGAAAACTGCATTAGATATGATGCTCGTTCCATTTGCGGCCATATTAGGTTCTGGTTTAGTCGGTATTTGGTTATCTCATAATATTACTCCTGTCTTAAATACAATTGGAGCATTTATTAAAGATAGCTCAGCTGGTAGCCCGTTCATTGCTTCTATCGTGATTGCAGTCGTTTGGGGACTATTACTTATCTCTCCAGCTTCATCAGCTGCGTTAGCGATCGCACTTAGCTTAGACGGTGTTGCAGGTGGTGCTGCTCTTGCAGGTTGCGTTGCTCAGTTTATCGGATTCTCTGTTATCTCAGCGAAAGAAAATAATTTAGGCGGTATATTAGCTCAGGCTCTTTGTACTCCGAAAGTACAGTTGCCAAATATCACTAAAAATCCAATGATTCTCGTCCCAACTGTTGTCGCCAGTGCTATAGTTGGTCCTGTATCCGCATTGATTTTCCAACTGGAAGCAGGAAAAGAAATTGCAGGTCTTGGATTAAGCTCTCTTATCGCACCAATTAATTTAATTTCCAGCGAAGGATGGGAAGTTGTTCCAGCGATGGTAATCACTTATATCATCATTCCAGTAGCTGTTTCTTATATACTTTACATTGCTCTTAAAAAAGCAGGTCGTATTCACTCTGGTGATATGACTGTACCGCAATCTTAAATTGAAAATCTCCTTTTATATAGAGAAAAGCAGACTGGAAGCCACAGTCTGCTTTTTACATTTTTTGATTTTGTTTTACTGGAACACGTACTGTTTCTTTTGCTAATAATAACTGAACGCCGAAGTAAAGTATGCTTGCAAGCGTCATTCCAGAGATGGCGTCTACAAACGCGTGTTGCTTCGTAAATAGTGTTGATAAAATAATAAGCGTACCGAAGAACATAAGGATATAATATTCAAAAGCATGTTGTTCTCTACGTCTAAAGGCAGCTAGCATAATGATGAAGGTAGTAAGTACGTGAATGCTAGGGAAACAGTTTACCGGTTGATCGATACTATAAATATAGCGGACTAGTTCGGAAAATACGTCTGATCCAACGACTGTTGGACGTGGTACAGTTGTCTGCCAAAAATAATAAATAGAAAAACAAGCAAGTTTTCCAAGAATGATACTACTTAAAGTGACATAATATTGTTTTCGATCCGCAAAGCAATAATAAATAAGTGCGCCGTATAAGTAAGGGAACCAAAGTAAATAAGGAATAATAAATGCTTTCACAAATGGAATCCAATCATCTACTACAGTTGTGACATCTACTGCGTGAACAGCCGATTTATTTAATACATCGTAAAGGGGACTTACGAGTACGAGTAGAAGTATATAACTTAACGGAAGAAAAGATGAAAGTTTAAATTTCTTCATGATAATCTCCTATGTTTAGTAATGTAAGTAAATTCAATTGATTATAATATAGAAACGTAATTTGAGCTATCGATTTTACTTACATTTTCTTGAATGAACCTTACGTTTTTGTCACTTGACTGAAAAGAAGGGGAGGGTGCTATATGAAGCGTTTATCGTATTTCTTATTTTTTATATTGATATGCCTAGTGAGTGCGGGGTGTGCAAAGGATAAAGAAGGAGAGAAATTAGAATATAACGGAAGAGCACTCGTAATTGGAGTTGTTGGAGAGAAACCGAAAGATACGTTTAGGAATGTAAAGTTCGAGGAAATAAAGTTAGAGGAACTGGAAAAGAAATCTAAGGAAGTGGATGGTTTTCTTGTCATGAAAAACCACTTTCAAGAAGCCTCAACAGAGCAGTATAAAGATGTATTTTCATCGCTAAAGAAACCAGTGTTTTTTATCGGTTTGCAAGATAAATCATATTCAACGTTTATTACAAAAGGGATAGAGTATAACAGTGCACGAAAAGATGTAAATGCTATGTATACACAAGGCTTTGCAAATATCGGAAGTGGTGAAGGACAACAATGGGCAGTTGGTTTATCAAATGGTGGAAATACTGAAGAAAGTATTCATAATATGTATATCGTCGTATTTCAAACAATTGCAGATTATTTGAGTCGATAAAGAAAGAGCATGTAAACAAGGCTTCTCCTTTATTTCACATGCAGGAATCGGTTATATAATGATCCAAATGATTCCATTGTTATGAGGTTGCTTGTAGGGACTTTTTATTAACAGTAATTCCTCAATATGCAAGAAATATGCAAATATGCATATTATATTTATTTGGATATTTTTGTATGTTAAAATTAAATATAGGGATTTTCACATATAAAGAACTGAAATCAGAAATATCCAATTAATTTTGAGAGGTGTTACATGTTTACAAATAAGAAATTAATTCGTTTTGGTCTAACATTACTTGTATGTTTATTTGTAATTGATTTTACAATTAGTTATTTTCAAACATATCTTGAATCAGCGGCAGGTATTAAATGGGTAGTCTCAGAAACTTGGAGAACTATTTTGTTAGATGCCCCTGAAAGTATACTAGTTATTTTAGGCGCAATTGCTTTATATGATTTCACAAAAGAAACATCGCCAAAAGACGCATCCATTTAAATGCGTCTTTTTTCTTTGCAGTAATTTCTTCAACATCATGGAATACTCTCCTATTATGGTCAAAATCGTTATTTCCTTTTCTCTGTACGCCTTTGTCATGTAAAGTGTTTCCAGGTTTTGTGACTATAGGATGAAATGGTTAAATAAACGTTTGTTTAAGGTATATGTTCGGTAGGAAGAAATCGATGTAGCTCAAGGGTTAACAAAGAAAAAATGGGGATTAATCAAACGTTTGTTTAAGATGTATGTTTGGTAGGAAGAAATCGATGTAGCTCAAGGATTAATGAAGGAAAGTGGGGAATTAATCAAACGTTTGTTTAAGATATATGTTCGGTGAGTGATAAGAGAAGAATCAAAAAAATTTATATATTTATTTTTTCTTAATAAATGGCGGAAAAATAAGAAAAATTTGCAGGATTATTAAAAATTATCACGAAATAAGTAAAAGTTTAGCGAATAATCGTTTGAAATAATAAAACGTTTTCTATATGATAAGGGTAAAGGTTAGTAAAAAAGTAGGTGAATTTATGACAGTAACATTTTATTCATATCCAAAGTGTGGCACATGTCAAAAAGCAAAGAAATGGTTTGAGGCAAACGATGTAGCATATGAGATGATTCATATTGTTGAAAATCCACCATCAAAAGAAGATTTACGTAATTTACATGAAAAAAGTGAATTACCATTAAAAAAATTCTTTAATACAAGTGGAATGCGTTACCGTGAACTTGGTCTGAAAGATAAGTTAAAGGATGCAAGTGAAGACGAAATGTACGAGCTTTTAGCATCTGATGGCATGTTGATTAAACGTCCAATCGTAACAAATGGAACGAATGTAACACTTGGTTTTAACGAAGAGCAGTTTGAAAGTGTGTGGAAAAAGTACCAATAAGGTATTTTTACATAATTAATACATTCACTGGAGGTACAGTCATGAGCATTCCAAATAATTTACGTTACTCTGAAGAACACGAATGGGTAAAAACTGAAGGTAATGAAGTTGTTATCGGTATTACTCACTTTGCACAAGGTGAGCTAGGCGATATCGTATTCGTTGAACTTCCTGAAGTAGGTGCAACAATCGAAGCTAACGAGCCATTCGGAAGCGTAGAATCTGTTAAAACAGTTTCTGAGTTATATGCACCTGTAAGTGGTAAAGTTGTAGCAGTAAACGAAGAATTAAGTGACCAACCAGAACTTGTTAACGAATCTCCATACGAGGGTGCATGGATGGTTAAAGTTGAACTTTCTGATGCAAGCCAAGTTGAGAAGTTATTAACTGCTGAAAAATATGCAGAAATGACAAACCAAGACTAATTATAGTCGACGAAAGGACAGCCTTTGTGCTGTCCTTTTTATTTTATGTAAAATAATGAATGCAGAATCATATACTAATTATTGTGTAGGAGAACGTTTTTTGAAAAAACTTTTCGTTTAAGTTTTTATTGTCCAGCTCCATCTCATGGCTAAACAGTCGGTTCCGCTTTTCTTTTTGATCTAGCTCCAGCGGCTAGAACAGTCGGTCATTTCACTCCTGAACTTGAGGCAAAGAGCGCCTCTAGTTCAGGAGTTCCAATGCTCTCTTGTTCTGAGCGAGCCGCTTGCGCTTTTCTTTGTCTAGCTCCACCTCCTAGTCCTTCATGTCTAAGAACCTTCCGCACGAGAAGACAAAAAGCGTCTTCTGTGCGAAAGAACCTTAGCCAACAGGGCTAAACAGTCGGCTCCGCTTTTCTTTTGCAAAAATAAACAGGAAACAACATGAAAATAACGAATATACTATATACTAAGTTAAAGGTTGTATAGTATATGGTGATCGGGTGATGACATATGATTTATGTGGAAAAAGTCATTATTGTAGAAGGTACATCAGATAGAAGAAAGATTGAATCTATTATTCGGGAACCGGTGGAAATTGTTTGTACAAATGGTACAATTGGTTTGTCGAAAATGGATGAGCTCGTTGATCAGTTTTTTGATAAGGAAGTGTATGTACTAGTGGATGCTGATGATGCTGGAGAAAAGTTAAGGAAACAGTTTCGAAAAGAATTTCCGCAAGCAGAGCATATTTATATTGATCGCTCGTACCGAGAAGTGGCAACTGCGCCATCTTCACACTTAGCAAATGTATTATGGGGAGCTGACATTGACGTTTATACAGAATATTTACGGTAAGGAATGATAGAAGTGATTGACTGGACAGGAGCCGAAGCAACAGCCCTAATAGAGAACGAAGAAAAAACAGTGTTATATGTATATACTCCAATGTGTGGAACATGCCAATTAGCAAAAAAGATGTTAACAGTTGTTGAGATGACAATTGAAGACCTCCAAATTGGAATGTTAGATTTAAATTATGCTCCGCATTTAGCGAAAGAGTATGGAATCGAAAGTGTACCGTGTTTACTTGTTTTTGAAAATGGGACACTCATGAAGAAGATATATGCATTTCATTCGGTTGAATATTTATATACGGAATTAAAGTAGGCGGCAAAGTTTTTGCCGCCTCGACATATTTCTCGGGAAATATGTCGAGATGCAGTGTGGTTACAGTATTTGTCGAGCGAAAGTAACAGGATTGCTCTTTAGTGAGAGGGAATGGTATGTGTAATAGAAAGTGATATGAAGGATGTGATTTAGGGTGAAATTATATTCTTTGCTGCAATCATTTGTAAATTACGCTAATGGTCAATATCATTTAGAGCCGCTTTTAAGACAAGGAGAAAAAACTGTTAATTTCCGCTTTGGAGATGAAAGTTGTTCGCTGCAAATTTCAAGGGATTATATAGAGTTGCTACACGAGGAAAGAGGAACGGAGCAAATCGTTTGTGTAGATGAAGAAGATGTAAAACAATTGGTGAACGGCAATGTAAGGTTGCAAATGTTAATGAACGATGGACGTGTACAATATTCAGGAACGTATCGAACGATGCTATTAGTTGAATCGATGTTTCATATATGTAAACCGATGTCAGTAGGTGCTTAAAATTCTGAAGGTTCATTTTTTACGAAAATTTCTGTTGACATGGTGTGTGGATATTGATACAATTCAATTCATAAAATATAGACAATTTCATAAATTACAAATCAGACGAAAATGTAATCTGATTTCTCTTATCAAGAGAGGTGGAGGGACTGTGCCCTGTGAAGCCCGGCAACCGTCAACTTATGTTGAAATGGTGCCAATTCCTGCAAAGCAAATGCTTTGAGAGATGAGAGAGAGGGATAATGTTGTTATATACGCATATAAACCTTTCTGCTTCTCTAAAGCGGAAAGGTTTTTTTATTGTTTGAATGTGGAGGACATTCAAATAATAAAAGTAGTGATAACGGTGGACTACACGCATTAAACATAAAAAATTGCGGAGTCGACCCAAATAAAAAAAGGGGTGATACACCATGATTCTATTAGAGAATGTAAAGAAAATATATAAAGCAAAAAGCGGTGATGTCACTGCTGTAGATAATGCCAATTTAAAAATAGACAAAGGCGAAATATTTGGTGTTATCGGATATAGTGGGGCTGGGAAAAGTTCGTTAATCAGATTATTCAATCAGCTAGAGAAACCAACTTCAGGCCAAATTACAATTGCAAATCGTGTGATTTCAGCAATTACAGGAAGTGAACTTCGTAAGGCGAGACAAGAAATCGGAATGATTTTTCAACACTTCAACTTACTTTGGTCACGAACTGTACGCGAAAATATCGAATTCCCACTTGAAATTGCAGGTGTGGATAAGGCGAAGAGAAGAAAACGTGTTGATGAGTTAATTCATCTCGTTGGATTAGAGGGAAGAGGAGATGCATATCCATCTCAGCTGAGTGGAGGACAAAAACAGCGCGTTGGTATTGCAAGAGCGCTAGCTAACAACCCGCAAGTGCTTTTATGTGATGAAGCAACATCAGCTCTTGATCCAGAAACGACAGATCAAATTTTAGATTTATTATTAGATATTAATAAGCGTCTCGGTTTAACAATTGTACTTATTACACACGAGATGCACGTGATTCGAAAGATTTGTAATAGAGTGGCGGTAATGGAAAAAGGAAAGATTGTAGAGACGGGTCCAGTACTTGATGTATTCCGTAATCCGCAGAAAGACATTACGAAACGATTTGTACAGCAGTTAACGGATTCTGAAGATACAAATGAAACGATTGAAAGTTTAATTGAAAAGTATCCAGATGGTAAAGTCGTTCGTTTGCAGTTTATCGGTGAAGCTGTAGAAAGACCAGTACTTCAAAGATTAATGCAACGCAGTGATATAGAAGTTAGCATTTTGCAAGGAAATATCGCACAAACGAATAACGGTTCTTACGGTAGTTTAGTTGTTCATTTAAATGGTGAGGAAACAGCGATTCAGCAAGCAATAGAGGGAATACATCAAGATCAAGTAGAGCTGGAGGTGATCGCACATGGATAAATTACTCGCAAATGTTGATTGGAATCAAATGTTAGAAGCAACTGGTGAAACGTTATATATGACGGCAATCGCAGCTCTTGCGACATTTGTTTTAGGACTAATTTTAGGATTGTTACTCTTTATGACAGCGAAAGATAATTTATGGGAAAACAAGACGGTTAACACAGCGATTGGAGCGTTCGTAAATATATTCCGTTCGATACCGTTCATCATTTTAATCATTTTATTAATCCCATTCACAAAGATTCTGCTTGGAACAATTCTTGGAGCGAGTGCAGCACTGCCGGCTTTAATTATTGGAGCGGCACCATTTTACGCGAGAATGGTTGAAATTGCACTTCGTGAAATTGATAAGGGTGTAATCGAAGCTTCAAAAGCGATGGGAGCAAAAACAAGCACAATTATTTTAAAAGTGCTAATTCCAGAATCATTACCAGCATTAGTATCTGGCATTACAGTTACGACAATTGCTTTAGTAGGCTATACAGCAATGGCGGGAGTTGTTGGTGCTGGTGGCCTTGGAACACTTGCATATTTAGAAGGATTCCAACGAGGAAATAACGATGTAACAATCGTTGCGACAATTTGTGTATTACTAGTTGTATTTTTCATTCAGTGGATTGGTGATCGTGTAACGGTTCGAATAGATAAACGATAATAAAAAAACGGGAGGATGTTTCAAATGAAAAAATTATTACTTACAGCACTTATTTCAACTTCAATTTTTGGGTTAGCAGCTTGTGGCGGGAAAGATAAAGATGAAAAGAAACTAGTTGTAGGGGCTTCTAACGTGCCGCATGCGGTTATTTTAGAAAAGGCTAAACCTTTATTAGAGAAAAAAGGAATTGAGTTAGAAATTAAAAAATTCCAAGACTACGTGTTACCAAATAAATCGTTAGCGGATAAGGATTTAGATGCAAACTACTTCCAGCACATTCCGTATTTAGAAAAAGAAATAAAAGATAAAAAATACGATTTTGAAATTGCAGGAAAAATTCATTTAGAACCAATTGGTGTATATTCTCAAAAATATAAGAGCTTAAAAGAGCTTCCAGACGGGGCGACAATTATTATGAGTAATTCCGTTACTGACCATGGACGTGGTTTAGCAATTTTACAAAAAGAAGGCATTTTAAAAATTAAAGACGGAGTAGATCCAGTTAGTGCAACTCCAAAAGATATTGCAGATAATCCGAAAAACTTAAAGTTCAAAACGGATATTGAGCCTGGTTTGTTACCACAAGTGTATAACAATAAAGAAGGCGACGCTGTTTTAATTAACTCGAACTATGCAATTGATGCGAAATTAACCCCAGAAAAAGATGCAATTGCAATTGAAGGCGATGATTCTCCATACGCAAACGTATTAGTGGTTCGTAAAGGTGATAAAGATAAAAAAGCAATTAAAGAGCTTGTAGAAGTATTACATTCTAAAGAAATTGAAGACTTTATTACTAAAGAATATAAAGGGGCAGTTGTTCCTGTAAAAGAATAATTGCGATTGAAGGATCAGACTCTCCGTATGCAAATATTATTGCAGTTCGTAAAGGTGACTAGAAGAAAAAAGAAATTAAAGAATTAGTAGAAGTACTGCATTCGAAAGAAATTCAAGACTTTATTAATAAAGAATATAAAGGTGCTGTACTTCCGGTAAGTGAATAAATATGAGGAAAGGACTGGAAAATTACCAGTCCTTTTTTCTTTATATAAATAAGAAGAAAGGTGTATCATATAAGGATGCAAGGGAAATACTTATATACATTTGTGAAAAAATTGTTACTTTTTTTCGTCGTTTGCGATATCATTTTATTTGATATAAGATTAGAATGAGAATAAAATGAGAATATGAACGTTTTAGGAATTTTTAAAATGTATATATAGGATTAATGGAGGTATTGAGATGGCTGGTTCTACATTAACGGTTAAAGACTTACACGTATCAATTGATGGCAAAGAAATTTTAAAAGGTGTAAACCTTGAAGTAAAAGGTGGAGAAATCCACGCAATTATGGGACCTAACGGAACAGGTAAATCAACTTTATCTTCTGCGATTATGGGTCACCCAAAGTATGAAGTAACAGAAGGTAGCATCATCATCGACGGTGAAGATGTATTAGAAATGGAAGTAGACGAGCGCGCACAAGCAGGTCTATTCCTAGCAATGCAATATCCAAGTGAAATTAGCGGAGTAACAAATGCTGACTTCTTACGTTCTGCAATTAACGCACGTCGTGAAGAAGGCGATGAAATTTCTCTTATGAAATTTATCCGTACATTAGATAAAAACATGGAATTCCTAGAAATGGATCCAGAAATGGCACAACGTTACTTAAACGAAGGTTTCTCTGGTGGAGAGAAAAAACGTAACGAAATTCTTCAATTAATGATGATTGAGCCAAAAATCGCAATCTTAGATGAAATCGACTCAGGTCTTGATATTGATGCATTAAAAGTTGTATCTAAAGGTATTAACCAAATGCGCGGCGAAGAGTTCGGTTGCCTAATGATTACGCATTACCAACGTTTATTAAACTACATCACTCCAGACTTCGTTCACGTTATGATGAACGGTCGTATCGTTAAATCTGGTGGCCCTGAGCTTGCACAACGTCTAGAAGCTGAAGGTTATGACTGGATTAAAAAAGAATTAGGTATTGAAGACGAAACAACAGAGCAAGAAGCGTAAGAGAGGAGCATAAACATGACAATCGGTACATTACCTTTCGATCAAGAAACAATCCGTCAACGCGCAAGCGAAGTAAACGAAGCTGCTTGGTTGACTGAGTTCCGCTTACAAGCTCTTGCACAAGCAACTGAACTTCCAATGCCAACGCCTGATAAAACGAAAATTGAGAAATGGGACTTTATCGGAAAAGGCGACGCTGCTAAGCAAGAGCCTGTAAGTTCTTTAACAGAGCTTCCAGAAGCAGTGAAAAACTTAATCGATGAAAATAACAGCGTATTGGTACAACGTACTGGTACAACTGCGTTCGTTTCTTTAGCAGACGAAGCAAAAGAAAAAGGTGTTATTTTTACAGACATCGTAACAGCTGCAACAGAGCATGCTGAACTATTACAAAAGTATTTAATGAAAGACGGCGTGAAAGTAGACGAGCATCGTTTAACTGCACTTCATGCTGCATTAATCAACGGCGGTGCATTCGTATATGTTCCGAAAAACGTTGTTCTTGAAACTCCACTTCAAGCTGTATTCTTAGTAGACGGCGAAGAAGCTAACGTATATAACCACGTATTATTCGTAGCTGATGCGAACAGTACTGCAACTTATGTAGAAAACTACGTTGCAAATGAAAATGCTAAAGGTATTGCAAATATCGTAGCAGAAGTAATCGTGGAACAAGGCGCACAAGTGAAATTCGGTGCGGTTGATCTATTAGCAAAAGACGTAACAACTTACGTTAACCGCCGCGGTGTTGTAGGTCGCGACGGCCGCATTGATTGGGCTCTAGGCCTTATGAATGACGGAAACACAATTTCAGAGAACGTTACAAACTTAATGGGCGACGGTTCATATGCTGATACGAAAACAGTAACAATTGGCCGTGGTAACCAAACACAAAACTTTACAACTAAAGTTGTTCACTTCGGTAAACACTCTGAAGGTTGGATTTTAAAACACGGTGTACAAAAAGATAGTGCAACATCTATCTTTAACGGAATTGGTAAGATTGAACACGGTGCATCTAAATCAAATGCACAACAATCTTCTCGCGTTCTTATGTTAGATGAGAAAGCTCGTGGGGATGCAAACCCAATTCTTTTAATCGACGAAGATGATGTAATGGCAGGTCACGCAGCTTCAGTAGGCCGCGTAGATCCGTACCAATTATACTACTTGATGAGCCGTGGTATTCCAAAACGCGAAGCAGAACGTTTAGTCATCCATGGATTCTTAGCACCTGTAGTAAATGAGCTTCCAATTGAAGGAGTAAAAGCACAGCTTGTTGAGGTAATTGAAAGGAAAGTTCGCTAATGAATATTCATGAAATACGCAAACAGTTTCCAATTCTTGATCAAAAAGTGAACGGCAAACAACTTGTATATTTCGATAGTGCAGCAACTTCTCAAAAACCAATTCAAGTCATTGAAACGTTAGAACGTTACTATAAAGAATATAATTCTAACGTGCATCGCGGTGTTCATACGCTCGGTACGAAAGCTACCGACGCGTATGAAGGTGCACGCGAGAAAGTTCGCAAGTTTATTAATGCGAAATCAATGGAAGAGATTATTTTCACGCGCGGAACGACAACTGCATTAAATACAGTAGCGGCTAGCTATGGTCTTGAAAATGTAAAAGAAGGCGATGAAATCGTTATTTCTTACATGGAACACCATAGTAACATCATTCCGTGGCAACAAGTTGCGAAGAAAACTGGTGCAACTTTAAAATACCTTCCGCTTCAACCAGACGGTACAATTTCTTTAGAAGATGTTCGTCAAACAGTTACACCGAATACAAAAATCGTTTCTATTATGCAAGTTTCAAACGTGCTTGGAACGATTAACCCTGTAAAAGAAATCGGAGCAATCGCACACGAAAATGGCGCAATTATGGTCGTTGACGGTGCACAAAGTACACCTCATATGAAAGTAGATGTACAAGATTTGAACTGTGATTTCTACGCATTATCTGCTCATAAGATGTGCGGACCTACAGGTATCGGCGTATTATATGGTAAAAAAGAATTGCTAAACAATATGGAGCCAATTGAATTTGGCGGTGAAATGATTGATTTCGTAGATTTACAAGAATCTACTTGGAAAGAGCTTCCGTGGAAGTTTGAAGCAGGCACACCGATTATCGGTAATGCAATCGGACTTGGAGCGGCAATTGATTTCCTAGAAGAAATCGGTCTTGATAATATTGAAAAGCATGAACATGAATTAGCGCAATATGCTTTAGAAAGACTATCAGAAGTAGATGGCGTTACAATTTATGGTCCAAAGCATCGCGCTGGTCTTGTTACATTTAACATTGACGACGTACATCCTCACGATGTAGCGACAGTATTAGATGTAGAAGGCATTGCGGTTCGCGCAGGACACCACTGTGCACAACCGCTTATGAAGTGGCTGAAAGCTTCTTCTACAGCACGTGCGAGCTTCTATTTATATAATACAAAAGAAGAAATTGATACATTTGTTGAATCGCTAATCAAGACAAAGGAGTATTTCACAAATGTCATTTAATAATTTAGATACGTTATATCGTCAAGTTATTATGGATCATTATAAGAATCCTCGTAACAATGGCGTGTTAGAAGATAGTGTTACAGTTAACTTGAACAATCCAACTTGCGGTGATCGTATTCAACTTACGATGAAAGTAGAAGAAGGTATTGTGCAAGAAGCGAAGTTTGAAGGAGAAGGATGTTCTATCTCAATGTCTTCAGCTTCAATGATGACACAAGCAGTAAAAGGTAAGAAAATTGAAGAGGCACTTCAGCTTTCTAAAATTTTCTCTGACATGATGCTAGGAAAAGAGTACGATGACAGCATTGATTTAGGAGATATTGAAGCATTACAAGGCGTATGCAAGTTCCCTGCACGTATTAAATGTGCAACATTAGCGTGGAAAGCGTTAGAAAAGGGCTTAAACGAAGATAAGTAATGTTAAAGGTTCCTAAAAACGAGGTTATCTAAGGAGGGACACACCAACATGGCGAAGCAACTGCCAGATATCGGCGATTATAAATATGGTTTCAAAGACAAAGACGTTTCGATTTTCCGTGCTGGACGCGGTTTAACAAAAGAGATCGTTGAAGAGATTTCACGTATGAAAGAAGAACCACAGTGGATGTTAGACTTCCGTTTAAAATCACTGGATAAGTTCTATGAAATGCCAATGCCACAATGGGGCGGCGACTTAAACGACTTAGATTTCGATGAAATTACGTACTACGTAAAACCATCTGAGAAATCTGAGAAGTCTTGGGATGAAGTACCTGATGAAATTAAAGCAACATTTGATAAATTAGGTATTCCAGAAGCTGAGCAAAAATATTTAGCTGGTGTATCTGCACAGTACGAATCTGAAGTTGTATACCACAACATGAAAGAAGACCTAGAAGCTCTAGGAATCGTCTTCAAAGATACAGATAGCGCATTAAAAGAGAACGAAGATATTTTCCGTGAGCATTTCGGAAAAGTAATCCCACCAACAGACAACAAATTCTCTGCATTAAACTCTGCAGTTTGGTCTGGTGGATCATTCATCTACGTTCCAAAAGGTATTAAAGTGGATACACCACTTCAAGCGTATTTCCGTATTAACTCTGAAAATATGGGACAATTCGAGCGTACGCTTATCATCGTAGACGAAGGCGCACACGTACACTACGTAGAAGGTTGTACAGCACCTGTTTACACTACTAACTCACTTCACAGTGCGGTAGTAGAAATCATCATTAAGAAAGATGCATATTGCCGTTATACAACAATCCAAAACTGGGCGAACAACGTATACAACCTAGTTACAAAACGTGCGGTTTGTGAAGAAAACGCAACGATGGAATGGATTGACGGTAACATCGGATCTAAATTAACGATGAAGTACCCAGCAGTTATCTTAAAAGGCGAAGGCGCTCGTGGTTTAACATTATCTATCGCGATTGCTGGTAAAGGCCAACACCAAGATGCTGGTGCGAAAATGATTCACTTAGCACCAAACACGTCTTCAACAATCGTTTCTAAATCGATTGCGAAGCATGGTGGTAAAGTAACTTACCGTGGTATCGTACACTTCGGACCAAAAGCGAAAAACTCTCGCTCTAACATCGAGTGTGACACGTTAATCATGGATAACCAATCTACATCTGATACAATTCCTTATAACGAAATCAAAAACGATTACGTTTCACTTGAGCACGAAGCGAAAGTATCAAAAGTATCAGAAGAACAATTATTCTACCTAATGAGCCGCGGTATTTCTGAGCAAGAAGCTACAGAAATGATCGTAATGGGCTTCATCGAGCCATTCACTCGCGAACTTCCAATGGAATACGCAGTTGAAATGAACCGCCTAATCAAGTTTGAGATGGAAGGTTCTATTGGTTAATAGATAAAGTAGAAGCGCCCTGCTATGCAGGGCGCTTTTTTATGTTGTGTTGGGTTCAGTTTAGGGCAGGTTGGGATACCCAGGTGGGTGTTCAGTTAAATATATCAGCGATTATTTTAATATATCGACTTATCAACAAATTACGACAGGAAGAACAGGCCTTATACCCCGAACCTAAATCGTATCCACTTTATCCACAGACTTAACACGGTCCCAAATATACTTCATCCCAGCAAAAGAAGCATATCCAATTAAAGCACCTAACATATTCAATATGATGTCATCAATATCGAAAACACCAGTAAAAGTAAGAAGTTGTAGCGATTCAATTAATAAAATAAACTTAATAAAAATTTTGGATGCCATTTTTACATTGTTTATTTGTTTAAATAATAAAGGTAGAAGGAATCCGAATGGGATGAATATGATGACGTTTCCTACTGTATTCATAAGTACGATCTCTATATTATAAGGATCTAGTAAATGGGTAGTATCGAATCCACTTAAATAGCTGATTGTACTTTTGAGTGGAATTAAGTTTATTAATCCGCCGTGTATAGAATGCCAGTCACCTGTTTCAAAGAAGTACTTCACATTACCAAGGTAAAAAGCTGGCCTCCCGAGTAACAGTTTAAATAATAAAACAAATGAATACGGTAAAAATAATCCCCAACCAATCCACTGTACATATTTTTGCGTAGAAGATTGCATCGCTTTTTCAATTTCAGTTCCTAAAGTAGAGGCTTCTCCGAAGTTTTGAATGGCTAATGTAGTAGCTTCTTCTTCGGATTTTCCTTGATCGAGAAATTCTTGTTTTAAGCTTGTAAGATGATCGTAAATTTCGAAGTAAAGTTCGTCTCTATCAGGTTGCGATAGGTTTGTTTTTTGAACGATACTCTGTATGTATTTTTCAATCGTCATTAATTTAAAGCTCCTTTCTGACAAGTTTTAATAAGAGCTGTAACTGAATTCCATGCTGTTAGTTTTTCTTCTAAAATTTTCTTTCCGCTCGTAGTAATGCAATAAAACTTTCGTTTCATACCAGTTTCAGATTCACCCCAGTAGGAATTAATTAAATCCTTTTGTTCCAAGCGTTTGAGTGCTGGATAGAGTGTACCTTGGCTCATCGTGTATAGATCATTGCTGTTTTCTTTTAGTTTTTGAATAATTTCATATCCGTACGTATCGTGCTGTTTAATGATGGAGAGAAGTAAAATATCAATACTTCCTTTTAATATCTCTTTATCCATTTTATGGTTCACCGCCTTGTAATGAAAGTGTAACACGACATATGTCGTGTTACAAGGTATATTTGCGGAATAATTTCCTATATAGGAGTTGGCAAAACACTCTTCGCCAAGTAAACTTCCTGACAAATATTTACCTTCTAACTAATCCACAGATTTGAAAAAATAAAGTTCCTCACATTAAAAGGGCAATCTTTTGCTTTTTCTCACAATGCGAGTACAATGTAAAATAGCAAGAAAAGACGAAAAGTATTTACAGGATTATTGCGTACGCATAGCGTAAATGGCAGTAAGGAACTGAGAGGAGGTTTTTTCTCTGAATATAAATAAAGAAACAATCATCCACCTTTATCATACAAACGATATACATAGTCATTTTGAAAATTGGCCGCAAATTTCTCGGTTTGTACAAGGAGAGAAAAGGCGAAGACAGGAAGCTGGAGAGACCGTTTTGACGGTTGATATCGGCGATCATGTGGATCGTTTTCATAGTATTTCGGAAGCGACGAATGGACTTGGCAATACGAAGCTTTTAAATGAGGCGTTATATGATTATGTAACGATCGGCAATAACGAAGGAATTACGCTAGCGAAGGAGCATTTGAATCGTCTATATGATGATGCTGGATTTGAGGTGCTCGTTGCGAATTTATTTGAAAAAGAAGGTGTACGTCCAGAGTGGGCAAGGCCTTATAAATTACATACAACGACAGACGGGATTACGATTGCTTTTATCGGATTAACGGTAGCTTATCCAGAGTTTTATCATATGCTCGATTGGCATATTGAAGATCCGCTTATCCATTTAGAGTCTATTTTAGAAGAAGTGCGAGATGAGGCTCATGTTACAGTTGTCCT
Organism: Bacillus cereus group sp. BfR-BA-01309; assembly: GCF_022664315.1. Taxonomy (NCBI): domain Bacteria; kingdom Bacillati; phylum Bacillota; class Bacilli; order Caryophanales; family Bacillaceae; genus Bacillus; species Bacillus cereus group sp. BfR-BA-01309. Next base: position 19,598 of record NZ_JAKUHE010000015.1, read on the forward strand.
TTCTCATCTTGGAAAAAGCATGGATGAGTATATAGCAGAGCATTATGATGTAGATGTTATTTTAGGGGCACATACGCACCATTTATTTGAGCGTGGCGTTCTTATGAATAATACGTTACTTTGTTGTTGTGAAAAGTGGGGACGTTACGTTGGGCACGTCCAGCTTACTGTGGATAAAGAGACGAAGAAGCTGTTGAAAAAAGACGGTAGAGCGATTAAGACAGAACGTTTAGGTGCTTATAGCAAACCGTTATCCACAATTGAATTGCTGCAGGAAGAAAGTGAACATATTATGGCCGAGCCTGTCGTTCATTTAAAGGAGGCATTACCGGTCGATTGGTTTCAGGAGACATCATTTTCGCACATGTTAGCAAATGCGCTGAAAACGTGGTGCGGTGCAGAAATCGGCATGGTGAACGCTGGTGTGCTATTAGAGGGATTAAATGAAGGTGTTGTGACGCGCGGAGATATTCACAGAATTTGTCCACATCCCATTAATCCATGTTTATTAAAAGTGCCAGGCAAAACGTTACGAGAAGTTATTTTGAAAGCGCGCCGTCCAAATATGGAGAATCTTGAGGTAAAAGGATTTGGATTTCGCGGGAAAGTGATGGGGAAAATGATTTACGCTGGTGTCGAGGTCATTCCAGATACGATTCCTGGGAATAAAATTTTACTCGAAGATGTATTGATTAACGGGGAATCGCTGGAATTAGATCGTATATATACAGTAGGAACGATTGATATGTTTACATTCGGCTACTTATACCCAGAGCTATCCACACTTTCTGACAAACAATATTATATGCCAGAGTTACTCAGAGATGTGTTAACAGACGTGTTGATAACTCATACATCTTCCGTCAAACTATAGGCTAGTTACTTGTAACACTCATTTTTCTCTTGTCATACAGATAAGAAAGAGAGGAGTGTGAACTATGGTTAATGTGGAGCCAATTATAATCGATAATTATACGTTTATTGCGGTTAGCGTCAAACTTCCAAAGACAAATTTGCTAGCTGTAATGAGCGATAAAGGATATATTATGTGCGGTGCATTAGATGTAGGTCTTTTAAATGAGAAGTTAGGGGATCGAGGAATTATTGCTGGCCGCGCGGTTGGTGTAAGAACGATTGAACAACTTCTTGAAGCACCGCTAGAATCAGTAACGATTGAAGCCGAATCTTTAGGTATTACGGCTGGCACAATCGGAAAAGAAGCATTATTAAAAATGAGATAAGCATATATCGTCCCTCCTTCTTGCATAGAAATGATATAAGAAGGAGGTTTTTTTATGAGTATATTTCGTTCGAAAAATTCGCGGTTTCGAAGGGGGCCTATTTCCTTTCGGTACATACTGCTTATGTCGTTTATTCTTTTTGTTATATTACTCGTGCAAGGATTATGGATTGTGAATAGTAGCATTCAGCCGACGTTACTTAAATATGGGGAAGTAGAGACGCATAAAATGGCGACAGCGATTATGACGAAGGCGGTAAAAGATAGAATTAATGAAGGATTCGATGTGGATTCATTAATGAAAGTACAAAATGATAAAAACGGGAAAGTATCCACAATTAATTTAAATACGAAGCAAGTAAATGAAATCGTAACATCAACGACCACATACATAGAAAAATATTTACAGCAAGTAGAACAAGGCGATTTGAAGGGACTAGGTATTTCTGAAAAAAATGGAGCAACGATGGCAGTTCCTTTTGGTCGTGTAACGGATAATGCGCTTCTTGGAAATATAGGACCCGATATTCCAATTGATTTCACGACGATTGGTCATGTGAATACGGATATTAAACAAAAAATTGAACCGCACGGGATTAATACGACAGCGATTCAAATTATTATGGAGATGGAAGTCACGTTGCAAGTAATTATTCCATTTCACACGAAAGAAATAACAGTAAAGCAAGATGTTCCAATTGCAACGCGCATTGTTCAAGGGGAAGTGCCTACTTATTACGGAAGCGGAAGTGTTGCTGTACCTGATAAAAAGAAAACGGATAGTTAGCCGAATTTAAAAAATAACCGTAGCATATTGCTACGGTTATCGTTTTGTATTCGCGCGTTCTTTTCGCTCCCAAAGGCTTAAATGCATGTATGGATCGAAAGCCCATTCTGTATAGCCATTGTCTTTATACATGCCGAAATGTAAGTGCGGAGGGAATTTTCCCGCTGTGCCGGGAGGGCCGTAACCGGTGCTACCAACAAATCCGATTACTTTTCCTGGTTCGACAATTTGTCCAAGCTGTATTTCTTTTGAGAATCCGCCTAAATGAGCGTAATAATGGTAATTATTATGAAGGTCACGAATACCGATGCGCCATCCGCCAAGGCGGTTCCAGCCCTTTGTTTCAATGATGCCATAGCAAGTGGATCTGACTGGTACGCCATAGCCTGCAAAAATATCGGTTCCTTCATGAACTCTTCTTCCCCCAAAACTTCTTCCAGCGCCAAAAGTACTACGGTAGCTATGGTCGCTACGAATTGGAAGTGGGAAAGCATTTCCTTCTAAGTTAATACGTCCATAATGTTTATAAATTTGGGCGTATTCGCTAATTAATTCAACTGTTTTCGCACGTCTATAATATTCCCAAAGCATAATGTGAACACGGTCTTCGGACGTTCCTTGTTTCTTTAAAATTGTTGCTGCTGTATGCAAAAGATCACGGTCGTTATTTGCATTTGCAAATCCATCTTTGTCACCATCTAAACCTAACCCGCCAAATAGAGAAATTGTATGTGGGAGAGTGTCGTTACCATTAACGGGTCCAGCCCATATTTCTGGTTTGAAATAAAGGGAAATGATGGCATCTGGTTTTTTCGGAATATCTTTTCTTACGCTCCGTATATTTCTTTCATATTGATCCATTGCAGCTAAGTAATACCACGGAATGCCTGAAGATTGCTCGGTTTCTTTATATAGTGCCATGCGCTTTTCGTATATGCTTTGCTGATTATCTTCACCGTAAGCGATGTTTTGGTGGAGAAGAAAGCAAATTGAAAGCAAAAGAGAAATTTTTCGAAGCATGAAATAGACTCCTTTCACAACATCACTCTTTTTAGTGTGGGATATACGGAGTATTTCATTATAGGGAACGATTGGAAAAAAATCTTAGAATCTTCATTTGAGCAAATCGCTTTCATACGTTAGAATAGATATGTTACATTGAAAGAAGCGAACACGGTAAACTATTTCATATTGTGCGGAGTTGATAACCATGACAAAACAAACAGAATATAAGCGCAAGCCCGAATGGTTGAAAATTAAGTTAAACACGAATGAAAACTATACAGGCTTAAAGAAAATGATGCGTTCTAAGAATCTTCATACAGTTTGTGAAGAAGCGAAATGTCCGAATATTCATGAATGCTGGGCTGTAAGAAAAACAGCAACATTTATGATTTTAGGTGCGGTTTGTACACGTGCTTGTCGTTTTTGTGCGGTTAAAACAGGCTTACCAACTGAGCTTGATTTACAAGAGCCAGAACGCGTAGCAGATTCTGTAGTACAAATGGGCTTAAAGCACGTTGTTATAACAGCGGTTGCACGTGATGATTTAAAAGACGGAGGAGCAGCTGTTTTTGCTGAAACAGTACGCGCTGTACGTCGTAAAAATCCATTTACGTCAATCGAAGTATTACCATCTGATATGGGTGGAGTAGAAGAAAACTTAAAAATGTTAATGGATGCAAAACCAGATATTTTAAACCATAACATTGAAACAGTACGTCGATTATCTAACCGAGTTCGCGCTAGAGCAAAATATGACCGTTCATTAGAGTTTTTACGTCGAGCGAAAGAAATGCAGCCTGATATTCCAACTAAATCGAGCATTATGGTGGGCTTAGGTGAAACGAGAGAAGATTTAATTGAAGCAATGGATGACTTACGTGCAAACAATGTGGATATTTTAACTCTTGGACAATACCTACAACCATCTAAGAAGCATTTACCAGTTCTTAAATATTACCCACCAGCAGAATTTGCAGAGCTTAAAGAAATTGCACTTAGCAAAGGCTTTAGCCACTGTGAAGCTGGCCCACTTGTGCGTTCTTCTTACCATGCGGACGAGCAAGTTCGTTCTGCAAAAGAAAAAACAGCAGAAGCAAAATAATGAAAAAAGAGAGCCGATCATTGGCTCTCTTTTTGTTTATATTCTAAAACAGTATTCGGACATGTTAATAAAATTTTCTTTAATTCCTCTGTGGATAATTCAATTGTAAATTCAGGTACACCAGGTGTGATTAAAATTTTGTCGTAAGCATAAATTGCACGATCCACAATAATCGTTACATGTTGTGAATAACCGAAAGGAGCGACACATCCTGGCGTACAGCCAGTTTCTTCTCTTAGCTCATCAGGAGAACAGAGAGATAAGCTTGCTCCTGTTATTTCCTTCATCTCTCCTCGGTTGAGTCTTGCGCCTTCTAACGTGAAAAATACGTAATAATCTCCAGACTTTGATTTTAAAAATAAGCTTTTACTTGGAGTGCCGTGTAAGCCAAGCCTTTCACGTACGATACGATCTGTTTCATAATCGAGTACTGGTTCGTGTTCAAACTTTTCGTAAGAAGCATTTGTTTTATGTAGTAAAGCAAGTACATCTTCGTACATATGGAGTGATACCCCTTTCTATTGTTAGTACAGTTTCTTCTCGTGGCGTCAACTGAATGTGTTGGAAAGAGATATTACTCGGACGGTGCTTCCCATAATCGTTTTAGGACACATTGTTCATCGATTGTAATTTCGTAAATATCAGGATTCGTTAGAGCTCTCCATTCATTAAAACCAATCGTATGATCAAAGTGCTTTAAAATGAGCGTAAGTAAGTTTCCATGTGTAACGAGTATTGTTGTAGTATGATTTAATTTTAAAACGTCTTGGATAAGCGATATAGCACGGTCCGTTGCTTGTTTTGTCGACTCTCCGCCTGAAAAGGCAATATCTATATTTGTAAAAGTAGATTCTAGTTTTTGCATCCAATCGTCCATTGGAACGTCGCTTAATATGCGTTCAGCTAATCGTTCATCTTCTTGGATAGATAAGTTAGCTTGGAGCGCATAGGGCCGAATAGAATCGATAGCTCGCACAAATGGGCTTGAAATAATATGATCTATTTGTGGTTGGTTTTCTAAGAGGAATGTAGCAAGGGTGTTTGCTTGATCTTTTCCTGCAATCGTTAATTCGGCATCACGTTCTTGGCCAATTGCTGAACAATGTCGTATTACAATCAATTTCTTCATAATTCATCCCCATCTTTCAAGTTGACGCTATATACTTCGACAAATGTGGAAATAATTCCTTTTTATTGGAAACGGCATAATGATTTAATTATGTGGAAAAGTAATGTGGATATTGAACATTTGAGGTGCACTTATGAAAAAAATGATATGTATTATATTCAGTCTTTGTTTTTTTCTGCACTTGTCCACAACATATGCAGAATCAAATACAAAATTAAATTATCCAAGCAACCGAAATAAATCGTTTGTGAGTGAAGATGTATTTTATGAACAGTTAGATAAGAAAATCTACAAAGAATACAATAATGCAGCATATAGCGTTCGAAAAAAAATCTTATTTAAAGAAGTGCCTGATGAAGAATTTTCTTTCTTACAAAAAACAGCTGTGGGTTGTCGGAGTAGTGTGGTGTTTCAAGATTCGTTTATTCACCCTGATCGCCAAGTTTATTTTTTTGCGTCCTTTTCTCAAAATGAAGCAGACGAATTTCGTAAGTACATCGTCATAGATGCAGAAACAAAGAGGGAGCTGCAAGGGGGAAAAAGCTATCATCATTATGATAATCCATATAAAAAATAACCCACCAACTGGTGGGTTATTTTTACGCCGGCACACTCATTAATTTCTTTTTTATTTTACGAATAAGAATGACAGCACCAATTGTGAAGAGAAGGGTAATTCCTTCTGCGACGAAGATGTTGATTGTTTGTGTTTGGTAAAGCGCCGCGAAAAAGTCTACAAATGCGTGGAATAATATAGCGTAAACAAGGAAGATATATTTCTTCTGTTTTACTGCGTATAAGACAAGCATCGTAAAGGCAATTTGCAACACAAGAGCCATAATTCTTTCTAGGCTACCAAATAAGTATAAATAGGCAGGTTGCTCTATTAGCAAGTCTTTAATATGGATTAACTGTGGATATTGATCAACCATTTGAGCGAAGCTGCCGTTGTTAATAGATGTTGCAAAAGTAAGAGTTTGAAGCCCAGCGAATCCGCCGACTAAAATCGATTCAATACCGCCGTGTCCAATTCCATATGCAAGACCGTCTGTATACTCACGATATTTTTTTAATAAGTAGTAAAAGGCAACGAAACGACCTAATTCTTCAAAAATACCAGCTGTTAGACCGCCATAAAGCGCAAAGACAAATGGATTTTCTAAAATTGGAGCGATTGACGGATTTCCGCGCATAAATAGGTGGAACGGTGTCTCGAGAATTTGAGTAAACCCAATAAAAATAAGAACACCAACGCCGACTACTTTCCAATTAATATGATATTTTTTACGAAAATAAACAAACGCAATAATAGGTACCAGAATCGAAAGCACAAGTTGAATCGTGATGCTGGCAATTACAGTATTTGAAACCATACTTTCACCGCTTTCTAATATATGTACATATCTATTATGCATGAAATATAGTGGAGATGAAACTTTTAACAAAAAATGAATGTACTTATTGACTCTAACGTTGCGTCATACTTTATCGTATGTATTAAGGGGGAGATACACATGACAATGAAGGTAAAAGAAGTAGCTAATTTAGTTGGAATTAGTGTGCGCACACTGCATCATTACGATGAAATTGGGTTGTTAACCCCAGACGAGACGACAGAGTCTGGATATCGTCTGTATTCCAATGAAAATTTAGAGACATTGCAGCAAATTTTATTTTTTAGAGAACTAGGCTTCCCTTTGAAGAAAATTAAAGAAATTATCATGAGTCCATCATTTGACCGAGAAGAAGCACTACAGCTTCATAAGAAGATGCTTCTTGAAAAGCGTGCCAGGTTAGATAATGTGATTGCGACAATTGATAAAACAATTCAGCATACAAAAGGAGAGATTGAAATGACGAATAAAGAGAAATTTGAAGGCTTCGATTTCAGCCATAATCCGTACGAAGAAGAAGCGCGTGAAAGATGGGGAGACGCAGCTGTAGATAAAGCGAATGAATATGCGAAAGGTATGTCAAAAGACAATCAAGAAGAGTTCAATACGATTTACAGAAATTTAGCGACGCTTAGACACGGCGCACCAGATTCTAAAGAGGCACAGGAAGCAATTGGAGTATGGTACGATTACTTGCAAAACTTCGGTGAATATTCATTAGATGCTTTTAAGGGACTCGGTCAAATGTACGTCGCTGATGAGCGCTTCACGAAAAATATCGATAAGTTTGGCAAAGGTTTAGCACAGTTTATGTGTGATGCGATGGAGGTTTATGCGGATCGTAAGAAATAGTCAAAAATAAAGAAGGTGGAGGTTTTCTCCATCTTCTTTATTTTTTAATCATATCATTCAAAGTCTGATCCCCCGTATTGTTCAAATGAGGATTTTTGCTCATTTCCCGTTTTAGCATGTCGAGGCTTTGTGTATATTCTGTATCATTTAAAGCACCAGATTGAAGGCCTTGAATTTGAGAAATCAATTTTTGGTCTGTTGATACATATGCTTTATAATAGCGAGGGACGATGGACAAAGCAGCTTTATATACTTGATCTGCTACGAGTTTTGGATCCGTTGTGTTTGCACGGTATACAACAAATACTTCATCGTCGGTAACGAGCGTAGCAGCGTTTGTAACGTCAGGAAGTTTGACTGTCATGCTTGTAATCATTTCAGCGACTTTCTCACGGTTAATAGCTCCTACTTGCTTGTTAGATACTTCATGCTTTTGTTTAGATGAATAACCGACTCTCGTTAATCGTGTATTTGTATTTTCCGTATGATACATGTCGTTTTTATTGGAAACAAGAACACGGCTTCCTTCTTCACGTTCCATTTCGGCTTTATTCGTTGATTGGCAGCCTGCAAATAAGGAAAGAGTGAGGAGAGAGAGTATAATTTGTTTTTTCACGATGTATCACCTCCTTCTCCATAGCATGCACTAATTTTCAATTTTTTGTATTTGAAATTGTTGGTTGGTATGCTTTGTGATACGATAAAAAGAAGAATGCTTAGAGAGGAAGTTAATGATGGAGCAAAAGCAAGAGCAAGAGATGCATGCTACGGTGAGCATTAATAATGTTCAGTACGAAGTAATTAAAAACTTTCGTGATGGTTTTAGTGAAGAAGCATTTAAAGAGCGTTACGCAGAAATTTTAAATAAATATGATTACATCGTTGGGGACTGGGGTTATGAGCAACTTAGATTGCGCGGTTTCTTTGATGATAGTAATCAACGTTCGACATATGATACGAAAATTAGTACTTTATCAGAGTATTTATACGAGTACTGTAACTTCGGTTGTGCACACTTCGTATTACGAAAAGTGAAGAAATAAAAAAATCCTCTTACGATTGTAAGAGGATTTTTTACTTGCTCACAAACAAATTGAAATAGAATCACCTTCAGAAAGTATTGCGTTTGGTTTCATGTGTTGTCCGTTCAATTGAATATCCCCATTTTTAATTTTATCCACAATACGTGTACGGCTCCAGTCGGAAATATATGTGGATAAGGCTTTATCCATTCGGTGTGAACCGAAAACGAGGTCTAATACGATCGTGATTTCGGCTATGCCGTTTTCTTTATGTTGCGTAATGGAAATGGTAGTAGTTGTTTCTGTTTGATCTTGCTGCGTCATATCGACTGTTTCAACATGATCAGTAAATGCTTTATAAATACGAAGTTTTTGATTCCACGTATGATCTTTCGGACATTTATAAATGGCAAAGCGGTATATATTTTTTCCATTGGCGTTATGCCTACGAATATTCGTGTCAGTAAATAGGGTATTGCGTCTGCAATTTTTACAATACTTTTCGATTGTGTTTTGCTCATTTCCATATAAACTCCAAGAAAGTTGTACTTTCTGCATTTTCCTTCACCTCTTATAGTAGTGGTAAAGGAACGTAATACAGCTATTTGGATGTCTTGTAGTATGAAGACATGAGAAATAGACAAAAATAAAAGGAGGTTCCCTTAGGAACCTCCGTAAACATCATACTACAGATGCGTTACGTTCCTTTGTAATGGGAATGGGCAGACTACTCCCTTGAAAAAGCGAGGTGCTTTTTTGAGAGTAATGCTATCCGATTGCTTATCCATCACAAAGTAAATGTTGGCATACGTAGATAACGTCCTTTCTATCCAAATAGATTTATTCTTAATTATAACATATTCGTTCGAAAATTCAAAATAATTAAAGCGGAAAAACACCAGCTAAAATAGCTGGTGTATACGATAAATTATATAAGTTCAAATAAAAATGAGCGTAGTTCTTCTGCAATTTCTTCAGTCATAGAAAATGCATGCTCTAAGTAGCCTGGTTCGTTTAAATCGTCAGGACCGATGATTGCAAATTTATTGCGCTGCATATCAAGGACAATTGTTTTACCGTAATGACGATCAGAGTATAAAAGCGCTAAATCATGACGCTCATTTTCTCCCATAAAGCTAACGAAACGAGTTCTTGTAGCGACTGTGTCGTCGTACAGAAAGAAACGTTCTTCCATACACATGGCTCCTTTATTAAATATCTAAGTTTAAGTGTGGTTTATGATCTAAATGGTGATGCGTTTTAATGAATCGTACCGTTCTTGTTTTGTAACGCATAACGATAGAATATGTTTCAGCTAAATCTCCGCCAAGGAATTTCACACCGTCTAATAACTCACCAGCAGATACGCCAGTTGCTGAGAAGATTGCATCATCCCCAGATACTAAGTCATCTAACATAAGAAGTTGACGAGGGTCTTCTAATCCCATTTCACGACAACGAGCTTCTTCTTCTTCGTTCATTGGAACTAAGCGAGCTTGCATTTCACCTTCAAGGCATTTTAATGCTGCTGCAGAAATAACACCTTCTGGAGCTCCACCAATACCTACGAATAAATCAATACCCGTTCCAGGTAGTGCTGTTGCGATTGACGCACCAACATCACCATCACCAAATAATTTTACGCGTGCACCTTTTGCACGAACACGGTCAATAATATCTTGATGACGTTCACGTTCTTGAACGATAACTGTTAGATCGCGAATCTTTTTATTGTTAGCTTCTGCTACAATTTCAATTGTTTTTTCAATTGGATCATCTAAGCTAATTTTACCAGCTGCTTTTGGACCAACCGCGATTTTTTCCATGTACATATCAGGAGCATGAAGAAGATTTCCTTTATCTGCGATTGCGATAACTGCCATTGCATTTGCAAGGCCTTTTGCAACGATGTTTGTACCTTCTAATGGGTCAACGGCGATGTCTACTTCTGGACCGTTACCTGTTCCTAGTTCTTCACCAATATACAACATCGGTGCTTCATCAAGTTCTCCTTCACCAATTACAACTGTACCTGCCATGTTTACTGAATCAAACATATCACGCATTGCTGTAGTTGCTGCATCATCTGCTTCGTTTTTCTTTCCGCGGCCCATCCACTGTGCGGATGCTAATGCTGCTGCTTCTGTTACACGGACAATTTCTAGTGCGAGTTCACGTTCCAAGATTCCATTCCTCCAATTTCAAAAATCATACAAATATAACTATAACAAATAACGGAGAAAAGGTGAATTCGAAAAATTGTCGATTTTTTCAGAAGAAAGCGTTACAATTAAAATGTAAATGCTTTAATTTCCAGGTAGGTGACATTCATGTATTTTGTAGACAGAAAGAAAATAGAACAAATGCTAGTATGTTTAGAACGAGCAACAAGTACATTTCAAGAGAAAAAGATATATGAAACCGAGTTTGAATTTTACGCATTAGAACGCATAACTCATCTAATTATTGATAGTGTATTAGACGTAGGGAATGCGATGATTGATGGATTTATTATGCGCGATCCAGGAAGTTATGAAGATATTATCGATATTTTGATGGACGAGCGAGTGATAAGTGCAGAAGAAGGACAAGGAATGAAAGAAGTGATTCTTCTTCGAAAAATGCTTACGCAAGATTATATTCAAATGAATCATGATGAATTATATAAGACGATTCAAAAACATATTGCCGTGGTAGAAAAATACCCAGCAAATATTCGCAGTTATTTAGAGAAGGAATTAGGACCTGTATCTGCATTTGTACCAGAATAATTATGCTTATAAGATCCCCGGGACTATCTTTTGGGGATCTTATATTGTATGTGAGAAAGAAAAGGGAGAAGGTTGAAACATGGGGGAAGCACGTACGACGAAAGATGAAATTGTGCAATTGTTGAAAGTAAAGGGAGAGCATACAGTAGCAGAACTAGCTGACGTTTTAGAGATTACAGAAATGGCGATCCGAAGACATTTAAGTAATCTTGAGAAAGATGGTTTTATTTATTCCAAGATGGTAAGGCAACATGTCGGAAGACCAACTTATTTGTATGGATTAAGCGAAAAGGGAGAAGATACATTCCCGAAGGAGTATAAGCAATTTGCGATTGATATGCTAGAAGATTTAGCTCGAATGGGTGATGAAAAAGTACTTAGTCACGTTTTAAAAGAGAGAACGAAGCGAATGGAAGACCAGTTGCAAAAGCGAGTGAGTAATCAAAAGAATTTAGCATATAAAGTGCAAGAGATAGCAGCTATGCAAGAGAAAAATGGTTATATGGTTCAAATAAAGAGAGATGGAGAAAACTCTTTCGTAATTGAAAAACAAAACTGTCCGTTAAAGGAAATTGCAGAGAGATTCCCGCAAGTATGTGAAGATGAAAAAGAGATGTATAAGCGTTTATTTGCAGGTGCAGATGTAAAAACATTAGCAAACATGTGTGAGGGCGATTGTAGTTGTTCTTACCAAGTAAAAGAGAAAAAATGAACGTTATGGGGCGCTTTAAGGTAAAGCGTTTTTTTCTTTGGAAAAAGCGGGTAATATAAGAGTGGTATGATAGGTGAGAACGTTAGCATAGAAGGAGAGACATAATCGATGTATAAAGGTTATTTAATTGACTTAGACGGTACGATGTATCGCGGAGAAGAACAAATTGAAGAAGCGAGCGACTTCGTAAAAGCATTAGGAGAGCGCGGCATTCCTTATTTATTCGTTACGAATAATTCAACGCGTAAACCAGAACAGGTGGCAGAAAAACTTGTTCGTTTCGATATTCCAGCGAAAGCAGAGCAAATATTCACAACGAGCATGGCGACTGCGAACTTCATTTATGAACGCAAACAAGACGCAACTGTATATATGATTGGTGAAGAGGGCTTACATGATGCACTTGTGGAAAAAGGATTTGAACTTGTGGATGAAAATCCTGATTTCGTTGTTGTTGGTTTAGATCGTGACATTACATATGAAAAATTAGCAAAAGCTTGTCTTGCTGTACGTAACGGCGCAACGTTTATTTCTACAAATGGAGACATTGCTATTCCGACTGAGCGCGGATTATTACCAGGTAACGGTTCATTAACATCAGTTGTAGCAGTATCAACAGGTGTGGATCCAATCTTTATCGGAAAACCAGAATCAATCATTATGGAACAAGCGTTAAAAGTGCTTGGTATGGGAAAAGATGAAGCATTAATGGTTGGGGATAACTACGATACAGACATTTTGGCGGGAGTAAATGCTGGTATGCATACGCTTCTTGTCCACACTGGAGTCACAACTGTGGAGAAGTTAACAGAATATGAAGTACAACCAACGCAAGTTGTGCATAACTTGACGGAGTGGATTGAGAAGATGTAATGAAATGCAGGTAACCGGAATAGGTTACCTGTTTTTTTTATGCATAATTGCATATTCGCTGTTGTTATATAAAATGTAAAATTTATATGTAATGATGCAAGGGGAGGGAATAAGAGTGTACTGGATGTCATGTATTATGTTTGTTTTTACATTATGTGTTTTGTTTTTTGTTCTATGGAAGATATATAAAATAAATGAAATGAAAAAAAGTGCGGGAAAACTTATTGCAACATATCCACGAGTGAAGAGACGGTGGATCGCTTTACTTGGGCCAGCATATTTCATTGGACAATGTATGTATATATATGCTCAGTACGTAAGTGGCGATATGGATACAGCTGAACAGTTTCTTATTCAGTCGGGTAGTTATGCTGTAGCAAGTTGTTTTATGACTTTAATAGCTATCCATCTTATTAAAAGTGTAGAAATATATGAAAAAGGTGTAGTAGACGGATTAAACTTTTATTTATATGAAGAATTAAAAGGCTATAAAACATCGACATGGGAAAATCCAAAAGAAAATATATTTTTATATCGCGGGCGAGAAAAAATGAATGACAATGTGAATTTGCTTATTAGACAGGAAGATATGAATGAATTAGAAAGCATTCTTCAAAGATATATTCCGAAATTAATGATGAAATAAAAAACTCCGGTTTTAACAACCGGAGTTTTTTTATTAGAATGCACGATTCACAACATCTTTAACTCCTTCAAGATATTGTTTACGCACATTATCATCCACAGAAGGAACACTCGTATAGAATGTATGCTCAATTGTTTCAATGCCTGTAAATTCAAAAATACCAACATCTGCTGTTTTCTTCATTGCATCAAACATACCGCCTGCTGTGTATGCTTCTTTCGTATTTCCCATTGTAGATAATAATAAGCCTTTTTTACCGCTTAATAACTTCTCGATACCATTTTCACCGTAAGCATAAGCGAAGCCGTGGCTAAATACACGATCAACGTATCCTTTTAAAATAGCAGGAAGTCCCGCCCACCAAACTGGATAAATGAATGTAATGCTATCAGCCCAAGAGATATGCTCTTGCTCTTCTTTAATATCTGCTGGTGTGTTCCCTTGAGAAAATGAGATGAAATCGGAAGCGTCTAATACGGGATTGAAGTTTAATTTGTATAGGTCGCGAACGCGTACTTCATGACCTTTTTCTTCTAATTCACTTTTTACCGTTTCTAAAATCGCATGGTTGAAGCTTTCTGTATTTGGGTGTGCATAAACGATTACATGTTTCATTGTTCTTCCTCCTATTTGTGGATATGTGAATAGTTTTTTAATTCATCCCGCTTTAATGGGCAGTAAGACCCCCATCTCCAAATTCAGCGAAAGCAAAGGAGTTAGGCGGGGGGCAACTGCCCATAAAAGTCCGATTGGTGAGGGCTGATTAAAGTTTCACCTTATGTAACTATTATGGTTACTTCTGTTGTGAGAGTCAACTTTTCTGACGTGAGAAATAAAGTGAAAATGTAATTAGCTAATATGGGATACATGTTAGTATGTGACAAAAAAATACAAAAAAGTAGGGATTTTGCATTCTGAATAGAATATATAGATTGGTAAATAGAGAGAGAAGGGGATATTGGGATGAATATTATTGAAATTGAAAGGTTAGAAAAATCATTTGATATTGGGGATAGTAAAGTCAAGATATTAAAAGGCATTAATCTTCAAATTCAAAAAGGAGATTTTGTTTGTATTATGGGGGCAAGTGGTTCAGGGAAAACGACTTTATTGCAGCTATTAGGTGGATTAGATATTCCATCGATAGGTAGTATTCGAGTTGATGGTACAGAGATTTCAACATTAAAAGAAAAAGAGCTCGCTTTATTTAGAAGGCATAAAATCGGTTTTATTTTTCAGCAGTTTAATTTGATTCCAGTGTTTAGTGCGGAGGAGAATGTAGGATTACCTTTACTGTTAGATAATGTTTCGCAAAAGAAGGCAACGGTGACAGCAAAGCGATTATTAGAACTTGTCGGATTGAAGGGGAAAGAAAAACATTTACCAGCACAGTTATCAGGTGGGCAACAGCAAAGGGTTGCGATCGCAAGAGCTTTTGCAAATGAGCCGGCTATTATATTAGCAGATGAACCGACAGGGGCACTAGATTCGGAAAATAGCAAGAACATAATTGCGGCACTTCGCAATGCGTGTGATGAATTAGGGCAAACAGCTGTCATTGTAACGCACGACCCGTTCGTAGCGGCCCATGCGGATAAAGTTGTTTTCTTATTAGATGGTGAAGTGATTCATGAACATGCTGAAAGTAAAGGATGGAAGTTTCGAAATATCCCGCAACAAGTTACTCACATTCAAGAGATTATGAATCGTCACTTTAAAGTAGGGGGTAAAGGTGATGCGATGGGTAATTAAGTATGCAGTAAAATCGATGAAACAAAATTGGTTACGTAATATGTTGATTGCCCTCGGTGCAGCTTTAGGTGTTATGTTAGCGACGATGTTATTACTAGGTAATCAATCAGTAGAGAAAAGCGTGAAGGAACAAGTAGTAAGCCGGTATGGAGATTATAATTTACAATTTGGTTATATAAAAAATGATATGTATTTAAATAATGAAAGTTTAAAAGGAATAGATGGCTTAGAAAATGCTGAAAAAATATCAAAAGTACTTATACCATATCCTTTTCCAAATTATAAAGAGTTATCGGGAAAACCGTCCTATTGGGGGGTGGAGCAAGATTCTCCAGAAATGAATTCTTATAAAATATTAGAAGGTCGATATCCGAAAGAAGGGGCTGAAGTAGCACTGACAAAAGGATATACAGATCGTGAAAATATACGGGTAGGAGATACGATTCAGTTGCCATTCCCGCAACATGGAGAAAAGACTGTAAAAGTCGTCGGCATTTTAAATCCACCGCTAATGGCAGCAATGGGGCACGGTGCTTATTTTCCAATCCATTGGCTTCAAAAAGAATTAAATTTACCAAATCATTTCAATCTCGTTCAAGTGAAAACAGCCGATGTAAATGTGAAAAGAGCAATTGCTCTTGATGTAAATAAGAAGATAGAAAATATAAAGGTGGATCAACGTACTTATGTTGATAAGGCGTTTGAACGACTAAATGTAATGAAGCCGTTAATTTTTAGTTTAGGTGGTATTGCTTTATTTGTTGTAGCTCTTTTAATAATGGGAAGTTTCTTCTTATCTGTTAGAAGTCGATTTAAGCAGTGGGCATTATTACGTGCGCTCGGTAGTAACCCAAATCAAATTATAGTAGTCGTTTTATTAGAGGCTTTATGCATCGGAGCAATCGGATCGCTAGCAGGAGTTATTCTTGGAGCAGGTACGCAAACAATTGCTGCATCATTCATTAATAAATGGGTGAATATTGAGGGTGCAGGGAAAGCATCATTCTCGATCTCAGGTGAGATTTTACTCATTACTTTTTTACTAGGGATTGTTATGTCTATCATAGGGGCCATTATACCAGCTTTCATGGTTAGAAAGATTCCACCAGTTCAAGCACTTCGTCCTGGTCTTCCTAGTAATGAAAAAAAAGAAAAAAGATGGAGTGCTTTTAGTCTTAGCATTTTAATCATTGGTACCGTTATTGGACTCACGGGTAGCGTATTAGAGCAGTATATCGGTTTTAATCCAAGTGCGATAGGAGCGCTTTTATTTGCGGTCGGTTTGTTATTGGCGATTCCGTTATTTATTCGCGTAATAGCACCAGTGATTGCAAAACCGTTTCAAATGATATTACGAATTGAAACGACGATTAGTAGCCGGAATGTAATTCGTTATCGAAACAAGGCAGCCGTGTCGGTTGCTATATTAGCATTTGGTTTTATGTTAGCACTTGTTGGAACGATGTATGTAAATTCTATGTATGAAGGTATGAAAAAAGGGTTACAAAAACATTTACCAGCGGACTTAGTAGTAAGAATTCCAGTAGAGTCGCAAGGAATAGAAACATTACCGTTTAGTTGGATGGAGAAGGTTAGAAAAATTGATGGTGTGGAATCGAGTGTTGGGAATGCTACTGACTTTACCGCAAAGCTTGTGAATTATGACTTTAAAAAAGCGAATCAAGAATGGTATGAATTTATGAAAAAAAACAATTTGACCTATGATTCAATGGAAGTTGTAGGAAACGATATTGTAGCGTACCAGAAAGTAACAAAGGCGAAAGTAATTGCAGGACAAGCTTTAAATAAGCCATTACAAGATGGTGAGGGAGTTATTACGAAAGAAGTGGCTAAAAATTTAGGGCTTCAGTTGCATGATACGGTTGACGTACAAGGAAAAGGGAAAGAAAAACAAACAATTAAAGTCGTTTCGATTATTGAGCAAGGATTAAGGTTAAGGAGTTTGGATATTTTCGTAAATGAACAATGGGCTCGCGATAAGTTTCACGTACAAGGATATGAAGCAATTCAAATTATGACTAATTCCAATCAATCATTTGAAGGGATTAAGAAGCAAGTAAAACAAGTTACAAATAATAAAGAGAATGTAGAAGTTATAAACAGTTATGATTTATTGAAAGAACAAGAGCAGTTATTATCGCAAATGATGATGTTAATTCGCTTGTTAGTTGTAATTGTTTTCATTATTTCTGGTATAGGATTAATGAATGCGATTGTTGCAAGCTTGCATGAAAGACGTGCTGAAATTAGTATGATTCGTGCGGTAGGAGCTATTCCGAAGCAGATGAGACGGATCGTTTTATTAGAAGGAATTTTACTTGGAGCGATAGCTGGTTGTATTGGTATTTTTGGTGGGATTTTGTTTAGCTATATCGTGTTATCAAGCTTAGAGTTAACAGTTATTATTATTCCATATAATCAAGTTGCCATACTAGCTCTAGCTAGCGTGATACTTGGAGCAGGGGCAGCATTGATTGCTTCATTACAATTAAGAAAGTTTAAATTAAGTGATACTTTAAAGGAGTTATCAGCATAAAAGATTGCTATACCCCGCTCATACAAAGAACAAAGAAAACAAATAAAATGATAACAATACCAATGCCGAAGTTAAATACGAGAGTACTATCCATACTATGGAACCTCCTTATGTGAAAGTAAAAAGCACTCTAGCCAAGAGTGCTTTTTATTTTGAATCTGCTTCAAAACTTTGAGGAAAGGATTCATGCATGTAAAGAGTTACATTATTTTATGTGTTTATATGTTGAAATGAGTAAGTCCTCGTGAGATATAAAAAAAAGACACTCTTTCGAGTGTCTTTCATGATGACAAATGTGCCAATTGCTTGAGTTTGATAAGGCGCTAATATCCGTTTTAACGCCTTTTCTTTGATCAAGAAGTGTAGCAACAGCGATTCAAATAAAATTGTACCATTTGTTTCATAGGTGTGCGTATGCAATTGTGCATATTTCGATTATGAGGTAGGTAATGAACTGTGAATAATTTGAAGTGATTTATTTACGATTTCTTCTGCGGCATATATGCCGATTGCATCTGTTTTTACAACATGGGGTTGTAAGTGATTATATGTTGCCCCTAATTCACCGTGAAGTGGTGCGAAGGCATAGTTAGCTTTTTCAAGCATGCATAAATCAAGTAAAGAATCCCCAGCTGTAATAATAGTATCTATTTGTAGCACTTCTTTTATATATTGCACAGCATCCCATTTGTTAATAGGCTTCGGTACAAAATATAATTTTCTACCTTGAAGTGAATGAGCCCAGCCTTGTTTGTCTAACCAAGAAATAAAGGATGTTAATTCGTCATAAGGAATGTTCTCTCGTTTAATGATGCAATAGTGGAATAAATCATCAGCTGTTTTTTTTGATATAACCCAATCTTTATGAGCGATTTGTTCAAATTCCTTTAGTATATCATTTCTCTCTAAACATTCTACTGAAAGTCTTTTTTTTATTCCTTTGTTCCAAGTAACATCTTGCTTGCCGTCATGAAGGATATTACCGCCGTTACTTGTAATGGCATATTCGGGAATGATTTCATTTTGGAATACAGTAATACGCTGAAACTGTTCAATCGTTCTTGTTGTAACGGGGATAAAATATGAGTGCAGTTGCAATTTTTTTAGTAGTGAAATGGCTTTATGTGATATGAAAGAAATTTCTTTTCCGTCTAAAGTTTCAATGAGTTGAATTGACTCATCTTCTATAGGCGCACGAAATGATTTTCGGGAATAAATAAGCGTCTGATCAAGATCACTGGCGAAAATCATATCGTTTCCCTCCCAAGAGGCTTAATGAGCCCGCAACATGAATAAGCCATATCCTCATATATTTCAATAGGGACATTCTTTTCTTTAGCAAGAAGTAAAATATGCTTTAAATCGGGATTGTTTTGCTTGCGTATTAAAATTTTCCACGGTATTCTCCGGAGTAATACGCGAGTCGCTTCACCGACTCCTGGTTTAATTAAGTTAATATCGTCAATTTCAAAGTGAGCTTGGATAGACTGTATATCTTTTAATCCTTGCCAAGATGGATCGGTGTATGTTGAAGCAATATAATGTAACTGGTTATCTATATGAGAATGAACAGAAGGGAATAGATTTGTTACTTCATCGATGAAGTAATTTGATAAATCTTCTTGTTCTAGCTCTTTATAATATTTAACACCATGAAAATCACTTGGGCCAATATAGGTGTCATTTAGTACAGTGCGGCTAATTAGTCCAGAGACGGTTGCATTTAAGCAAGCACTAGGGATAAGAAAATCTTCGCGTGTACCGTAAATTGAAGTACAGTAACCTGGATCAGCAAGTACAGCCATACAATGAGAAAGGTGTGTATTATTTCTCTCGTTAAATGTATGTACTGCATGTTCCAATTCCTTTTTTATTGCACCTTTTCCAGTCCAACCATCAATGAATTGAATTGTTTCTTTAGGGTGATGTTCTAAAATATAGCGAAGTGCATTTTCATCGATACCGCGTCCACGAATAATGGAAATACAATAGTGAGGTACATCAAGGTTATATTGATAGCGTATATAGCGTTTTATAAGAATCCCGATAGGTGTACCAGCACGAGCTAATGAGACGAGGACAAGATTCGTTCCTTTAGTCTGTATAATTTGTTCAGCGACAACTCCAACTGCAGTTGCTAGTTTGTGCTTGTATTGTTGCAGGGAGGAAAAGAATAAGTCCATATATGCTTTAGATGGTTTATATTCTACTGGTAACATTTCAGAATAATGTGTGCCGGCTTGAATTGCTTGTTCTCTAGTTTCTGTGGAACTTTCTTTCATTAAATCACTAATATCTTTTAATAGAAAAATAGCATCATTTGGATCGTAACTACTAATATGGGAATTTACTTTTACCATAATTATCAACCTTCCTTTTCTGTGCTATTTGAAAATGAGACGATATGAATACAGGGAATAACTGTTTGTAACTGATATAGAAGAGGAGATAGGGCTTCTTCTTTTACATCACGTTCCAGAAAAACAAATACTTCATCGTAATCATGAGGTGAAATGTTATAAAAGTAATTTGTAATAGTAGAATCTTCGGGACTTGGATATGGGAAATGATTATGAATGGCGTAGTTCACATCATTTGAAACGGGGTGGATCGGACTTCGTGTTGTAGATTGATATAAAATATTTTCACCCATTTCAGCAGCGATTTTCATTGGAATATACATAAATTCGCCCGTTCCGAGGCAGAGCGCTCGTTTTCCAATTCTCTTTCTTTGTAACATTTTTCCTGCTTCTTGAGTAAAAGAATGAATGTGCTTTTGTTCATATGATGAAATGCCAAAGCGTCCAGTATATTTTATGTAATTTGATGTATAGGATAATGTTGGACAAGTAATGGCATGCTTTTTGAAATAAGGTTTTGTTTCTTCAGTTTGCATAGTTGGTTTTGAAACATTCGATGGTTGACCAGTTGTATGAATGATTCCTTCTAATAAAGAAATAACATGAATTTTTATTTGAAGTTCTTCTTCTAGTTGTTTAAATTGTCTTCTATTAGTATTAGAACGCCAGTCTAATAAAGAAGCAATGGTATATTCTTCTCGTGGAAATTGCTGTTGAATGGATCTGATAATATTTAGTGCGGTTTTTCCGGTTGTCATCTCATCATCTACGAGAACGATTGGATTGTTGTTTTGAAAAAAGCTCTTATCGACATAACAACGGTGTGATGTTGCATGAGAATGTTCTTCCTCGAATGTAATGACAGATTCGAGATTGGGTATCGATTCCCTAGTTGTATGTACATACTTTGCATTTTGAAAGCATTGAAACATAGAATGGCCAAGTGCTGTTGCTGTTTCAGCGAATCCGATAAATAACACTTCTTCTTGCAAGGGATATTGATAATGAAATACTTCTTCTGGAATTTCATCAACTTCTAATGAAATAAGATTTAAAATTTCTTTTTGAAACGGATGAAAAGCATTATGTAGTATTTCCATATATCTTGCAGCGAGAGCAAATCCACTTGCTAGAGAGACTGCCGGTTTAATAGGAAGATGCTTTCCAAGAATTGTACTCACAAATAAAAAACTCCGCTTCTTATTTATCCTCGCTGCCATTTGAAAAAGATTGTTTAATTCTAAGTTATATGGATTATCACGTACTTCTACATGAACCTTTATATTATTTAAAACGTTATACGTGTTGTTTTGCGTTTGTAATAAGGAAGTCGGTGAATTGTTTGTTTTCATGTAGCACCCCGTAAATATTAGATTTTAAAATGGTTTTGCGAGCCCAGTTATAATGTGGTTTTACTTCATTCATTTTGTTAGCAAAACTGCTTTTTAGCACTCCGTTATACGTATCTGCATTTTGTAAAATTGACCTTGCGTCTAAATAATCTTCCATTGTGACAATGTGCATTGCTTGTACAACTTTAATATGAGATGGGTGAATAACTGTCTTTCCGATTAATCCATTTGCATGGTCAAGCGATACCTCTTGAATGAGCCCTTTTTCGTAATCATTAGAAAAATATTCCCATACACATCCTGAAATAACATATTCATTTGTCACTCTGGAGAAAATATTAATAATGTCTGAAATACAATCACGAACAACGGTAATATGATAGATTGGTGTGTATTTATTGCGCCGAATACCAAATATACTTGAAAAATCAGTGGCGCCAATACGTACATTTAAGATGTAATCACGATAGGAATCTAGTAAATCTTTTATTTGTAATAACGACTCTACGCGTGTTTCTTTATACATAATTTCTGGTGATTCTAAAATCGGCATTCCATAAAGGGTTAATGAATATAGTTCGTTTATATATGCAAGCTGATCGATATAAGTCTTTCCATTAACGGGTGTGAATTTTGGAAAGACGAAACCACATAAGCAATGAACGGCACTACCTAATTCAGTAACAATTGTCTTCATTTGACTTGGCTGTCGAACTCTAATAAAAAGAAGTGGAATGTCTGATTGACTTAGTATGTTGGCACTGACTAAGTTGGCGATTTGCTGTATTTGAACGACGATGTTCTGCTCTGCAAATTTTACTTCCTTATCGCTAATAGAGTCTTCTAGACAAAAAATAATAGAGGTAGCTTCCACATGTTTTTTTCTAATTATATCTTCTGCAATCGTTTCTTTCGTACCAGGAGTATACAGTGTAGCCCCTAATGCGTAAGCTAATTGCTCTTTCTCTATACTTTTTGAAAAACTAAGAGGTTCTTTATAGAAAAATTTTTGACGTTCTTCTAAGGAGAGATAAGAAAAGTAATTCAAATTGTCACCACCTTATTTCAAATGATTCTGTTTAATCGTAACATAATAAGGAAAATCTTCCATGAAAATGAAACAATAAATTTAAAAAATATATTGAGAAAGATGAATTATAAGATGAATATCGAATATTGTTAGTAGAAATATAATAGGGGGAGAGAAGGGTGGATATACATCAGTTAACCGTAGAAGAAGCAAATGAGATAAATACGTGGGCGTATGAAAAACCTTATGATTTGTATAGTTTTTCAGGAGAGGAAGAAGCAATAGAAGAATTATTAGATGGGACGTATTATGGCTGTTGTGACGACAAGGGAGAGTTTATCGGCTATTTTTGTTTTGGGGAAAATGCACAAGTACCTGGGGGAAGAGATGCTCATTTATATGGCAGAGAAGATGTAATTGATATCGGACTTGGCATGAAGCCAGCGTTAACGGGGAAAGGGTTGGGGGAGATATTTTTTCAAGCTGGGATAGCCTTTGCAGCGAAAGAATATAAACCGAAGACATTTCGACTTAGCGTAGCGACATTTAATACAAGGGCGATTACGCTATATAAAAACATAGGTTTTCAGCAAGGTCCTATTTTTTTGAGCCGCGGAAGAGAATTTATGATTATGGAATATGAAAGACCGTCAGTATGAAACTGACGGTCTTTCATGTTTTACTCTGAATGATCAGCTCGGTGCGCTAAACGGCTTGAAGCAGCGGCAGCGATTCCGCCAACGATATCATCAAGGAATGTGTGCACCTTTCCAGTTGATTTATCATTTAAGTATTCTAAAATACCAGGTTTTAATTTATCGATATATCCAAAGTTCGTGAAACCGATAGAGCCGTACACATTAACGATAGAAAGTGCGATCACTTCATCAATTCCGTATAAGCCTTCATCACGTTTTACGATATCTTGTAACGGCTCACTTAACATTCCTTTTTCAGCAAGAACATCGAGTTCGATACCAGTAATCAGTGCGTTTTGTACTTCACGTTTTGATAATACGCGTTCAACGTTATAACGGCATTCTGACATCTCTAAATTTGGATGATATTTTTTTTGAAGAAAATGAACAAGCTCAGCAATATCGTCAATTGTTACACCGCGCTCTTGTAATAGTTGTAATGCTCTTTCTTGTAGTTGATTTGATTCTTTCATGTTTATCACCTTTTTTTCTTTTTAGTATTTGTATACGTTTCTTTGCTTTATCATGTGCATAGGAATGAAAGGCGAGCACAAGCTCATATATATAAAGAAAAACCATAGGTGGCGACTGCGATGATTCATCATATTTATGAGCATTATCACATGCATGTTAAAGAATTAATCCCCCTTGGCCCCTATAAAAGCTTTTGGATTCGCAACAAAATTTATGTACTTGTTCCAATTGGAGACATGGAGGAAGAAGTACTTGTAGAGATGAAAAAGCTCAGTGACTATATGAACCAGCAAGGGGATATAACTGTAGCGACTTTCGTTCCGACTATACACGGCTACTATGTAAGCGAGATAGAAGAACAAAATTACTGCTTATTAAAAGGTATGCGTGCGTTAGAACGACATGCTACATCATTAGGAAGTGAGCTTTCTATATTCCATAAACGAGGCGCATTCTTTCCAGAAGAAATCGAGCAATTAAGTCGCATTGGTGAATGGAAAGCGTTATGGGAAAAAAGGCTCGATCAATTAGAAAAGTTTTGGCAATCACAAGTGATGAATCACCCTACAGACGTATTCGATCAATTGTTTATTGAATCCTTCCCGTATTACTTAGGAGTTGCAGAAAATGCAATCCAGTATGTTGTCGATACAGAGATGGATGATACGCCGCAAATGACTGATGCGGCAACAATTTGCCAAGAACGATTTACACCCTTATTATGGCATCAAACGAAGCGCCTCAAACTTCCTTTCGATTGGGTGTATGATCACCCAACTCGAGATATGGCAGAATTAATCCGCTATATGATGATAGAAAAAAAGAAAGACTGGGAGCAAACAATCGTTCAATTTGTTACAGACTATGAACGAAATTATTCGCTATCCTCATTTGGTTGGCGCTTATTATTTGCAAGGCTCCTGTTCCCACTCCACTACTTTGAAACAGTCGAACGATATTACCAAACTGGAAATGAAGAACAAAAAAGCATATATAGAGATCGCTTAGAAGCCATTTTACACGATGTGAACCGCTCTGAGCAATTTATGAAGCACTTTTATGGCTCACTTCGTTTACCAGTTGATAAGTTAGGGATTAAAAAATTAGATTGGCTATCTTAAAATAAAAAAGAGACCGGATGGGGTCTCTTTTTTTATACTACAATTGTATGTAATACATTATGCCCCTACCTGTTGATCTGCACATATATTTAAAATGAATTGATGTTGTTCGATTTTTTCATTTACTTTACTCAATAATTCTTGCTGGATTTCTTTAAATAAAAATTGGTAGCTCGCATTCCACGTTGGTATAACGGATGAAAGATCTAATAAATACTCTTTTTTCTTTTCTAGTTCTTGAATTGTTAAAAAAGTGTTCCCCATTCTTGGCATGTGTCGTCCCCCTATGTTTTTTCTGTATATGTGTGAACGATTCTATAGTATTAATTATCTCATTTTTTGAGAAGGATTTCCAATTTTGTTTTATGATGTTAAAGGAGAGGTGCTATTTGAATAAAAAAAGAGACCCATTTGGGTCTCTTTCTAGGAAGAGATTCTGAACGAGCCGCTTCCGCTTTTAGATTAATATCTAGCTCCAGCGGCTAAAATGTTCGGTGGCTTCGCTTCTTCCGCCGAGGCAAAATGCACCTCTATGTCAGAAGCTCCATCCTCCTCACATTTTGAACGAGCCGCTTCCGCTTTTAATTAAAATACTTGTTCTACTTCAATAACGCCTGGTACTTCTTCAAGTAATGCGCGTTCGATACCAGCTTTTAGTGTGATTGTAGAACTTGGGCAGCTTCCGCAAGCACCCATAAGGCGTAATTTTACGATACCTTCTTCAATGTCTACTAATTCAACGTCTCCGCCATCGCGAAGTAAGAATGGACGTAATTTATCTAATACTTCTAATACTTGTTCTTCCATATGTGGGTTTTCCATTTTTATCGACTCCTTTCATCAGTTTTATTATAATCAAGATAGAGGGGAAAATCTATTTTTTCTCTTCTTGTTTTATTGTCGAAATATTTTATTGTGTTTTTTCAGTATAGGGGTAGGGAATAAGTTTGTAAAATGATGTGCTTATGTAATAAGACATCTTAATATGCTGTTGAAACAAGAGGTGGGGGAGAAGAAATGGTTAATGTGCAAGTGTATGGGACGAAAGTAATTTGTGCGAGCTGCGTTGGAATGCCATCTTCAACAGAAACGTTTGAGTGGCTACAAGCGGCGATTGGTCGTAAATATGAAGGGCAAGAAAATAAATTTAATTTCGAGTATATTGATTTTCAAGAAGAGCAAGAAGATGAAGATAAAAAAGCATTCGCAGAGCGCGTAGTGGAGGAAGATCTATTTTATCCAGTCGTTCTTGTAAATGGAGAAATTGTTGGAGAAGGAAATCCTCGTTTGAAGGATGTTTACGAAGAAATCGAGAAATATTTATAAAGCAGGAAGTCTTTGCGAATTCGCAAAGGCTCTTTTTTATTGGAGGGATAGATGTGAAAAATGGAGTGAAGCATGCGTTACCAGAGGAAGTACAACAGTTAATGGAGCGGTACACAGTAGAATTAAAAGAAATTTTTTTGGATGAAAAAATAGTTGGGGTATATATTTACGGCTCTATCGCACTCGGTGCATTTCATGCAGAAACGAGCGATGTTGATTTTGTTACAGTAATAAGTGATTCTGTGAATGAAGCTGAAAAACAGCAACTTGTAGAACTTCATAAGAAACTTAGTGATGGTACGTTAGGGAAAAGAATGGATGGTATGTATATTCCGCTTGCTGACTTAGGGAAATACAATGATGAAATGAATGAGTACGCGTATTGTGCAGATGGTAAAGCGAATGTAGGTCATTGGGATATTAATGCGGTCACATGGTGGACATTGAAAAATCAAGGTATTACAGTTACCGGGAAAGAAGCGGAAGATCTTCCGTTTCAAATAAGGTGGGACGATGTAGTCAATACAATGAAATACAACGTAGAACAATACTGGAGTGAAAAAGCAAAGCAGCCATATTTATTTTTCGTAGAAGAGTGGGTAGAATCAGCTGTCGTTACGATGGGCCGTATTTTATATACACTAGATCATAAAACAATCGTTTCAAAAGATAGTGGATTGCAATACTTGTTAGAACGTTCAGGGGAAGAATGGGAGCTTTTATTAAAAGAAGTAGCGAGAATACGGCAGAATCCAAAAGAAAAGCGAATGCTCTCAAGGTGGAGAAGAGCAGATATGACGAGGAAGTACTTACTGCATTTAATTGAAACATGTAGAGAGAAGTGGTAGGGAAAAAACAGACGATACATTAGATTGTATCGTCTGTTTTTGTGTTGAAATTGGTATATAATGGTTTAAAAGGTTTAATTATACTGGAGGGAAGAGGATGAATACAGAATTAGCTATTTATGAAGAAAAGTATGTAGTAATGAGTATGTGCGAAGTAATTAGCATGATAATAATTATTTTTGGAGTAATACATGGAATTGGTTTTTTAAACATTATATATGACTCTTCCTTATATCCATGGTATGTAGGCCATCTTATTCCGCCTTTAACATTTCTTACTATTACTTTTATATATGCACCAGCAAGAAATTACTGTGTGTATTTATTAAAATCAATACAACTCAACAATTTTTAACATTATGTAACGATAGTAATGATGATGGTAGTACTGCTTATATATCTTGCGGTATTAAATTTATTTTTACCACATGGGCTTCGTGTGGATGAATCTAATATAGTAATAGAGCCTACTAAAAGTGAAATCATTTTATACGTAGTTGTACTCACGATTTTTGCACCGATTTGGGAAGAGCTTGTATTCCGAGGTATGTTTTTTATGAAATTATCTCAGCACTTTTCTACACTTAGTAGTGCTGTTATAAGTGCTTATATATTTACTTTAGGTCATCCCCTTACGGAAGGTAGTGTTTTATATATTTTTGGTATGGGTGTATGTTTAGCCTACGCATATAAGAAAACAAATAATTTACTCGTTCCAATTGGAATTCATGTATTAAATAATGCATTTTATTTATTATTGAATTTTCAACTGTAAAAAGACGCCTTTTTTTGAAAAGGGCGTCTTTCGTATTTTGTAGAAATGGGTTTACATGTACTGTGTAGAGGAAAGGTAATACGAAATATGGATAGTTTCATGTGAAACATTTTATTATCAAATATATAAAATGATTAACTCAGTGTATTAAATGTATCATTCATAAGTATTCTAATATATTTAAAAGTAAAATAGAATAATAAACGGGTAATTGTCGGAATAAAGTCGATTTCTGTTCATTTTTATGAAATATATGTACTTTTTGTTAGAATCCTTCTTTTTATTTCTATAAAATACACGTATGTAGAAATAAGAAAAGGATGATGTACGTGAAGGACACCGTTTTACAAGAAACAATTTCTCCGCAACAGTTACATACAGTTGTTCAAAAGAATACGGCGTATTATGACTTTAAGTGGGGGAAAGTAGAAAATCCAGCGCAAGGGAATACGTGGAATTGGGTAGCCTTTTTCTTCCCACCTTTTTGGTTAGCTTATCGTAAAATGTATAAGTTGTTTAGTATACTTATGTTATTATCGGTTCCTAGTATACTTATACCGCCTTTTATAGACATTCCCGATGGGATTTTTATATCAATTAGTTTAGTTTTTCAATTAGGAATGATGATATTTACTGGATGGCAAGGAAACCGTTTATATTATAAGCACGCTGTTCGTATTTTACATAAGGGAGAAAATATGCCTGATCATGAGAAGGCGTATTACTTACAATTAAAGGGTGGCGCTAGTTTTGCTGGCATGATTGGTTTACAAGTTATAGTGACGATAGTATTTGGTGGAGCTATGTTTGGACTTTCCCTTTTATCAACTGAGCCGAACATTAAAAATATGGTTCGTTCAAGTGGTGAAGGTGTTACTCTAGAGATTATGACGGATAATCCAACGTGGAAGCTTGTAAAGAAAGAAAAAGATTATGATGTAGTAGAATTTACTGGTTATGATTATACAGAGAAGAAAAACGTGAAAATAAAATTTGCTGTTTATTTCGATGAAGAGTATTTCGAGTGGCAAGAGGTATATGAAAATAATAAGAAGTTAAGTGAAGAAGAGTTAGAAGAGTATCAAATTTACGTTGAAGAAAATATGTGGGTTTTCTAGAGGGAAACTCATTCATTTTGAAAAGAAGAATCTTGTGAAGGTTCTTCTTTTTTTATTGGAAACACCATACGAATTGAAATTTTGTAAAATACAATAAAAAATGAGAATTTGAGGTAGGCTTGTCAATAACGTAAGACTGTGGCACTATAAAGAAATGCTATACAAATTTTATTTATCGAGATGTAAACATCAATTTTGATTTTTACGTATAAATAATGAACGGAGGAAATGAATTTATGGCTACTTTACCAAATTGTCCAAAATGTAATTCAGAATATACGTATGAGGATGGCGTTCTTTTCGTATGTCCTGAGTGTGCTCATGAGTGGGGCAAAGAAGCAGAAGCTGAAAATAATGATGGTGCGAAAGTTGTAAAAGATGCGAACGGAAACGTTCTTCAAGACGGCGATGCTGTTACTGTTATTAAAGATTTAAAAGTAAAAGGAACTTCTTCAGTTGTGAAGATCGGTACGAAAGTAAAGAGTATCCGTCTAGTTGATGGCGATCACGATATTGATTGCAAAATCGACGGTTTCGGAGCTATGAAGTTAAAATCACAATTCGTTAAGAAGGCGTAAATAATAAAAAAAAGAGGAGGCGAGTAGCCTTCTCTTTTTTTTATTGTCATTTTTTGTCGGTAAGTCGATATTCCTTGTCGAATCGCCGATATATTTCAAAAATCGTTGATATAATTTGAGTTACGATAGATATATTCGAAAAATCGTCGATATAATTTCATTTACCATGAACAGTGGACAATTTATCGCGCACTATAGTCAATCTCTTTCAACTGACACCGCTTATTAAAGAATGTTTTATATCCAAGCTGTAAGAAGATAATAACAGCAAAGGCAGTACTTCCTGAAATACCGAGTATGATAGCAATTTGATATTGAATAGCTGTAAATGGTGATACACCAGATAAGATTTGCCCTGTCATCATGCCTGGTAGGCTTATAATCCCCATTCCGACCATAGAATTGATCGTTGGTAAAATAGCAGAGTCAAAAGCGTCACGGATGAGCGGAGCGGCGGCTTCTTTCGGTGTTGCGCCGAGCATAAGTGCTCCTTCAATTTGACCTCTTTGTGATTTCATATTGTTTAAGAATGTATTTGCTCCGAGAGAAACACCTGTCATTGCATTCCCAACTAACATTCCTGTAATCGGAACGATGTATTGCGGTGCATACCAAGGATCGTGACCGATAATAACAAAGATAAATAGTAGAAGTGGTCCAATTGATCCGGCAACCATGGAAAGAGCGGCTACTCGTTTTAAGTCTTTTGACATTGGGATGTTAACTCGTTTATAAATATTAAAAATTGCAAAGGTAGTAATAGAAGTAATAAGAGCAATTGTATAAAATGGATTACTATTTTCAAATACGTATGTAAGGACATAAGCAACAAGTACGAGCTGAATCGTCATACGGAATGTTGCGAGTGCAATTTGTTTCTCACGCGGAATCCCTTTTAATTTTACAAGTCCAATTAATATAAGAATAAAAATATATGCAGCGGCAAGTTGCCAAATTTGGAGTTCAATAACGCCCTTCAACTGAGAGCACTTCCTTTCTGGTTGCACCGTTTGCTTTACTAATCTCAATAATATCGTCTGCAATTTCTTCTGGAAGTTGTTGTGAGTGTGTGATGAAGATAACTGTTTTTTTCTTTTCTTTTGCTAGTATAGTAAATTGTTTCATAACGCGGCGTTCTGTATCACTATCTAGCGCCGATGTTGGTTCATCTAATAAATAGACAGGTGGATCCATAAGTACGATACGTGCAAAAGCAAGTCGTTGTTTTTCCCCGCCTGATAATGAATCGGCATTGTCTTCTAAATTTTTTTCTAAGCTAACAGTCGTTAATGCGCTACGCAGTGCATCATCATTTGGAAATGGTTTTTCAGAAAGACGAAGTCCCATTAATAGATTGTCTTTAATCGTTCCATCAAAAATAGGTGGCGTTTGCCCAAGCATGATTACATCACGTCGTAATTGAATAGGTGGATAGTCAGAAATTAGTTTTCCGTTATATTCAATTGTACCAGATGTTGGTGATTGCAAATCATTTAGCATGCGGAGTAATGTACTTTTTCCGCTCCCACTCTCACCGATAATACATGTGATTTTTTCTTTTTGAATCTGTAAATAAGGAATGTGTAGTATATCTTTATATGTAACGTCTTTTAATATAAACATAAATGGCTCCTTTCTGATTCTAGCACTATCGTATCAAAAAAGAGAGGATAACGGTTATAAAGAGCAACGTTTTTTCTTCGTCTTGAGTTCTATTAATAAGTTAAGTAAACGATCTAATTCTTGGCTGAAAGAAATTACTTTATCATGAGTGAATCCATATTGTTCAACGAGATAAATCAGCTCTTTCTTCTTTGCTTCTATTCGATCGTTTAGTTTCGTTAAGTTCATAAGTGAAATGGAATGCCTCCTGTAAAAGTATTTACAACACAAAAAATAAGACCGAATGACTTCGGTCTTAAAGGAAATAAAACAACTTATAAATAGCATACACTGTTTATCGATAGTTTTTAATATAAAAATGAAAAATAAAGCATTATTCATATTGAGAAAGATGTGTCTGATAATTATATTGTAACTCATAAAAGAGGCTGCCTACTTAGTAGACAGCTTATAAAGTATTAACCTTTATGATATTTGTACATCCAAAGAAGACCAGATTTTAATAATCTCGGTACACGTCCCATTAATGGTTGGTTTGCTAGTAAACCAAAGCCGTGCTTCTTTCCAAGAGAACCGAGAACACCTTTTAATTTAATAACCGGTAGTTCGTCAGGAAGTGGTTCATTATTCCAACGTTTTAATAATATTTGGACAATTTGTTCTCCTTGACCTTCAGCAAGTTGGGCAGATGGTGCGTGTGGAAGTGCTGCGCAATCCCCTACAACATACACGTTCTCGTTATTTGGAATATTGTGATATTTTGTTAAAACGACCCGTCCGCTACCATCTTGTTCAACTGGAAGATTTCGAACAACTTCATTTGCTTGAATACCAGCTGTCCAGACGATTGCATCACATTCAAGTGGTTCATCATGGTTGTACACAATATTTGGTTCTACTTTTGTAATGTTAGAGTTTCGTATAATAGTAACTTTATGTTTTACGAACCATTCTTCTACATATCTACTTAGTTTCTCTGGATATGGGAATAGAATCCTATCTTTTCGATCAAATAAGTGAATTTTTAAATCAGAACGGCTTTCGCGAAGTTCACTTGCAACTTCAACGCCACTTAATCCAGCACCAACGACAGCTACTGTTGCGTTTGGTTCTAGACTATTTAATTGTTCATATGTCTTACGTGTTTGTTCAATCGATTGTAGGCTATGTGTATATTCCTTCGCCCCAGGAACGTTATGATATTTATCTTCACAGCCAAGACCGATAATTAAATCATCATATTGGATCGCTTCGCCGCCATCGAGGTGAACAGCTTTTTCTTCGAGATCAATATTTGTTATTGTGCCGTATTGAATATTGAGGCGTGGGTGCTCAGGAAACGGTATACGAATATGCGTTTCTGAAATAGTACCCGCAACTAATGCATAATATTCAGTTTTGAAGCAATGATATGGTACTTTGTCGATTAATGTCACTTGTACATCATCTGGAAGTTGGTTGCTTGGAAGTAGCCGCTGCAGAATTCTCATTCCACCGTAGCCGCCACCTAGTATTACGAGGTGTTTCATGATGGATTACCCCTTTTCTGTTGAAATATCCCCTAATCATACAATTTTATATTAATAAAATATTTTGACTTTACTCAATCAAATTATATCGAATTTGTGAACAAATAACAATGCATGAATGAATACTCTGTTGTACAATAAGAAGAAAAGTAAAGTAAACTGTTTTGCCTTTTTAGTTACTATTTTATTGCAAGTAGCATGTTATATAAACTAAAACCATCTACTTTGAAGTGAAATAGTGAAGTAACTAAATAGTTTAGAATGTATAACGAAAACAACAAGAGACAGCTTAGTTTTCTTCTTATAGATAAAGTCAGAAGGTAATTTGTTTTGTAGTACAGGGGGGAGAATTTTGATTAAACCATTAATTGAATTTTGTGTAGGTAACCTTGCAAGTGGTTCACAAGCAGCTTTAGAGAAATTAGAAAAAGATCCGAATTTAGATGTAATGGAGTATGGTTGTTTAGGATATTGTGGCATTTGTTTTGAGGGGCCATTTGCACTTGTAAATGGTGAAGTAGTACAAGGTGCTACAGTAGAAGAACTAGTCAATAATGTATATGATTATTTGGATGAAAATCCAATGTTTTAAGGTGTTGCAATCGGCAGCACCTTTTTCTTTTTCTATTAGATAAAATCCTATTTCGCAGGGGAGGATAATACTGAATATAAATAAAAAAAGGCCCTTTTAAAAGGGCTTTTTTCTTACACAATTTGTGCAAGAGTGGCTCATCGCCAAATGTTGTCAAATATGAGAAACGGGGGACATTCATATTGTGTTCTAAAAGCATGCATTTTATACTTGAAATAACAAATTATTTTTGGAGTGAATATAAATGAGCCAATTTTCTTTTACAAAAATGCATGGTCTTGGCAATAGTTATATATATGTAAATATGTTTGAAGAACAAATTCCGGAAGAAGATTTAGCTCTTGTGGCGGAAAAGGTTTCAAATATTAATACTGGTATTGGAGCAGATGGAATGATTTTAATTTGTCCATCTGACGTAGCTCCGGTGAAAATGCGCATGTTTAATAATGATGGATCAGAAGGAAAGAGTTGCGGTAACGGTTTACGCTGCGTAGCGAAATATGCGTATGAGCATAAACTAGTGGAAGAAACAGTTTTTACAATTGAAACGTTAGCTGGTATTGTAACGGCGGAAGTAACGGTAGAAGAAGGGAAAGTTACGTTAGCGAAAATCGATATGGGAGCACCGCGTTTAACGCGTGCAGAAATACCGATGCTTGGTGAAAGTGAAACACCATTTATTCGTGAAAACTTCTTATACAATAATCATCGTTATGCATTTACAGCTGTTTCAATGGGGAATCCGCATGCAGTTATTTTTGTGGATGATGTAGAACAAGCACCTCTTACAACACTTGGTCCAGTCCTTGAGACACATGAAATGTTTCCAGAGCGAGTAAATGTTGAATTCATCGAGATTTTGAATGAGGAAGAGATGAACTTCCGCGTTTGGGAACGAGGATCTGGTGTAACACAAGCTTGCGGGACAGGGGCGTGTGCTGCGGTTGTAGCCTCTATTTTAAATGGAAAGATGGAACGTGGTAAGGAAATTACAGTTCATTTAGCTGGTGGCGATTTAATGATTGCATGGACAGAAGAAGGCAATGTGTTAATGAAAGGACCAGCGGAAGTAATTTGCCGCGGAGTGTATGAGTACAAGATAGAAGCGTAAAGATGTATAATAGAATGAGAACAGAAAGGATGTGTATTTCATGATTGAAGTAACAGAACAAGCAGCTTTTCAAATTAAAGATATGTTAAAAGATGCTGAAGATGGAGAGAAGTACGTGCGCCTTGCTGTACATGGCGGCGGATGTACTGGCCTTTCTTACGGCTTAGGATTTGAAGTAGAACCAAAAGAAGACGACACAGTTCTTGAATTTTTCGGTGTTGAATTTGTTATCGATACAGAAAGTGCTCCAATTGTTAAAGGAGTAAAAATTGATTATAAACAATCTATGCTTGGCGGCGGATTCACAATCGACAATCCAAACGCAATCGCATCATGCGGATGTGGATCATCTTTCCGTACAGCGACGAATGCTGGTAAGCCGGAAGAGTGCTAAGTTTTTAGCAGAAATAAAGAAAGACCTTTTTAGCGATGAAATAAAATCGTTAAGGAGGTCTTTTCTTTTGTCGTAAAAAGCAAAAACGTCGCATTCCCAATTTAGAAACCGATCTTAAGATATGTTGCATAACGAATGTTAAAATCTAATTTATCCCGCTTTAATGGGCAGTAAGACCCCCACTGATTAAAGTTTCACTTTATCTTTGCATAGATGCAAGTATCAGTTAGTTGTTTGCCGTCAGCTGTAAGGTCTTCATTACGTAATATTCCTTCAAGCTCAAAACCTAATTTTTCAGGAATCGCACGACTTTTCGTGTTATTACGTTCACATCGTATTTCAACCCTTCTAAATTTGAATAACTGAAATCCAAGGTTTATTAACGCATTTACTACTTCTATCATATATCCATTTCCACTAAATTGGGTGTTAATCCAGTATCCAATTTCAGATTTAGAAACCTTCCAATCAATTCTGTGAAGGCTAGCAGTTCCAATAAAATCATTCGTCTCCTTATGGTAGATAAGATAGCGAAAGCTTTCTCTTTTCAAAAAATCTATATGCGCATTTCTCAGGAGAATTTCCGTTTCTTCAACAGTAGGAATTGACTGAAATAAAAGCAACCATTGCTTTAATTCATTAATGGAATCTTTAATAGCTTGTTGTACTATATTCCCTTCGCCAGCTTGAAGTGGTGCTCGAAGAATGAGTCTGTCTGTTTCTATTTGTAACGGAACATCTAATAAAATAGGGTTCATATTATTTCACCTCTCGAAAACTTTAAATTAGGACAGAATGAAACGTATGTAAAAAACTTTCGCTTAAAAGTTAGAGAACAATAAATATATATTCAATTCATCATTTAGGAATCCCTTTTCATATGTTGAAGACGAAACTGCCAGTTGGTACAAAAAAATAGCTGCTGAAGTAGCTTTAAGTTGTTCAACTCAGGCATTATTATTTATTTGAGCTTCTTTTAAAGTTCTCTTTTTTCGAATTATAATTGAAGGATAGAAAGAGGGGGATATATGCTGGAAGATATTTTTGAATTTATATTGAAGTACGTTATAGGTCCTATTCTTAGATTTATAAGATACCTTGTGATAGATATTATAATAGAATGCATAATAGAAGGTGTAATAAACGGTATAAGGGAATTACGTGATAAAATCCGTGATAAGTGGCGAAACTGGCGTGAAAGACGTTATTGGCGGTAATAGGTACATAAAAAATTGGCAAGAGATAGAGGATAAAAAGCCTTAAGGGAGATGATTAATTCATTTCCTTTAAGGCTTTTTAAGTAGTAGCAACGCATCCAAGTTTAGAATCCGTACTCATTCCAATTGGTGACGGAATGACGGTTTCTAAACTGAAGAAATAATTATTATCTTACAAAAGTGTAATGTTCATGTCATGTTTTTGAATTTCTTCTTTAAAGCTTAGGCTTTAAGATAACAATATAAGAAAAACACATGAGGTGAAGGAAATGAAAAGATATATTGCACTTTTTAGTATTTTAGTTGTATTTGCAAGCCTATTAGTGGGCTGTGATTTAAACCGTATGGGTAAAGATGAGTATTACGTTCAAATTACAGTAGATGGAAAAGAGTATAATGGTAAGTCGGATAATGGTCAGCCTTACAAAGATTACCAATATAAACTAACTGGTTTTGATAAAGACGGAAAAGAAAAAGAGTTAGAATTTACTGCACAAAAAAACTTACGTAAAGATGCATTCTTACGTGTATATCACTCAGATAAAAAAGGTGTATCAGCTTGGGAAGAAGTAAAGAAAGATGAGCTTCCTGCGAAAGTGAAAGAAAAACTAGGTGCAAAATAAGAAAGAAAAAAGGAATTGACGAACAGTGTCAATTCCTTTTTATATTCTCAAAATCCTCTTCTGAAATGACTTTCAATCCATGTCTTTTGAATAAAGCAGTTGTTACCCCGTAACCAGTTTGTTTATTCCCGTTAAATTCTCCAGTGTAAATCGTAGAACTACCACAAGATGGACTGCGTTCTTTTAAAATAATATATTCTGGATGTAAGTCTTTAATTTGTTCTAGAGCTTTATAAGCACCGCTCACGAAAGCTTCTGTGACATCTTCCCCGTCTTTTGTCATTACTTTTGCTTTTCCATCCAAAACGTCATCGCCATTCCCGCCAATAATTTCAGCTGATGGACGAGGCGTTGGCAATCCTCCTAATACTTCAGGACAAATGAGGACTGTATCTTCTTGTTGCAGTAGCTCCTCTATTTTTGAAACGAGATTGTCATTTCCATCATACCGGCAAGCGATACCACCTAAACAAGCACTTACTACGATCATATTGTCACCTCCAAAAAAAATTAAAATATCACGCCAATTTTGCTTCCTGACTCTTACCTATAAATGAGGTGATAAAAATGGGAAGCTTATATAATTTAATGAAACCACACAGTGAATTTCGAAGTAAAGAAGAGTTTAATACATATCAAAAGCAAGTTTTGAAGTACTATCGATTCCAATTAAATAAGACGGATACTACCATTGGCGAGTAAAGAGTGTTGTGAGAGCGTATAAATACGGGGAAATCCGTAAAAATGTTAAGGCGCTTTTATATAGTACAGTGCGGGATCTATTTTTAGAGGTTGGACTAGAATGGGGAGCAGCTGTGAGAAGAAGTAAGGGGATACCGTTATTTGATCCGTTTAAAAAAGAGCCATGCGTATAACACATGACTCCAAGTCGTTAATCAAACTTTCTTACAACTGGAACACGAATCGCTACAAATAGTACGAAGACGATAACGGCGATTGCACCGCTTTTCATAACGGTTACGATTGGAATTCCTATTGCAAGTGCGATTGATGTGAATGCATAAGAAAGCGGGATAAAGCCCATTGATGATAGCATAAGTAAACTCATTACGCGTCCCATCATTTCTTCTTTTACTGTCGATTGAATCATCGCCATAAGCGGAACGATAGCCATTGCGATTGTAATACCGTAAAACATACCAGCTAATAATGCTTGCCAAAGTACGGTGCTAAAGTTGATGGATAAGAAGAAGACACCAGACAGTAGCATCATGATAATGCAAAATATACCGCGTCTGCGATTAATATTTTTTAAACCGACAATGACAGCACCTATTGCCATTCCGCCACCTACAGATGCTTCTAAGTAACTAAACTGAAGCGAATCACCGTGCAGAACATTTTTAACGAAAAGCGGGAAACCGACTTGCATCGGACCAATTAAAAATAAGTTTAAAAAGGCGCTACAAAGAAGGAAAGTTGAAAGGAATGGTGATGCCTTTACATATAAGATTCCTTCTTTAATAGAAGTGAACATGCCTTTGTCTGTATTTTGCTGCTCTGGCATCGTAAATTGTATTTTTTGAACGAGTATGGCTGCGACGATCAGTAATAAAATCGTGATCGAAAAAATCGTTTCATAGTTCGTAAATTTGATAAGAATGCCGCCAAGTACAGGACCTAAGATGACCGATGCTTGGTTTGTCATTTGTGTAAGTGAGTTTGCTTGTGTTAAACGGCTTTTTTCTACAAGTTCAGGCAAGATAGATCCATCAGCTGACCAGAAAAAAGCATCAGCAAGCCCAAAGAATAAAGCGAATAAAGCAAATGTATATAGTGTTACATCACCTACGATGAACCATGTAAGGATGGTCGCGACAAGAATAGCACGAATAATATTAGAATAAAACATAATGTTTTTTTTCGGGAATTTATCAGCTACAGCGCCGCCGATAATCATAAAGATAAGCCTTGGAACACTAAGAGCTACGAAAACAACACCAAGTGAAGCCTCAAGGTTTAATGTTTTTGCTATGTACCACGTTTGTGAAAAAGTAAAAAAGGCTAAAGCAAAACTTGAAAAGAGTGTAGCTGCCCAAAGAAAAAGGAAATTCGTATTTTTTAATAACGGTTTTCCGCTTCCTTCTAAAGCAGATTTATTTTGTTGTAGTTCCTCCATATTGCTTCCTTTCTATGTGACAAATTTAAACTAAAAAACTTGTTAACAATCAATTTATCCCGCGTTAACGGGCAGTAAAACTCCCAGCTCAAAATTTGGCTCGAGCAAAGAAGTTAGGTGGGAGACCAACTGCCCGTAAACGTCCGATTGGTTCAACTAATACTCAGTAGTGGGGGGATGCCCCCCCACTACTGAGTATAGTTTCACTTTATACAGTTTCTAATATTTCTATACTGCACTTTCTCATTGTAGACAATAATGTGGAATTTGCACAGTGGCTATTTAACGACAAAAAAGAAGATACCAAATGGTATCTTCTTTTTTGTCGTTTAGGCTAATGCAATATAAATATCTAATTGTACGTTGGTTGGATCTAACGCTCTTTCATCATAAAGCTCAAAGTCTGTTGTAAAAGCACGTTTGTTTTCTTTTGACCATTTCCAAATATATTCCCAAGCCTCGCAAACGACTTCAGCAACTGGTCCTTTTCTCGTTGTAAATACCGCATATGTAGCGGCAGGTATTATTAAAGTTGTCATATTTTCAGGAACGTCTTCTAATGAAGAAACGGGCATGCCGATCGTAAATTGATATGTACCAGTTTCATCGGATTCGTAATTTGAGTAAAAAGCGAATGTTTCTTTCGTTTGTTGATTTGGGATGTGAGACATGATTTGTTCTTGGAAGTATTGGTTCCAAAGCCCGGGAATTTTTCCTTCAGTAGATGCCTCTATTTCATTTGTCGTTGTAATTGAAACGCCGATTGCTTGGAAAGCTTCTTTTCTTACGATAATAGGTTCTTTCATCTTAAAATATCCCCCTTATTAAATAGAACGTTTGTTCTTGTTTATTGTAACATATTTTGGAAGGATACGGTAGCACAATAAGAAAAGAACTCCTTCACGTAAAAGGAGTTCTTTTCATTTCTATATTAAAACATACTAGAGCTGTGCATTGGTTGAAGTTTTGCGTTTGGATCGAAGTAAGCTTTTGCATTATTTACTGCTGTTGGTGCTTCACCGAAGCCGCAAGCAATGAGTTTTACTTTTCCTTCATATGTACAAATGTCACCAGCGGCGTAAATGCCAGGAATATTTGTTTCCATTTTTGAGTTCACGAGAATGCTGTTTTTTTGTATATCTAAGCCCCAGTTTTTAATTGGGCCAAGAGAGGAAACGAAGCCGTAGTTTACGATTACATCATCAACATCGATGATAATTTTTTCTTCCGTTTTTACGTGTTGAAGAACGACTTGTTCAATTTTGTCATCACCAATGAGCTCAACTGGAACATACGGTGTGCTTACTTCTGCGCGAGAATTCATTAAACTTTCTACGCTATGTTCATGCGCACGGAATTTATCACGGCGATGAACGATTGTAACTTTGTCAGCGATTGGCTCTAACATCATTGTCCAATCAACAGCTGAGTCGCCGCCGCCAAATACTACGACGCGCTTACCAGCAAATTTATTCATATCATCAACAAAATAATGTAAGTTTTTCTTTTCGTACTTTGCTGTCCCTTCTAATTCTAAGCGGCGTGGTTGAAAAGCACCATTGCCAGCAGTAATAATAACTGATTTAGAATAGTGAGTTTGCTTATTCGTAACAAGTTTAAATATACCGTCAGCTTGTTTCTCAAGCGTATCAACAGCTTCTTCTAAACAAACAGTTGGGTCAAATTTCTTCATTTGCTCTTTTAAGTTATCAACTAATTCTTGTGCGCGCACTTTCGGGAATCCAGCTACATCATAAATGTATTTTTCAGGGTAGAGTGCGGATAATTGTCCTCCAAGTTGAGGTAAGCTTTCAATGATTTTTACACTTGCTTGTCTCATACCGCCATAAAATGCTGTGAATAGTCCTGTTGGACCACCACCAATGATTGTTATGTCGTAAACTTTTTGATTTTCTGCCACTTTCATTCCCCCTATAGATGGAATTTTGATATTGATTTCATATATTGTTCATATGTACACGAAAATCCTGCAAATGATGCCACTTTCAAATAAATGATAGCATATTTGAGTTCATAATACTTCTGAAAACGACTGAATTGTGTGTAAGTTTTCGCATAGATGCTTTTTAAATTGTATAAAATATGGTGAAAGGAAAATACATGAAAAAAAGGCTGAAAAACCCTTGAAAACGCTATGTTATTTTAAAATATTGATAATTCGCCAGACGCTTGAATTCTGGAATAAAACCGACTAATATAGGGAAGTATTATGTTAAATTTCTATGACAAAATTCGTACGATTTTTTGACTGCGTTTTGTTATGATATAGAATGTGATAAATTCCACATTCTTGACAAATAGAGTTTTTAGTACTTGGTATTATTTTTCATTACTATTATATAAAGAAAAGGGTTGTGATTTGGTGAAGACTCCAAAAATCGTAGTTTTAGGTGCAGGTTATGGCGGGATGATTACGACTGTTCGTCTGCAAAAAGCATTATCTGTAAATGAAGCTGAAATTACGTTAGTAAACAACAACAGCTATCACTACCAAGCGACTTGGTTACACGAGAGCGCAGCTGGTACATTACAAGATGAAAAAATCTGTCTAGATATTCAAGACGTTATTGATACAAATAAAGTGAACTTTGTACAAGACACAGTAGTAGAAATTAAAGCTGCTGAAAAACGCATTATCTTAAAAGACGGCGAGTTAGAGTATGACTACTTAGTAATCGGTCTTGGTTTCGAATCAGAAACATTCGGAATTACAGGATTAAAAGAGCATGCATTCTCAATCGCTAACATTAATGCAACTCGTGAAATTCGTGAGCATATGGAAGCTAGTTTCGCTAAATATGCAACTGAACAACGCGATGAGCTAGTAACAATCGTTGTTGGTGGTGCTGGATTTACTGGTATCGAATACGTAGGTGAGCTTGCGAACCGTGTTCCTGAACTTTGCAAAGAGTACAATGTACCACGTGAAA
Source organism: Bacillus cereus group sp. BfR-BA-01309 (assembly GCF_022664315.1). Lineage (NCBI taxonomy): Bacteria > Bacillati > Bacillota > Bacilli > Caryophanales > Bacillaceae > Bacillus > Bacillus cereus group sp. BfR-BA-01309. The sequence continues at coordinate 61,300 of NZ_JAKUHE010000015.1, forward strand.
AAGCACGTATTATCTGTGTAGAAGCTGCTCCAACAGCACTTCCAGGTTTCGATCCAGCATTAGTAGAATACGCTGTAAAACAACTTGAGAAAAAAGGCGTAGAATTCCGCATCGGTACAGCAATTAAAGAAGCAACTGAAGAAGGTATTATCGTTGCAAATGGCGATGATACTGAATTAATTAAGTCTGAAACAGTAGTTTGGGCTGCAGGTGTTCGTGGTAATGGTATTGTAGAAGAGTCTGGCTTTGAAGCAATGCGCGGACGTGTAAAAGTTGATGAGTACATGCACGCTCCAGGATACGAAGAGGTATTCATGGTTGGTGACGCAGCGTTAATCATTAACGAAGAAATTAACCGCCCATACCCACCAACAGCACAAATCGCAATTCAACAAGGTTACAACATTGCACACAACTTAACTGTATTAGTTCGTGGCAAGGGCGAAATGAAGAAATTCGCATTTGATAATAAAGGATCTGTATGTTCTTTAGGTCATGACGATGCAATGGGCGTTGTTATGGGCAAAAAGTTAACAGGTTGGAAAGCTTCTTTCATGAAGAAAGTAATCGATAACCGTTACCTATTCTTATTAGGTGGACCTTTATTAGTTCTTAAAAAAGGTAAATTAAAGTTCTTTTAATATATAGTAGAAAAAGCAGAAACGGCTAAGAGCTGTTTCTGCTTTTTTCATTTTAAAAATATAGTATAATATATAAAAAAAGAAAGAATATTCTGTCCGTTCTGGTAGAGGAGGGTATTACATCATGGAGAAACGAGGGAAAGTGTGGTTAGCTGTCGGTGGCCTAGTAGCTACAAAAGATGGCAGGTGGCTCTTCGTTAAGAAGAAGTACAGTGGATTAAAGGGGAAATGGTCTTTGCCGGCTGGTTTTGTAAATGAAGGTGAGACGGTTGATGAAGCTGTGAAACGTGAAGTGTTAGAAGAGACAGGCATTGTCGCTCATGTGAAGGGAATCATTGGTGTTCGATCGGGCGTGATTCGAAATGAGATTAGTGATAATATGATTATTTTCCTTTTGGAGCCTGAAGGAGAAAACATTATTGTACAGGAGAAAGAATTGTCTGAAGTAGCATTTCTACATCCAGATACGATTGCGGACGATCCGAATACGTCTGTACTTATTAAATATTTGTTAGAAAGAAAATCAGAACTACATCTTGAAATGGACAAAACATTAAATCCAGGGGAGCAATTTGGTTATACCGCCTATCACGTATTTACGGCGCATACGAAGGAGAGGGAGAAAGAGTGAGTATACCGGTACTACTTATTTCAATGATGTTATTTTTTATTTTGTTTTTTGGAATTGGATTTTTACTCAACATGATTTTGCGAGCTACATGGGTAATGGTTATTGTGTATCCAATTGTTTGTATGCTTATTATTAATAAGGCGAGTGTGTGGGATTATTTTTCAAAGCCAAAAGAAACATTTTCTTCATTTGGGAAAAGTGTATCGCATTTAGGACAAGCAGATATGTTTATTTTATCTACTGGATTAGTAGGTGCTGTATTAGCAGGAATCGTAATTAAGAAACTCCGGAAAAGTGGATATCAAATGTTTTAATCTCCAATTCATTTGGAGATTATTTTTTTTGCATATTCCTTCATTGTATAGGGAATGATTAACGATGAAGGAGTGTGGAATATAAAAATGTTAAAACGATATTGTATTCGCATTATGATGACTTGTTTACTTGTATCCGCATTATGCGTAACATGGAATGCTTTCACAGGAGTTTCTTTATTAGAGATTGTAAAGAAGTATGAGGGAACGAGTGCAAAAGAAGTACATGCAGCAGAAATTAAGAGAAATGTTGCTCCGAGTAAAGAAGTGATAAATGCTTTAGAGCAGGCGAAAGACTGGTCTAAATATCGTTCAATTGAAATGACTGCAACAGGTTATACGTCAGGAATTGAGTCAACTGGTAAGAGGCCGGGACATCCGGAGTATGGTATTACATATTCAGGTGTTAAGGTGAAAAGGGATTTATATTCCACAATCGCAGCGGACTTACGCGTATTCCCAATTGGAACGATTTTATTCGTACCAGGTTATGGGTATGGTGTAGTAGCTGATAAGGGCGGTGCTATAAAAGGAAACCGTCTTGATTTGTACTATGATACGGTGAAAGATGTTTATAGCCAATGGGGTAAGAAAAAAGTAAATGTGTATGTAGTGAAAGTTGGAGATGGTAAGTTTTCAGAGGAAGAGTTAACGATGTTAAATCAAGACGAAACGATGCAAGTGTTTCGCGGTCAATATTTAAAACAAAGATAGTCTAGTGGTAATTGCGCTAGACTTTTTTTATTTCATAATAGAGGTAATAGTAGAAGTTAGAATTGTCGCATTTTATCGAAAATAAAGTTATAATAAAGGTAGAGTAGAGAAATTTAGGGGGTCTGAACATGTTTCAAGTACAAAAAGAATTAGCAAGCCATGAAGCGGTAATTGTTGCCTTATTTGAAGAAGAGAAAACGAATAGTTTTGTACAAGAACTGGACAAAGCGTTTGAAGGACAATTACAAGTTTTATTAGAAGAGAAAGAACTTTCTACGAAGAAGAAAGCTATTTCGAAAGTACATAGTTTAGGGAAAACAAATGTGAAACGTTATTATTTCGTTGGTTTAGGAAAGAAAGAATCGTATACGACAGAAACGTTACGTGCGGCTCTTGGTAAGGCGTTTAAAACGCTACAAGCAGCAAAAGTACAAGATGCAGCAATCTTGCTTGATTCTTTCGTAACAGAGAAATTAGATGCGATTGATGTAGCTCACATTACAGCAGAAGTACAAGGTCTTGGTACATATGAGTTACAAACGTATAAATCAGATCAAAAGGAACGTGTGGAGTTAGAGAAGTTCACGGCTATTACAGCAGAAGATGCACACGAAATTGAAGCTGCATTAACAGTTGGCTACGTACATGGACATGCAACAAATTCAGCTCGTACACTTGTAAATATGCCGCCAAACGTATTAACAGCAACAAAGCTTGCTGAGTATGCTGTTGAGTTAGCGGAAAAGTATGATATGGATTATAAAGTTCTTGAGAAAGAAGAGATGGAAGACCTTGGTATGGGTGCGTTACTTGCAGTAAACCAAGGATCTACTGAACCACCAAAAATGATCGCTCTTATTTATAAAGGAAAAGAAGAGTGGACAGATGTTATTGGATTCGTTGGAAAAGGAATCACATACGATACAGGTGGTTATTCATTAAAACCACGTGAAGGCATGGTCGGTATGAAAGGTGATATGGGCGGTGGCGCTGCTGTATTAGGTGCGATGGAAATTATCGGTGAACTTCGCCCGGAGCAAAATGTGATCGCTGTTATTCCATCAACTGATAACGTTGTAAGTGGTACAGCATTTAAGCCAGACGATGTAATCACGTCTATGAGCGGAAAAACAATTGAAGTATTAAATACAGATGCAGAAGGTCGTCTAGCGTTAGCTGATGGTATTACGTATGCGAAAAAACTAGGTGCAAACTATCTAATTGATGTTGCGACATTAACAGGTGGTGTAATTGTTGCGCTTGGAAATCATACGACGGGCGCAATGACAAACAATGAAGAGTTGTTTGAGCAAGTACTAGAGGCATCTATGGAAACAGATGAATCAATTTGGCAATTACCGATTTTTGATCGTGATAAAGAACGCGTGAGAAACAGTAAGTTTGCTGATTTAAATAACTCACCAGGACGTGAAGGACATGCGGTTATGGCAGGGACATTCCTAGGTGAATTTGCTGAAGATACACCATGGGTACACTTAGACATCGCTGGAACATCTGAAACATCAGGAGCGCATGATTTAGGGCCAGCTGGAGCAACAGGTGCAATGGTACGTACACTTGCAACGTTTGTTGAAAGGTTTAGTGGTGGAGAATAAGCAAAAAGATAAAGGTGAATGGTTGTTACAACTTATAAGCAATCATAAATGAAATAATAGCAAAGAAGATAATTGCATTGTTATTACTATGAGAAGTAAGTTTTTGATAACTGAATATTTTTATGAAGATTTTCCATATAAATTATTATTTTGTTTTAAACATTTATCCTGTAGTTTGATCCAAAGAAAATGACCTCCAAATGAATCGTAGATTCGTTCGAAGGTCATTTTTTAATAGTTTATTGATTATATCCGACAATTTTATTTGTATCGATATCGACGTACACTTCAACGTTTTTGGGATAGGACGTATCAGATGGGAAATGCACGAGGTAGACACTTCTCCCTTCATATTCTTCATTAAATTGACGGCTATTATGTTTATGCAATATTGTTTTGATCATTGTTGCATTTTCCCAATCACCGATAATATATTGCTTTTCTTGATTGGATAGTTGATTCCAAACTGCCTTTTTTATGCCTTTTTCTGTTTCTTGATTTTGATAGGAAATGTCTTTCGAATTATTTGTATCGATGCAACCTGTAAAAGTGAAGCATACGAAGAGTATTGTAATAAATTGCTGTAATATGTTCTTCATGGCTAGCATATCGCCTCCCTGTTCCCATACACTTCAATTAGCAGAAAGAAAATTCCTGCTATGCGAGGAAATATAAGTGTATTATATGTTTCATAATGAAAATGTATATAAGGTTCCATCTAAGGCAAATGACGTTATACCAGTTTCCTCAGATACAACAAAAATAAGTGCATCACTGACTTCAGAGAGTCCAATTGCTGCGCGGTGACGTGTTCCTAACTTTCGATTGGATGTCAAAGCTTGTTGCGATAAGGGTAGTATATTTGCTGCTGATATAATATGGTTATTATTTACAAGAACAGCACCGTCATGAAGTGAGTTTCCAGGGTAAAAAATAGATTCTAGTAATGGAACTGTTAAATGAGCCTGAATTTCTATACCAGATTGGATATATGCTTCTAATGATTTTTCTCTTTCTATAATAATAAGAGCTCCATGGCGTTTTTGAGATAATTGTCTGATTGCAGTTAATAGTTGGATATAGCAATCTGTATATGGTGATAAATATGTTTTGAGATAGTAAGAAGCGGTTGTTGATTGAATTTGTAATAGTAATTTGTGTATATCTTCGACTTTACATAAAAGGCATTTATCATTGTTCTCTAATGTGTTTTGCATATCTTGAAGTGCAAGGGAAATATCTTTGATAATCTCTTGGATATGTTGTTGTATTTCTGGTTTAAGCGCCCATTCTTGCATTGTACCTCACCTTATTCGAGAATATATTTATTTATGTATAGCTTTTCAATTTATACAAAAAGTATTCATAAGGGGTGCTGTTTTATACATTTAATGTAAAAGTTTTTGTGAGTATTAAATATAGTATTGAGGAAAATATCATTTTCACCATATAATTAAATTGTGTTTGATTGAGAGGAGAGAATTTAAAATGGAATGGAAAAAAGAATATGAACGCTGGAATACATTTGCTAGTTTGGATATAGAGTTAAAACAAGAGTTAGAGAAAATGAAACAAGATGTAAAGAAAATTGAAGACAGTTTCTACAAAAATTTAGAATTTGGTACAGGCGGTATGCGTGGTGAACTTGGTGCTGGAACAAACCGTTTGAACGTATATACAGTACGTAAGGCGACAGAAGGTTTAGCTCAATTTATTGAGAAACAAGGAGAGGAAGCAAAAGCACGTGGTGTTGTTGTTGCGTATGATTCTCGTCATAAATCTCCAGAGTTTGCAATGGAAGTAGCTGCAACACTTGGTGCACATGGTATTAAAACATACGTGTTTGAAAGCTTACGCCCAACACCGGAGCTTTCATTTGCAGTGCGTTATTTACATACATATAGTGGAATCGTTCTTACTGCGAGTCATAACCCGCCAGAATATAATGGATATAAAGTATATGGAGAAGATGGAGGACAATTACCGCCAAAAGAAGCAGATGAATTAATTTCTTATGTGGATGGTGTAAGTGATGAATTATTAGTAGAAGTTGCTAATGTTGAACAGCTGAAGCAAAATGGTTTGTTACAAATTATTGGACAAGATGTAGATGATGCATACTTGGAACAATTAAAAACAATTATTATTAATAAAGGCTTGGTAGAAAGCCAAGGGGAAGAATTAAAGATTGTTTTCACACCACTTCATGGTACTGCAAATCTCCCTGTTCGTCGTGGATTAGAAGCAGTAGGTTTTAAAAATGTAACGATTGTAAAAGAACAAGAACAACCAGATCCTAATTTTTCTACAGTAAAATCACCAAACCCAGAAGAACATGCAGCTTTTGAGTTAGCAATTCGTTATGGTACAGAGATTAAAGCAGATGTTCTAATTGCAACAGATCCAGACGCTGATCGTCTTGGTGTGGCTGTTTGTAATCATGATGGAGAATATCAAGTGTTAACAGGAAATCAAACAGGTGCTTTAATGCTAGATTACATGTTATCTCAAAAGAAAGAAAAAGGAATCTTGCCAGAGAATGGAGTTGTCTTAAAGACTATCGTTACCTCAGAATTAGGACGTACGGTGGCAAATTCTTATGGACTTGATACGATTGATACATTAACTGGATTTAAATTTATTGGAGAAAAAATTAAGCAATATGAAGAAAGTGGACAGTATAATTTCCAATTTGGTTATGAGGAAAGTTATGGTTATTTAATTAAGCCATTCTGTCGTGATAAAGATGCTGTTCAATCTGTTTTATTCGCATGTGAGGTTGCTGCATATTATAAGGCGCAAGGAAAGACATTGTATGATGGATTGCTTGAAGTGTTTGAAAAACATGGTTATTTCCGTGAGGGGCTTGTGTCATTGACCTTAAAAGGAAAAGATGGCGCAGAACAAATTCAAAACTTGATGACAACATTCCGTGAAAATTGTCCTGTAGAAGTAGCTGGTTTAAAAGTTACAATTGCTGAAGATTATAAAGCAAGCTTGAGAACGAAAATTATAGGGGATGGAACAGAGGAAATACATTTGCCACAATCAAATGTGTTAAAGTATTACCTTGAGGATGGTTCTTGGTTCTGCTTACGTCCGTCTGGGACAGAACCTAAAATTAAATTTTATTTTGGGGTGCAGGGAAGTACACTACAACATAGTGAAGAAAAGCTTGAAAGTATAAAGAATGATATTATGAATCGAGTTCAATAATATATAAAAAGCATGAGCATTAGGTGCTCATGCTTTTTTTGGGGAAACTTGGAATAAATGTTTCTTGATCGAATTTTTATCAAAATTTGTTTTTTTCGTTGTCACAAATTGGACACAAACGGTAAATGCATTTAATTAAGTTCAGAATGAAATTTTGGATCAATTATGTTAAAATTTGTTTCGTGTGTATATAAATTTAAAATGGCAATTTGTGAAAAAGTGATGATATAACTATTAATTTAAAAAAAAGAGAGTTGAGTGTATGAAAGCAACAATGAAGCATTATATATTTTTACATGTTGCCTTTTTTTTATACTCTATCATAATGGTGTATATGAAATGGGCGGCAAACTTTTCAGTTGGATCAATTTCTTTTTTTATTGCCTACATGATTCTTGTAATTCTTTTATTTGGATACGCAATAATTTGGCAGCAAGTTATTAAACCATTTGAAATATCTAAAGCGTACTCGCATCGGGGAGTCATTATTTTATGGGGACTATTATGGTCAGTTGTTTTCTTCGGTGACACAATAAAATGGAATAACTTGGTAGGTGCAGTCATTATTATTATAGGGATTGTCGTGGTGGTAAAAGATGAATAAATTTGTGTTGCTTTACATTTTTGGAGTTGTTTTAGCAAACTATTCGCAAATTTTATTAAAGAAGGCAACATTATCGAATTATGATACAAAGTGGAAAGAATATGTAAATCGCTACGTAATTGTAGGATATTCTTTATTTGTAATTAACGCCGGATTAAACGTAATTGCCTTGAAAGGTGTTCCATTAAAACAAGCGCCTGTTATTGAATCACTTAGTTATATTTTTATTTTAATATTCAGTTGGTATTTCCTTGGAGAGAAAATTACCAAAAGAAAAGTAATAGGGAATGCTATAATTATTGTAGGGATTACAATTTTTTGCATTCAATAAATATAGGGAGTTTTAAAGATGTCCATGAAAAAAGGAACAAAATGGTTAATTAGCTTTTTAATCATATTTGCAGTATTGTTATTGTATGCTAGTTCTAAATCTAGCCTCTTGAGGTCTGAAGGTGGCAATTTCAAAAATACTAAAGAAGGATTCCAGCTAAAGCAACAAGATAAGATTACACAACAGTTATCTAATAGTCATAAAAATATAGCAGCTATATCGTTACATTTTAATTCTGAAGTAAAGCAAGCTCATTTCTCTGGAGAATTGAAGTTAATTACTAAAGGTGAAACTGAGAACATTAATCTTACTTCAGATATGTTTAAAGAAGATGGGGAACTATATATACCGCTTTCGAAAAACATTCAAAAAAAATCAACAGATTTAAAAATAGTAATAGAAAACATTAAATTTGATGAAAATAAAGGGATTTATATTACTACAGCTTTTCCTATAGAAGATAAAATGATAGATGTCAATGGTGAGATGAAAGAAAATAAAGTAGTTGCTGTTGATTATCATTTATCATCTTTACCTTATTGGAAGTTGGGAGTGCTCTTAGTATTATCAGGACTAGTGGCACTATTATTAGTTTGGGCAGGGAAAAAAATTGTTGTTGAGTATGTTTTAATTGCAACGATTTTTGGAAGCTTTTTTGCTGTCTATACACCTATTCATCAAACTTCGGATGAGTGGGTTCACTTCTTAAAAAGCCAAGATGTTGCCCAAGGGAACTTTATTACACCAAAGCATGAGGGAAATGTAGGATATTTTGTTTCACAAAAAATCTTAGATACTTATTTACATCCTGTGCCAAGAAATGAAAAAATAAATCCGGATGTAGTTGATTATGTAAAACAATTTAGTATTCGACCTGACATGAAAAATCAACAATTATTTGAATCCCAAGCTACGACCGCGGTATATACAGTCATTCCGTACATACCACAAGCGATAGGAATTAAACTTGCCATGATAGCTGATACAAATATTTGGACGGCAAATATATTGGGACGTTTAGTAAATCTATTAGCATTTGTTATGATGTCTGCATATGCGCTTTATAAAATGCCTATAATGAGACGGACATTTATGTTCTTTATGTTAGCACCAATTATTATGTTCCATGCAGCAAGTTTATCTGCTGATGCAGTATTAATGGGTTCTAGCTTTATATTCATTGCATTGGTAATGCGTTTGTGGTTCAATGAAGATTTTAAAAAGTCAGAGTTTGTTGCAATGGCAGTATCGGGGATTGTAATGACGCTTTGTAAATTTACGTATTGGCCACTTTTATTACTAATGTTGTGTACAAGGGTATCAAAATACGGAATGAAAAAGAACTATTGGTTATTTAATATTGGTATAACAGGGGCCGCAGGATTACTTGTTGCGGGCTGGAACATATTTGTGATGAAATATGTAGGCGATGGTTTAAACAGTGGAAATGTATCCGCGACAGGTCAAATTTCTTATATGTTGAATCATCCTCTTGAAGCACTTAAAGTATTTATTCGTTCTTTTGATCATGGATTAGATGAGTGGTTTGAGATGTATAATACTTTTGGTTTCTTATCTACACCACTAAAAGGTATTCTATATTTATATCCGATTGTATTTGTTCTAATTGCAATAATGGATCAAAAAGAAGGAATCCCTAAGTTAGATTGGATGAAGAAATGGGGATTAAGATTTTGCAGTATTAGTGTAATTCTACTTGTTATGTTAAGTATATATATGACGTGGACAACAGTAGGTTTTCCATATGTTGTTGGAATTCAAGGGCGATACTTTATTCCGATTATTCCACTTATATTATTATTAATTCAGCAGCATTTTAAAATTAAGGTTGAGAAACCAAATATAGATATATTTGCAAGTAAGGCGGCAACCTTATTTTTGACATATGCGTTTGTATTTTGGTTTGTGAAGATATTTTAATTCAAAACACAAGGAGAGGAATTTCATTTGTCTAAAAAAAAGCTCATCATTATTCCTGCTTACAATGAATCAACAAATTTAATACATGTTGTAGAGGATATAGAAAAAAATGCTCCGGATTTTGACTATGTTATCATTAATGACTGTTCAAAAGATGATACAGAGCAAATATGTAAAGATAATAATTTTAATTATGTAAGCTTACCAATCAACTTAGGAATTGGCGGAGGAATGCAAACTGGTTATAAATATGCTCAGCGTCAGGGATATGATGTTGCGGTGCAATTTGATGGTGATGGACAACATGACGCGGCATACTTAGGTGCTCTTCTTCAGGAAATGGAGGAGACAGGAGCGGATATGGTTATTGGTTCACGTTTCATTAACAAAGAAGGATTCCAATCTTCATTTACAAGAAGACTTGGAATTCGTTTCTTTGAAAAATTAATAAGAATTGTATCGGGAAAAAGAATTACTGATGCAACTTCTGGATTTAGGATGGTAAATAACAAAATTATTAATGAGTTTTGTGAGTACTACCCGAAAGATTATCCAGAACCTGAAAGTATTGTGGCTGTACTCAGAAATAATTATCAAGTAAAAGAAGTGCCTGTGCTTATGCGAGAAAGAATGGGTGGCACATCATCTATTGTAAATTATAAAGCAATTTATTACATGATTAAGGTAACACTTGCGATTTCGATTGATCGATTGAAACCTAAAAGAAAGGAGAATGTTTCGTGACAATTCGCCTTCAAATATTAATTATATTAGGTGTGATAGTGGGGTTGGTTATTTTTACGAACTTGGTTCGTAAAGAAAAACTAGAGTTGAAATATGTGTTAACATGGTATGGCGTATTGATTGGTATTTTGATTATCGGTATTTTCCCTAAGGCCATTGATGGTATTTCAAGTGCTTTAGGTGTTGCTACACCAATTAACGCATTGTTCTTCGTAGGATTTATATTTGTTACATGTGTATTATTCTTTTTGACTGTAGTTGTATCAAGGTCTTCTATTCGGATTAAAGAATTGACACAAATTGTTGCAATTTACCAGCATGAAAATGAAAATATGAAAAAAAAGCTTGAAACAATGAACTATAAAAAACAAAAAGTAACTATTGAATAATAAATAAATAAATGAAAAAAGCCGTTAGTATGATAAATATCAATGGCTTTTTTTATTAATAGTGGAAGTTAGTTTTATAATTGTTTGTCAAATGGTGACTAATAATAACAGGTATAAAGTATCAAATGTAAAATAGATGTTATGAAGTAGCCTTGACGAATAAAGAGACAATCATGTAGAATTTGTACGGAGTGTTTTTTACAACTAAGGGGAAATTAACATGTAAAAGTCTTAGTGTAAAAAAGAGATTAATAGACATATATATTGCGGAAAACTTTTTATATAAGATAAGGGTAAAATAAATGTAGCCAATAAATATGGTTTAGCAGGGAAAAATAACAAAATAAGTCCTGTTTAAATGAATGCAAATATAAGCCAAGAAAGAGGTTATAAGCATGAAAAAAGTAAGAAAAGCTATTATTCCAGCAGCTGGTCTTGGAACACGTTTTTTACCAGCTACAAAGGCACAGCCTAAAGAAATGTTACCAATTGTTGATAAACCAACAATCCAATATATCGTTGAAGAAGCTGTAGCGGCTGGTATTGAAGATATCATTATCGTTACAGGAAAAGGAAAACGTGCGATTGAAGATCATTTCGATAATGCATTTGAATTAGAGCAAAACTTACTAGAGAAGAAAAAATATGAGTTACTTGAAAAAGTACAAGCATCTTCGAAAATGGTAGATATTCACTATATTCGTCAAAAAGAACCACAAGGTTTAGGACATGCAGTATGGTGTGCTCGTAAGTTCATTGGCGATGAGCCATTTGCTGTTCTTCTTGGTGATGATATTGTACAAGCTGAAAAACCTTGTTTAAAACAGCTTATCGATGAGTATGAGCATACACTTTCATCTGTAATTGGTGTGCAAACTGTTCAAGAAAATGAAACGCATCGCTATGGTATTATTGACCCATTAGAAAAAGAGGGACGCCGTTATCAAGTGAAGCAATTTGTTGAAAAACCAGCTCCAGGTGAAGCACCTTCAAACTTAGCAATTATGGGACGCTATGTGTTAACACCAGAAATATTCCGCTTCTTAGAAGAACAGCATATTGGTGCTGGCGGCGAAATTCAATTAACAGATGCAATCCAAAAGCTAAACGAAATTCAGCGTGTGTTTGCATACGATTTTGAAGGAAAGCGTTATGATGTTGGAGAGAAGCTAGGCTTTATTCAAACAACAATCGAAATGGCTTTACAACATGAAGAGTTAAAAGATGATTTATTAGCGATCATGGAAGAAATTGTAAATGAACAAAAAAATACTGTGAAAAATTAACTTATTTATAAATATGTGAGGTTAGACATAGTGAATTGGAGAAAGAGGTATTCTAAGATAAACATCCAGTTTACTATGTCTAATCTGTGCTTATAAGATGTTCTTTATGAGCAGGCTTGAAAAAGAAAGGAGCGCCTTTTTTGAAGACTATTACTATATTGGTACCGGCGTATAATGAAGAAGAGGTATTAGATCAATTATATAGTCGTTTAACGGGGGTATTTCAAGGCATTCCAAATTATAACTTTGAAATTTTGTTTGTTAACGACGGAAGTAAAGATCGTACATTAGATATTATTAAGGAATTTAGAGCGAATGATAAGCGAATTTCGTATGTAGACTTATCGCGAAATTTTGGCAAAGAAACAGCCATGATTGCAGGTCTTGATCATGCAATTGGAGATGCAGTAATTATCATTGATGCCGATTTACAAGATCCACCAGAATTAATCCCTGAAATGATTAAGTACTGGGAACAAGGGTATGATGATATTTATGCAAAACGACGCTCTCGTTCTGGTGAATCATGGGCGAAGAAATGGACGGCTGGTAAATTTTACAGCTTGCTAAAGAAAACAACAAGAATTCCGATCCAAGAAAATACAGGTGATTTTCGTTTACTAGACCGTCGTTGTGTTGAGGCATTAAAGAAAATTCGTGAAACGCAGCGTTATACAAAAGGGATGTTTAGCTGGATTGGTTATAATAAGAAAGAAATTTTATTCGATCGTGATCCTCGTGCTGCAGGTGAAACAAAGTGGAACTATTTCAAACTAATGGATCTTGCTATTGAAGGAATTACATCCTTTACAACAGCGCCATTGCGCCTTGCATCTTTCATGGGATTTACTGTTTCATTCTTAGCTTTTATCTATATGATTTGGATTATTATTAAGACGCTAATGTATGGTGAGTCAGTAAGTGGATATCCATCCATGATGACAGCTATTCTATTCATCGGTGGTGTACAGTTAATTTCTATCGGTATTATTGGGGAATATTTAGGACGTATCTTCAATGAAACAAAACAACGTCCGCTATATTTTGTAGATGAATATAATGATGATAAAGTAATGAATATCGATGGCGATCAAAAAATGGCGAAATTATACAGCGTAGAAGATCGTAAAGTAAAATCAAATCACTAGGGGATTAGAAGCGTGAATAATAAAGCGAAAGAATTCTTTAACTATTTACTTTTCGGTGGTTTAACGACGTTAATCAACATTGTGACGTATTTTATTTGTGCAACGTTAGTTGGAATGGATTACAAAATAGCAACAACAATTGCTTGGATTGTATCGGTACTGTTTGCGTATATTACAAATAAGAAGTATGTATTTAACAGTCAACAAACAAGTTTTGCTCACGTAGTAAAAGAGTTTGTCTACTTTATGGGATTCCGTATTGTATCTTATTTCATTGATATCGCATCTATGATTGTTTTAATTGAATGGCTAGGTATGAATGATTTAGTAGCAAAAATTATTGCAAACGTTATTGTTGTGGTCGTAAATTATTTTGCGAGTAAATATATTATTTTTAAAAAGAAGACCGATATAGAAAACGGTCAAAACGCATAAAAACAATGGCTTGGCTATATGCCGGCTATTGTTTTTTATACATAAAATTTGGTAATAAATGATTAATGAAGAATGATATGGAGGAGTATAATGCAAGCTCTGTTAGATTTATTTAAGAAAAAGAAGTTTTTATATACTTTTGCTTTTTTACTTCCTTTTTCTATTTATGGTGTAGTTTTTATTTTACTGGGTGTTGCACCGTTTGGAGCAAAATCAATCCTTGTAACTGACTTACACACACAATATGTGCAGTTTTACACGTATTTATATGATGTGTTTAAAAATGGGAAAAGTATATTTTATAGCTGGGAAGGTGGAATGGGATTAAACTTCATTGGAGTATTTGCTTATTATTTAGCTAGCCCTTTTTCACTACTCATTCTCCTGTTTGATCGTTCGCATATTCCAGAAGCGATTATGTTAATGACTTTATTAAAAACAGGATTAGCTGGTTTTACAATGACATATTATTTAAGCAATATGATGAAGCGTCGTGAAATTGCTATTACGCTATTCTCAACTTTTTATGCCTTAATGTCATTTGTAACAGTATATTCTTTCTGTGTAATGTGGTTAGATGCCATTTATTTACTACCCCTTATTATGTTAGGTATTGAAAAGCTAGTTACAGAAAAAAAATGGGTGTTATTCACATTTAGTTTAGCACTTACATTTATTACGAATTTTTATATTTCCTTTATGGTAGGGATTTTTACATTTATCTACTTTGTAGCACGTTATTGTGTGCTTTACGATATTCGAAATATAAAATTATTAATGCAAAGGTTCGTATGGTTCTGTCTTGGAACAGGGTTGGCAGGTGGAATGTCTGCATTTATTACGCTACCAACATACATGGATTTAAAGAGCAACTTTGTTGAGCGTACTAAGATTCCATTCTCTACAGCATTTAATTTTGATCCGTTTGATTTTTATGCACGATTCTTTAATGGCGTAATTGATACGACAGTAAATGGAATGCCAAACGTTTATGCAGGTGTTTTAACTGTATTACTCATTCCATTATTCTTTATTACAAAAAGAATTTCATTGAAAGAAAAGATTGTATATGGAAGCGTACTGTTATTCCTAATCCTTTCTTTTGAAATTCCGTTTTTAAATATCGCTTGGCATGGTTTTGAGCCACCAACGAATTTCCCGTATCGTTATTCATTTACATTCTCCTTTGTACTCATTTATGTAGCAGTTCGAACGTTTATGGTATTCGAAGAAGAATTAATACCAGCTTTAAAAAAGGTTGTATTGTTTAATATATTTATGCTGCTATTATTAGGAAAAGTTGCACCAAGTTATATGCAGTCAAATAAGATTGTAATTAATGCCTTTTTAATCATTATGTATGCATTATTGTTATTTGGAAAAGTTCGCTTGCGAAAAAATAAAGCGATTATCTCTTTGGCTTTATTCGCTATAGTGGGGCTAGATGTAGCAGCTAATACAGTATACATGGTTAAGTTAATGGGGTATGAATACGGATATATTAATCGTCAAGAATATGCTTCGCCGTATCCAAAATATGAAGAGACCATTCAGAAAGTAGCCGAACAGGACAAGGGGCTTTATCGCATGGAAACGACAAGAAGTGTTACATGGAATGATGCGCTACGTTTTGGATATAAGGGCTTAACACACTTTAATTCTGTGGCAAATGGTCACTTGAATTTATACATGCAAGATTTAGGTTATGGGTATCTAGAGGCATTAATTTTACAAAATGGTAAAGGGATTCTCTCGACAGATGCTTTGTTTGGTGTAAAATATATGGTTTCTGATCAACCTTTAAATAAATACGGCTGGTCTGAAATCGATCATGTTGGAAGCAATTATGTATATGAGAATAAAAATGCGCTTTCGTTCGGATACATGGTAAATAAAGATGAATTTGATGTTAAAGGAAAAGATAAGTTGAAAGTACAAAGAATCAACTATATAAATTCCTTTGAGAAGCAAAATGAATTTATCGGAACTCTAAATGGGAAACAAACAAATTATTATGCATCGTTGGAACCGTCTTCTGTAGAATATAATAATTTATCAGTTGTAGAGAGTGAAAAAACAAAAGAAGAATTTGCTATTGAAAAGAAAAAAATTGCCCAGACAAAGCAAAAGCCTATTACATTGATGAAAAATCAAGAAGGGCAAAAGGCGAGCATTAAATATACATTTGACGTAAAAGGTAAGCAACAATTATATACAAAATTACGTGTAGAACCAACGGATGTTACGAAAGTATATGTGAATGGAAAATCACTTGGTAAAAAATTCACAGAATATCCTCGTTACTATTGGAACAATGGTATTCTAGATTTAGGTTATTTTGAAAATGAAAAGGTAGAAGTTGAAGTTCAGGTAAATCGTTATTCTATAGAGATTGAACAACAACTATTTTATGGACTTGATGTAGAAGCATTTGATAAGCGAATAAATGTACTGAAACAACAGTCATTTGATGTAAAGAATTACACAAGTCGCACGGTATCAGGAAAAATTGATGTGAAGGAAGATAACTATTTATTCCTATCTATTCCATATGATAAAGGCTGGAAGGCAACAGTTGATGGTAAAGAAGCTAAGTTACTTAAATTAAATGATGCATTCCTTGGATTAGATTTAGAAAAAGGAACGCATACAATCGAATTAAAGTATACTTCCCCAGGATTTGTAATGGGAGCAGTTGTTTCGTTTATTACTTTTGTTATCACATTACTAGGCGCTTTTATTGTATCAAGGAAACAGAAAAAAATATAATAAAAAGGACTACTGATTATTTCAGTAGTCCTTTTTATTATATATACATCCCGTAATGAGGAAGAAATACATCATGAAGACGGCATTCTCTAATATGTTATAAAAGGCACTTCCTATAATAGCACCAGCAACTAAACATAAGAGAATGGGACTAAATATTGAATTTCTTCTTAGTTTCCAGAAAGTACTTAAAATTCCATATGCAAATATCGAACATAAAATGACTCCAATAAGTCCTGTTTCTGCTAGAATTTGGATGTATTGGTTGTCAGAATAAAAATTCCATGTAATATTGTACGATTTATAAATTGGTGACGAGTATGTTTGAGTAGCTGCGTCACCAAATGTACCGAAACCATAGCCGGTAATTGGTTTATCACGGAAGATTTCTAATGCTTTCTGTACATAATATATTCGACCATCTTGCTTACTTAATTCTAATGTGTCCTCTGAGAGTGCTTCTGAAAAGCGTTTTGCACCTAGAGAATCTCCTTCTAAATAGTTTGTCATGAGAGAGATTCCAGTAGCGCATATAAATGAGATGGTTAGTATAGGGATTAATGCTTTCCAATACGGTATATTAAGATGGATAATGATATAAAGTACTCCAAAGGTTATTAACGTTAAAAATGCTCCGCGTGAATAGGTTAACCATAAAGTTGTCGCGATAATTGTTAGTCCTACATAGAGTGTGTACTTCATTCGTATGGAAGCATTTTTTAATAAATATAAAGAAGTAAGAAATGCAATCGTTAAATAAAGTGCAAGTTCATTTGGGCCACCAGCCATACCATATATACGAATTTTATTAGTAGGAGCTAGATCAAGATTTTTCCATACCTCTGGTAGTAACATACTACGAAGAGAAATTTTTTCAATTAAACCTTGAATAGAAATGATAATTGCAGCCACAAAAGTTACTTTTGCAAAAAATATGAAATCATCTCGGGTGAACGACAATCGAGAGACGATATAGAATACAAAATAGTATAGTAAAAGGGTATGTAACTGCATGATTATTGCTACTAAAGATACATTGTTAATTAATCCTACAATCGCTCCGAATAAGCAAAATAGGAAATATGCGATTTCAAAGTAATGAAATGTAAAAAGTTTTGAAACTGTATTTCGATATTGAAAAATGATTTTGCATAATAGAGCGAGAATAATGAAAATCCCAATAAATTTAAACCCTGCATTGTAAGCAGATAAAAAGGGGCGCATTGGAATAAATAATAGTAAATAAGCTAAACCGAGTTTTTCATCTCGAAAAGCAGTTATTGCTAACAGTGCGGAAATGAATAGCCCGGTATAAGTTGCTGAAAATATTAATCCTACTATAATAAGGAAAATACTTAAAGTAATATAGTGAAATCGATTTAGCTGAATCATAATATATTAAGCCCCTTTAACATGATGATGGTATGCGGTAAATATGTTTCACCTCTTCTATCATTTTAGAGAAGGTGAAATGTTGTAAATAATATTCGCGTCCGCACTCTGCTAAAGAATAGTAGAGCTTTTCATCTTGTAATAATGTCGCTAGTGCAGTTGCCAATTGTTCGACATCTCCATATGGTATAGAAATACCAGATTGATTTGGAACAATAACTTCTGGTAATCCGCCAATATTTGTCGCAATCACAGGCTTTTTCATAGCAATCGCTTCAATTGCTACGTAGGATAGCCCCTCATTTTTAGAAGGAATTACGATGATATCGTGTGCACTATATTCTTTAATAATGTCATCTCGAAAACCTAATAAAGAAACGGAATCATTTAATTGTAAAGAAGTCACTAAGTCTTCTAATTGAGTTTTTAATGGACCATCTCCAATAATGTTACAGTGCCATTGTAAAGAAGGGAATTTTGTTTTTAGTTTTTGTAAGCCGTGTACTAAAAATGGTTGTCCTTTTTCTTCGCTTAACCTTCCAATTACAGCGATTTTCATCGGTTTATGAACAGAGGGTAAATTGTTTAAATAAGGATCCTCTAAGCCATTATAAATTATTTTTAATTTATCTTTTCGAACTCCTTTTTGAAGGAGTTGCTGTTTCATAAACTGTGAAATACAAATGATGGTGTCATTATAACGAGTGAATATATTATTGCACCATTTTAAAGGAAGTGACATGGGGACATCCACATGGTATGTCCAAATGACACGGATGGATGCCCCTAATAACTTTGCTAAAATTGCAATATAATTTTCACGTAAAAATTGTGCGTGAACAATATCTACTTGCTCTTTTGCAATTATTTCTTTTAGTTTCCATGCAGTTTTTATATCAAAAGGGTGTTTCATTTCTATTTGATATATGGGTATATTTAATGCTTCAAACCTATGTAAGAAAGGACCAGGAGTAGAATATACAAGAATACAACATTCTGGATCCATAGATTGAATTAAATCTAGGACGTATTTTTCTGATCCACCATCCCCAACATAATTCAAAAGGTACATAATTTTATTCATTTATATCATTCCTTTTACCTAAAAATAGCGATAGCAATTGTTGTAGTTCTTTAATCTTTAACATGTAAGTGACTAATAAGTAAACGATGGCGCCAATCGCTATTGCTAATAAAATAAGCAACTTTGTATCATGTGTAAAATGAAGCATCAGCTTGGAAGTAAACAAGCTGATAAAGGATGCCACAATGCATTTGAATAAAAAGCCACCGTAGTACAAGTTTACTGCTTCTTTCTCTTTCATGAATTTTTGGAACATCCACAATAGTATGATTACTGTACTAGCCGATGCTATTGACGTAGATAGAGCTGCACCAGCTAAGCCCATTTTGTTAACGAGTATAATACATAATATAACATTTATAATCATGGAAAAAATTGATGCGTACATAATATATCGATTCAATTTTAAAGAAAATAGTAAACGATCAAGTAAATCTTTTAAAGGTTGCATGAGAGCGGCTAGCGCATAAAATTGCAATGCAGTTGCTGTCATCATAATAGAATCTTTCCCGAATTCACCATAGTTATAAACAACTTTGACAATTTGTTCTGTAAAAAAGGTAAAATAAATAAAAACGGGAATAAATAAATATAATAATACTTTTATATTCGTTTCCATTAAATTTACGAAATCTTTCCATTTTGAGTCAGTTACATAACCGACAAATTTAGGATACATAACTGTTAAGACTGGAGCAGCGATTAATCCAAGAGGAATGAAGTATAATTTTTGGGAATAATTAAGGGCTGCAATAGATCCTTCTTCTAATCCAGATACTAGTGTACGATCCACAAGTAGATTAATTTGAATAGACATACTTGTAATGAAAGCAGGAATACTCAACTTAATCATCGTTTTTAAAGAAGGGTCTTTCCAATCGATTACAAATCGATAGCGATACCCCTCGCGCTTAGAAGCAAAATAAACAAGTGTATTTTGTACAATGTTTCCGATAATAACGCCTAATGCGAGTGCGTAAATTCCAATCCAATTAACAAGGGAAACAAATATAATAAGGGTAATACCATTTAATACAACCCATTGCATGCTTGTAATGCGAAATTTATGTAAACTGTTCAAATAAGCATTAAAAATATCAATCATGAATGTACAGAATACAGTTGGGAAAATGATTTGTAATAGGTAAGCTGATAATAAAGCTGTTTGCTCTGGGAGCCCATTTGCAAATATTGAAATAAATAAGTTCGGCTGTAGTTCAATGAGCAAAAGCGGAATGAAAAAAATAAGTAGAACAATGTTTAAAAAGTTATTCATAAATCGATATGCTTTAAGGGAATCTTTTCCCTTTAACTCCATAAAGATAGGAATGAAAGAAAAGGCGAAGGCCCCTGTGATACCAGTAAAAACAATAGTTGGTATATTTAAAGCTACAACGTATGCATCAACGGCATGGTTTGTACCGAAATAAGCTCCAAGTGTGATTTCTTTTGCAAAGCCAAGTAGCTTTCCTAAAGCTGTCCCAAGCGTAAAAAATAGTGTTACTATGAGAAATCTTTTTGTATGTTCTTGAGAGGATTCTCTCCCCATCTATAATCAAATCCTTACTTTAGTTTAATTCTTTTTCAAGCATAATTTATTTGTATCTAAAAATCAAATATATATGGAGAATAGAAAGTGCTAACCATATGAAAAAAGAGGCTATCTTCCAATAGAAGGATAGCCTCTTTAGTACGTAATAAAAACCCGATTAGGGAAGGGGAATAATAATCAAGGGAAACGGTATCTCATGCAAATATCAAAAAAACAACTTATGAAACGAAGTGACTGTTTCGATAAGCAGAACGGCGTACAGCATAGTATATGCGAGGTGCGATAATAGCACCGATAATTGTAAATGCAATATCTTTTACTGCAAACCACATCATAATCATCCAAGCAGCTTTATAACTCATATTACCACCCATAAAGAAATTGACTGCCCCGTACATATAAGTAGTACCGATAATATAAGTTAAAATGATTCCTGTGAAAGAGGCAATTGCAAATGTACTGAATGTTGGTCGTTCTTTTTGTTCTACTAGTTTTCCGGATACGTAAGCAACGATAATAAATGCAATAATAAAACCACCAGTAGGATCTAAAAGTGCTCCAAATCCAGCTTTGAAGTTAGCGAAGATTGGTGCACCAGCTAAGCCAACGAGCATATACACAGTCATTGATAATGCGCCAAGTCTACTTCCAAGAAGAAGCCCTGCTAAAATTGCGAAAAATGGTTGCATAGATAATGGGATGCCCGCTACTTGCAGGAATGGTGCCCAAGATACAATATTTGCACCAATGGCCATAAGAGCAACGAACATGGCAGCTAATGCTAAATCTAAAACATGAAATCTTCTCATAATGTTAACCTCCTGTTGTTTTTAGGTTAACATTATCGTAGCGAAAATATTTACTTGTTGTCAATCAAAATATTTTGATAAGAAGGCTTCAAATAATCTCTTAGCAACGTATACGGAATACGAAATTGCGGAATTCCGCTTGAATAAGGAGCAATCTCATATAAAGGGAAATAAATGACGAGATTGTCTGGTTCTAAAAAGAAGTGGAACTTTTTCGTGCTCATGACCTTTTCAGTTGCATCAGGAAAATAAATGCTTTCATTTTGTTTAATTTGCCTTACAATTTCAGCACGGATGACTTCTTTATATGTATCTGCTTTTTGAAATAAATCGTCTAAGTGTAGTAGCCTTTTTTCGTTTAAATCAAATGTGTTTGCCTTCCACGTATAAAGACCGTGTGCTCCACCTGTATATTGATAGTAATTCACATATAGACTAAGAAAAGGTGGTTTATTTAAGGAGACTTTATAATCAACATTCGCCACATACGGGTGAAATGGTGTACTAGATCCTTCTGTTTCTTTATAATATTTTTTTGCGTCTTTTTCTAATTGGGCTTTAAATTTGTCAGTAGATTTCTTGTAATAGAAATTGAGCTTATTTTGAAATTTAGAATCGGAAAAATTGTGAAAAGAAGGTCTGTTAATTTGATATTCTATATAAGGTTTCTTACCTTTTTGCGTCACAGTCTGAACATCGATTGTCAGGTTGGATGCTTTGGCTGCTAGTGCACAATTTGGTACAATAGTCAGCAAGGAGAACATAAGCAGTAATATACAAAATTTCTGTTTCATTTAGGTGAAACCTCCTTATATAAGTGTTATAAGTAGTTTGAAAATAAACAGGTAAAATTATACATTTAATTAAAGTAAGAGAAGGGGGAAACGAGATGGCAAAAACTTTAATGGATTCACTTGGAATCGAGTTGTTAGAGATGACAGAGGATAAGGTAGTTGCTACGATGCCTGTAGATGAGCGTACGCATCAGCCGTTTGGATTTTTACATGGTGGTGCTTCTGTTGCATTAGCAGAAACAGTAGCAAGCGTTGGTTCATACAATTTAATTGATCAAGAGAAATGTATTTGTTTCGGTCTAGAAATTAATGCAAATCACATTCGCTCAAAGAAAGATGGAATTGTAACAGCGATTGGGACACCGATACATAGAGGACATTCAACGATGGTTTGGGATGTGCGTATCATCGATGAAAATGATGATTTACTATGTATATCACGATGTACAGTAGCAATTAAAGAAAAACGTGAAAAGTAAAAAAGAGGCGCTCTCATGAGCTGCCTCTTTTTCTTATCATTAGAACTGGATTTTCTTCTCTAAGAAACCTTTTAGTTCGCTAATTGGCATACGAACTTGTTCCATTGTGTCACGGTCACGTACTGTAACAGCTTTGTCTTCAACTGAGTCGAAGTCATAAGTGATACAGAATGGTGTACCGATTTCGTCTTGACGACGGTAACGTTTACCGATAGAACCAGTTTCGTCGAAGTCTACCATGAAGTCTTTAGCTAATTCTGCGAATACTTCAGTAGCACCTTCAGATAGCTTTTTAGATAATGGTAAGATAGCTGCTTTGTATGGTGCTAAAGCAGGGTGGAAACGAAGAACTGTACGAGAATCGTTTTCTAATTGCTCTTCTTCATATGCATCACATAAGAATGCTAATGTTACGCGGTCAGCACCTAAAGATGGCTCGATGCAGTACGGTACGTAACGCTCATTCGTTTGTGGATCGATATAGTTAAAGTCTTCGTTAGAGTGTTCCATGTGACGTTTTAAATCGAAGTCTGTACGAGATGCTACGCCCCATAGTTCGCCCCAACCGAATGGGAATCGGAATTCAATATCAGTTGTTGCGTTACTGTAGTGAGATAACTCTTCTTCACCGTGGTCACGAAGACGCATGCTTTCTTCAGTCATACCAAGTGAAAGTAACCAGTTCTTACAAGTTTCACGCCAGAATGCGAACCACTCTAAATCTTCACCAGGTTTACAGAAGAATTCAAGTTCCATTTGTTCGAATTCACGTGTACGGAATGTGAAGTTACCAGGCGTGATTTCGTTACGGAAGCTCTTACCGATTTGGCCAATACCAAATGGAAGTTTTTTACGCATAGAGCGTTGTACGTTTTTGAAGTTTACGAAAATACCTTGTGCTGTTTCAGGACGAAGGAAGATTTCGTTTGTGCTAGACTCTGTAACACCTTGGAAAGTTTTGAACATTAAGTTGAACTGACGGATTTCAGTGAATTCTTCACTACCACAATCAGGACATTTTACTTCATGCTCTTTCATTAAGTCAGCCATTTGGTCGAAAGTAAGACCATCAACAACCATTTCGATGCCTTTTGCATCTAATGCATCTTCAATTAATTTGTCAGCACGGTGACGCGCTTTACATTTTTTACAATCGATCATTGGATCGTTGAAGTTACCAACGTGACCAGAAGCGATCCAAGTTTTTGGGTTCATTAAAATAGCTGCGTCTAAACCAACGTTGTATGGAGATTCTTGAATGAATTTTTTCCACCAAGCTTTTTTAACGTTATTTTTTAATTCGATTCCAAGTGGACCGTAATCCCAAGTGTTTGCAAGACCACCGTAAATTTCAGAACCAGGGAAAACAAAACCGCGATGTTTCGCTAAGTTTACAACTTGTTCCATTGAATACATAATAAAATCCTCCTTTTGAAAGTTAACGTATTGGCGATGACGTGCTCTCGTACTGGTGAAACGAGCAGTATATGCTTTGAAAACATAAAAAAACGCTCATCCCAAGGCTTAATTGCCTAGGGACGAGCGTTTGCCCGCGGTTCCACCCTAGTTGATACACAACAGGTGCATCCACTTTATCACGTATTGCTCGGGACTGCCGTTTCCTTGCGGCTTCAGGCTTTCACTATCCCTGAATCGCTTTTTGTGCAAGTACTTATAAGTCCGTCATCGCTACTTATATTAATAATAATGAACATATTCTAACACGTTCTTTTTTAAATCTCAATAGAGGAACGTGTCTATCTATGATAGAGTCTCGCCTATTTCTTCGTGATTTATTCCGTAATTTTGTTTAATGTGCTTAATTGCTTCACGTTTACTAAGCGGAGCAAGCTCGTTATTTTGCACGTATTCCCAAACGACATCAGGCTTCGTTTTTGCATATTCGCGAAGGACCCAGCCAATCGCTTTTTGAATGAAAAATTCTTTTGAAGAATGTAGTTGTCCAATAATCCAGAAAAGAAGTTCTTCATCCATCTTTTGTTTATATTTTAGCTGGAATAAAATAGCGGCGCGTTGTAACCATATGTTATCTGATGCAATCCATTTTGGAATATAGGCAGAAATTAATTCCGGATGTTTTAAAAAGATACCACCTAAAAATGTAGGGACGATACTATCAACAGAATCCCACCAGGATTTTGTTACAATGAGTTCTTCTAAAAACGGAATATGCGTTTCGTTTATATGCTTTTTATATTTTTGCATAATATCGAGTGCGGCCGCTTGAAATTCACGTTCGGGTAAATCCCAAAGCTCACGTACGATAACTTGGAAATCTTTTTGATCTGGGAGAGTATGTATTTGGATGACGTCTTTCAATAGTTGTCTTCTTTCAGGTGTTTGAATACCGAGAAATGGGAAGTGATTTTTCATATAACGTGCCATCGGTTCCGCTTTTTCAAGGTTTTTATGAGCTGTGAAATGCTCTTGTAATGCTTGTACAAATGGATGCATAAGTCCGTTCTGCTACTAAAAATATAGACAAATGTATATTCTTAGAGTATTCCTGTTTCTACGTGTCCTGTCTCGCTAATCACTCGCTACTACAGTTTGCTATAACACTCCACAGGCGTAAATTCCGATGTAGCCCACCGTACATATATACAATCTATTTACGTTAGTATTGTATATTTTTTTGCTTGTAAAAGGTTGATAGATGCATTTAAATCTCTATCCATTACATTTCCACAATCACATGTATATACTCGGTCAGACAGCTTTAAATCCGACTTTTTTTGACCGCAACATGAACATATTTTAGAAGATGGATAGAATCTGTCCGCTTGCCGTAGTTCAATTCCATATTCCCTACATTTCGTTGATAACCATGTTTTAAAAGCATAAAAACATTGTTGCGCTACAGCTTTAGATAGATGTTTATTCTTCATCATACCTTTCACATTCAAATCTTCCACTGTAATAAACGTTGGATTGGTTTTCACCACATTCGTTACAATAGACTTTACATACTCTATTCGAATATTCGCTAATCGAGCATGCAACTTTTGCACTCTAAGAACATTTTTATCTATATTCACTCTTTTATTAGTAACAGATTTTTCACCTCTCTTTTTTAGATTTTCAAATTTACGTGCTAAAGAGCGTTGTTCACGTTTTCACCGTTTTTCTATCTTTTTTACTTTTATTGTTTTGTTGATGTTTTCATGAACGATACCATCGCTACGTGTAGCAAAATCCTTCACTCCTAAATCAATCCCTAGTGAGTACTAACTTTGTTGCCATTTCTTCCAATTCGCAAAGTACAGATACAAAATATCTTCCTGCTCTTTGATATACTGTGCCACTCTTTACAGTTGCATTTTTAGGGATATACCCATATTCTTTTAACCTTGTCCAACCAATTGTGGGGATTTTTACTCTATGTCTTTCTACTGTCCAATCTGTTTTGTTGTTTTTCGGAAAGTAGCACTTCACATCTTGCTTCCTCTTTTTTTTATATCGTGGAAACTGAGATAAACCTTTAAAAAATCGCTTAAAAGCTTTATCTCCATTCATAATCGCTTGTTTTACCGCTTTGCTCGACACTTCTTTAATCCACTGATCACACTCTTTTGTATGAATTTTGTTTAGCCATTTGGAAAAGTCATAGCCACTAAGAAATTTCCCCTCCGACTCATATGCCTCTTTATTTTTAGAAATATACAGGTTATATACATATCGACACACCCCAATAGTTTGACGGATTTTACTAACTTGTTCAGTTGTCGGTTTGATTTCTATTAAATATGCTCTTTTCATAAGTCTCCATCCTCCGACATTTTCTTTTTGTATTTTCTCAACCCATATATTCTACAGCTAAATACATGAATGATAGATATTAAATCCTGAACAAGTTCTTCTTGAGGAGATAGTTTTTCATTGTTAACAATCATAATTTTCACTCCCATTTTACGAAGAAACTTTTCAAACCAATCATATCCAAAACGTACAAATCTATCTTTGTGTGCAATGATGATAGTCGAAATATTGCTTTCCATACAACTGTCAATCAGGTTAATCCACTGTTTTCTTTTGTAGTTTAATCCGCTACCAATATCTTTGATAACTTCATCTACAATCATCCCTCGTGCATTTGCGAATGTTTTTAAAAACTCAACCTGATTTTCTAAATCATCTTTCTGACCTGGATTTGATACTCTTGTGTAAATAACTACTTTGCCTACTTTATTTTCTTCTTGAATACCCATATATTCCTTATACTGTTCTTCTGTACAGTATAATCTTCCTTTTGGGTTTCGGTAAGCAGTTAAAACACCTTGATTGTCCCACTTTTGCAATGTTAAGCATTTCTGAAAATTCTTTTGGTTTATATTGTTTCATAATTACTTTTTACTATATATGTCTATGTTTTTGTTTACTGTTTCTTTCTCCTTTCTTATTACCTTTCTCATACCATTATACAGAGAGTTTGGTTAAATTTTAAAACATAACTTGCTATGTAATGAAATATGTTGAGAGTAGAGAGGAGAGGATAAGATGGAAGATCAAGGCGTACTAGCAGGTTTCTTTGCTCTTAGTTTTGCGTTTATTCTTGTTATATTGATTTGGGCAATTATTGCGTATTTGTTAACGGCTTTTGCACTTTATACGATGGCGAAAAATGATGGTGCAACTGATGGTGTTCTTGCGTTTATTCCTTTTATAAATAGTAAGATCTGGGGTGATTTAGCGAAAGATAAATTACCAGATTTCTTGAAAGAAGAAGCAGGATGGAAAGTATTCGGCATATATGTCGCATGTTTCATCTTTAACTTCGTACCAATTCTATATTTAATAGCAACAGCTGTATCCATTGTTCTATCTATTTATCTCATCTACGCAATTTTAGACAGGTACGGAACGAATTCTATATTGTTTACAATTATTCATACAATCACGTTTTCAGTTTTCTTACCGATTCACTTATTTATTATTCGGAATGAGCCGGTAAGATATAACGAGTAGATATATGCGGGGAGCTGTTTCGAAGATATTTTGGAACAGCTTTTTGTTGGTTAATTGATATTTCGTTGACTAAGAAAAAAGGCTGTGGAGAAATTCTTCTCCACAGCTTGTTTTTTTAGCTTTCGGCAAGCCGAACATAGAAAAAATATGGTTAAGTTGCTCGACTTGAATCAGGAATTACACCCGCCGAAGCGCAAAATCTCCACCATACGATGAGTTAACATTAAGAACCAAAAATAAGGTTTTTTGTTAAAAATATAAAAAAGTAACGTTTTAATATTTAATTTATCAAATTAAATATATTAAAATATATTTATAATATTTTCTTGTAATAAAGTAAAATTATGTAAAATAAATGGATCTGAAAAGTATAGCGCAGCTGTTGTATATTCTAATACTTACCCAAGGGGTACGATTTATTACAGTGGTGGCTCTTTCACTATTAATCCTTAAATGAACTAGGAGTGATAAAAATGGTGTATGGACAAGTTAATCATACAGTCATTAATCCTATATGGGTTGTTGGTTCTATAGTTCTGGTTATAGCGTTATTTTTTGCTATTAGAAGTTTGATTCGATTTTTAAAGAAATAAAGAACTGTTCTGAGCGTTAAAAGAGTCCGATTGAAGGACTCTTTTTTATTTTACAGCTTGTCAATTTAAGTACGACAGTTCCTCCTGAAACGCTTCATGGGCAGTTTTCTAAACTAATAAGAAGTAGTGCTTGATTCAATTGTTGGTGTGAACCAAGGTTCAAATTTGTTTTTTTGGATAAAATCCACGCAATAGAGAATTGGCGTTTTTGGTACTTCTACGTTGCCAGGCAGAATAGGAATCGGCAAAGAACACTTCTATTTTTAGCTTGTTTTCTACTCATTGATAACACGAAAATTCTTTTCCTCTATCAACAGTGGTTATCTTGAATAGACAACTTGGGCAAGTGATATGGATAAGTATAAACAACGTTCATTAAAAAAAGGGCTGCCACATAGGACAGCCCTTTTTCTACTACATAAGGTAGCGTAAATAAATATAAATATGAGAAATGATTAATGAAACGATCATAATTGGGAAACCAACTTTTAGGAAGTCCATGTAGCTAAACTTATGTCCTTCGCGGCTTGCGATACCTGCAACGATTACGTTAGCAGAAGCACCGATTAATGTTCCGTTTCCACCTAGACAAGCACCTAATGCTAATGCCCACCATAATACGTCGACTTGTGCGTCAGAAGGTGATAAACCTAGCCCAACTGCCATATCGTTAATAAGCGGGATCATTGTTGCAACGAATGGAATGTTATCAATCGTTGCAGAGGCGATACCAGATACCCATAAAATAAGGATAGACGCGTAAGAAATATCTCCGCCCGTTATTCCAATTACTTTTTGAGCTAACATTTTGATAAGACCGATATCGATAAGTCCTCCAACTAGTACGAATAGTCCTGCGAAGAAGAAGATTGTTACCCACTCTACACTTGCGAATACCTCTTCAATTTCATGTTCTTTCACACCAATTAGCATAAGTACAGTAGCGCCAGTTAAAGCGATGATAGCTGCATCAACATGGAAGATCGAATGAGTCATGAAACCTACGATTGTAAGTCCAAGTACTGTTAAAGATTTTTTCATTAATACGGGATCTTTAATGTATTGTTTTTCATCTAAACTCATTAATTTCTTAACTTGTACAGGATCAGCAATTAATTGTTTACGGTACATGAAGTAAAGGATTGTCGCTGTAACAGCAATAATAATGATTACGATAGGTGCTAAGTTGAACAAGAAAGCATTGAAATCTAAATGCTTATTTGCAGAACCAATCATAATGTTAGGTGGATCACCAATTAATGTTGCTGTGCCCCCAATGTTTGAAAAAATAATTTCAGAAAGTAAATAAGGAACAGGATTTACTTGCAGTATGCGCGTAATAGATAAAGTAACTGGAACAACAAGAAGTACAGTTGTAACGTTATCTAAAAATGCGGAACCAAGCGCAGTAAGTAAGGAAAGTGAAATTAAAATTTTAATTGGATTTCCTTGTGCTCCTTTTGCTGCTTTAATGGCAACGTATTGGAAGACACCCGATTTACTCGTAATGTTCACCAGAATCATCATACCGATGAGTAGCGTAATCGTCCCCCATTCAATATGTTTCGTAAAGGCGTTGTGTAAATCAACGACCCCCATAATTACCATGAGTGCTGCGCCAAGAAGTGCGATGACAGCGCGATTAATTTTTTCAGAAATAATAATGGCATATGTAATTAAAAAGACTGCGATAGCAAAATAATACTGCCAGTTTGCGAGCTCTTGCGTTGTTTCGTGCAAAACTCTCATCTCCTTTCATTCACTTTTCTTAGTGTGTCAAAAAATTAACTAGATGAAACACACATAACGTCATTATAAAGTAGAAAAAAGGGGGATGTAAATGAAAGGGCTTATTTTGTCATATTTTCTGCATCGTTCATTTTTTCTTATTTTTAAAAATATTTGTGGGCATTTGACATATATATAAGATACATCCAATCTGAATATTTAAAATGGAATTAGCATTCGAGCTTGTTCGTGTAGGAGTGTCAAATAGGAAGGAATGACAAAGATGATAAGGAAGGGATCGTATGGATGAACAACGATTTTTATTTTTGGATTTTGAGTTTACGATGCCCCAGCACAGAAAAAAACCAAAAGGATTTTTCCCGGAGATTATTGAGGTAGGACTCGTCTCGGTTGTTGGCTGTAAGGTAGAAGACACGTATTCAGCTCATGTTAGGCCGAAAACTTTTCCTTCTTTAACGGATCGATGTAAGAAATTTTTAGGAATTAAACAAGAAGTCGTAGATAAAGGAATTTCGTTTCCGGAACTCGTTGAAAAACTTGCAGAATATGAAAAGAGATGTAAACCAACCATTGTTACGTGGGGAAATATGGATATGAAAGTGTTGAAACATAATTGTGAAATGGCGGGAGTAGACTTTCCATTCTTAGGACAGTGTCGTGATCTATCACTTGAGTATAAGAAGTTTTTTGGGGAGAGAAATCAAACAGGATTGTGGAAAGCAATTGAGGCGTATGGAAAGGCAGGGACGGGTAAGCATCATTGTGCGCTAGATGATGCGATGACGACGTATAATATTTTTAAATTAGTAGAAAAAGATAAAGAGTATTTAGTGAAACCAGCACCTCCAACATTAGGGGAACTTGTTGATTTTTCAAAAGTGTTAAAGAAAGTGAGTACACAGTAACGACCAAATTGCACAGTATGTAATTTGGTCGTTTTGTTTTTTTAAAGTTTGTAGTCTTTTTTTAACTGTTCTAATGTTTCTAGACTACGAACCGCAAAAGGTGAATCATCTTCAGAAAATGAATTCATTTGAGTTTCTAATGCTAATTTGAGTGACTCTGTATACTCTGGAATTTCCCCTTCATATTTCTTCACCATTTGCTCCGGAATGTTCGTTTGTTCACGGAAAGCTAAAGCGCGTCTTTCATGGAAAAATGGTACGTCAGCTTGTTTTACATTATGTAAGTCACCTTGCACCGGATGTTTTAAAACAGCTAATACTTTTACGACGTAACTGCCAGGACGGCTATTTGTAACTTCGCCGATGTATTTACCAGTTTTATAAATACCAGTAACGATTTCGCCAATTTCAAATGTTTCTCTCATATTTTTCACCTCAAGTTTATAGTAAGGAAAGTCCGCGAAGTAGTCAAAGAAATCCTTCTCTTTCGGAACGCCCCCTTGAGAATATGAATCGGTTCAACTATAATCTAAAGGTATATAACAGAAAATTCTGATGTTTTTTAATCCAATCATAAGGAGTGTTCAATATGATGCCTTTATATTTTCCGGAAGATAAAACAGAATATATTATTCCAGGGATTGTTTGCGTTCTATTTATCATTGGTGCCGTTGCTACGTGGCGTATGTTCATTCGTGTATCAAAGCGAGAAGCGGAGCGGTTACAGAAAGTTGAAGAAAAACTGTTAGCGGAAAAGAAACAGTAACTCATTTTTGTATGTTTCCCTCTATGCTCGGACAATCTAAGGGCAGAATATATTTTGGAGGGAATAGAATGAAGAAACGGCTTCTTTTCAGTTGTTGTTTATTATTTCTGATGGCAGGTTGTGACCAAGGAAAGCCGAAAGAAATTGACGTGAAATTACATAATGCTTCAGGCGATGAAGTGGGGACTGCAAAAGTAGTGCAGCAAACAAGCGGAGTGAAAATTACGGTTAAAGGGGAAGGTTTCGCACCTGGCCCGCACGGCATACATGTACACGAAATTGGTGAGTGTAAAGCACCACGATTTGAATCATCTGGGAATCATTTTAATCCTGATAATAAAAAACATGGGCTTCTTAATCCGAAAGGTGCAGAAAACGGTGATTTACCGAACGTAATTGCAGACAGTTCTGGAAAGATTAAAGCAGAAATCGATGCACCACATATAACGCTTGAAGAAGGAAAAACGACGATTCATAGAAAAGATGGAGCGTCTATTATTATTACAGAAAACGCTGATGATGGTATGACACAACCAGCAGGTAAATCTGGTGATAGAATTGCTTGTGGTGTCATTGTAAAAAAAGCGTCGGATATGAAGAAAAAGTAAAAGCTACCGTGCATGGTAGCTTTTTTTGTGAAACGTAAGTGAAAATATATTAATTTACCTACAAAAGAGTTTAGGATGAAAACGTATGGCGCAGTCTATTTAAAATTTCTTCTAAAACAGATCTTGGACAGCCGATGTTAATTCGAATATGTTCTTCTCCGCCTAATCCGTATTTTTCACCAGGCTCAACGATGATTTTCCCTTTTTCCTCAAGCAGTGTAGTGCGTTCGTTTTGAGAAAGCTGTAGGCGAGAGCAATCAATCCACAATAAAAAACTACCTTCTGGTTTCGTTACAGAAAGAGCAGGTATGTGATCTTTAATATATTTACAAGCGAATTGAGCGTTATCTTCTATATATAATCGGATTTCATTTAGCCAATCGTTGCATTCTGTATAGGCGCTTTGCATCGCTGTATAGGCGAATATATTTAATCCGTGGAAGCCTTGTCTATATTGGATAGATGTAAAGGCTTGACGGAGTTTTTCGTTTGGAATGATAATAATTGATGCCTGTAATCCAGCGATATTAAATGTTTTACTCGGAGCCATACAAGTAATGGTGCGCGCTGCTAATTCTTCAGATAAAGAAGCGAACGGTGTATGTGTATGGTCTGCGTAAATAATATCAGAATGAATTTCATCCGCGACAACAATTACGTTATATTTTGTACATAACGCGCCAAGTTGTGTGAGTTCCTCTTTTGACCAAACACGCCCGATTGGATTGTGAGGGCTACAAAGAAGCATGAGTTTGACGCCTTGTTGGAATTGTTTTTCTAAATGCTCGAAGTCTATCGCATATGTATCATTTTGTTTCTGTAATGGACTTACGCATAATTGTCTATTGTTTGTTGTGACCATTTCGAAAAATGGTGGATAAATAGGTGGTTGTACGAGAACAGATTCATTTTCCTTTGTGAAGGCCTGTATGCTCGTACTAAGAGCTGGAACGATTCCGGCGCTAAAGACAATCCATTCTTTTTGAATATCCCAGTTGTACTGTTTTTTTGTCCAGTTACAAATAATATCTCCCATATTTTCGGGAGGAAGTGTGTAGCCGAAAATAGGATGCTCGATACGTGTCTTTAAAGCAGTTTGAATTGGTTGTGGTACTTCAAAATCCATATCAGCAATCCAAGCATGGATAAGTTCTTCGTTTTTATATGTATCCCATTTTGTACTATGAGTTCCACGACGATTGACTGTTTTATGAAATAGTTGCATAAGTTTGCCCCCTTCTTCTGTAAAACCGATAAGTTATGAAAGTTCTCTCTCTTCTTATAGAATAGCTGATGTGATAGGATAAAGAAAAGTATTAAAAAGTGAAAAGGCGGGAAGCGAATGGGTACATATGAAAAGATGATAGAGGTTGTGAAGAATTGGGATCCGTTTCAAATGGGACCGGAGTTTTATGAAACAGAAGCGAGCGATGTTGTGAACGTCGTAAGTGTGTTTGATGATTCGAAATACATCGCAAAGAAGATTCAACATATATACTTTATGTCTTTTGAGGAAGTACCTGCGCTTGAAAAATGTGAGAAGTTAGCTGTGGAATTACTTGTAATAAAAGAAGGTGGAAGTTGTTCATTGTAGGCTGTCGGAATTTCCGACAGCCTTTTACATTATTGCGCAGAAAAAGCGATGATTTCTTCATAAACGTTTTCAGGTTTTTCTTCAGGGAGTAAATGCCCTGTGTTTTCGTAAGAAATAAATTTTGAATTCGGTAAATCTTTGTGTAGTCGATGACCTACATGTACAGGGACGACGCGATCTTTTTCACCCCAAATGAGTAGTGTAGGTGTTTCGATTTTTTGTAATTCAGTTGAAGATAAGTCACCTTCACGATCTCGTATCATACGAGTTAAAGCAGGGAATATACGATTGTCATAAAAAGGAGCAGAGTAGCCTTCCTTCATTTCATCGTCAATTAATGAGTGATCATGAACGACATTCATTAAGTTATGAACGATGCCGCGCCGAATAATCCAGTTCTTTACGTACAAATGAAAGAACGGTAAATAAGAAGAGTACAGTAAAGGTAAGGTTGCGCGTGCTAAATAGCTAGAGCTACATAGTAAAATTGTCTTTGAGATTAATTCAGGACGTATACGGTTTACATAAAGAGAAATTTGCCCACCCATAGAATGCCCAACTAACACAATATTTGAGAGAGATAAATGTTCAATTAAATCGATAATAATCGTTGCTAAATTGTGATAAGAATACTTAAACAGATGAGACTTATCACTTTTTCCGAATGGTGGTAAATCAAGAGCCAGTACTGTTCCTGCTTTCGATAGTAAAGGAATAAGCCGGCGGTAACTGAATGAGGAAGATAAAAAGCCGTGAATGAGCACGAAAGTAGGACGTTCCGTTTTGTTATCATGTTCATACAATTCGTAATGAATAGTAGTGCCGCGAGTGGAAAAAGTGAAATAAGGACAAGTATATTCGTGATTCATTTTTTGTCACTCCATTGATTTTTGTTCATATCATTTCCAAGGAAGAAGAAAATATGTTAACAAAAAAAGGCAAGATGACGATGTCATCTTGCCTTTCGCTTATTCAGTATTATCCGCGAACAATATTAGGCGGTGTTTTTCCTTGTAACCCTGCAACTAAATTTTCAGCCGCTGTCATAGCCATTTGCTGCCTCGTTTTTAATGTTGCAGATCCGATGTGCGGTAAAGTCACAACGTTTTGTAAGGATAAGAGCGGATTATCTTTTTGAATCGGCTCTTGTGTAAACGTATCGATGCCTGCTGCAAAGATTTTCTTTTCGGTTAATGCATGGATTAACGCTTCTTCATCTACTGTTTTCCCGCGAGAAGCATTAATGAAGATTGCTGTTTCTTTCATTAATGAGAATTCCTTTTCTCCAATAAGATGATACGTTTCATCTGTTAGTGGAGTAAGAAGGACAATAAAGTCAGACTGCTTTAGTAGCGTCTGTAAATCACAATATGTAGCATCGAATTTTTGCTCTGCTTCTTCTTTACGGCGACGATTATAATAAAGAACATTCATATCAAATCCGAATTTCGCTCGTTTTGCAACGGCTTCACCAATTCGTCCCATCCCGATAATACCGATTGTACTATGGTGTACATCCAGCCCGAAGTGCTCTTTTCCAATTTCGGCATTCCATTCGCCATTTTTTACGTAAGAGTCGAGTTCGCAGACGCGGCGACCAGCAGATAGCATAAGAGCGAAAACGAGATCAGCTACTGTATCATCTAGTACGTATGGTGTATTCGTTCCGATGACATTATGCTTTTCCATCGCTTCTAAATCAAAATTATCGTAACCGACAGAAATGTTGCTTACTACTTTTAAGTTAGGAGCTACATCTAATAATTCTTCATTAATAGCAGATCCAAAATTTAATAAACCATCTTTATCTTGTATTTTCTCCAATAGAACATCGCGAGGTACTTTCTCATTTTGCTCCCATTTTTCATAATCACAGTGTTCTGATAAATATTTTTCTACAAATGTTGGAACTGGTTCGGCAATATAAACTTTTGGTTTCACGGTTCCATCCCCTTTCGCTTTATCACGCATTTTTCCGCTGATTAAAGTTTCACTTTACCCCGCTTTAACGAGCAGTAAGACTCTCACCTTAAAAGACGGTTGAGGCAAAGAAGTGAGGTGGGAGATCAACTGCTCGTAAAATCCCGATTGGTGCGGGCTAATAATCCATGGGGTGAACCTTTCCATGGATTAAAGTTTCACTTTATTTTGACATAATTCACTAAAAAAATCTTCTTTTCAAACCGGAAAGGGTATTTGTATAATTTAGACACAAAGGAAAAGGAAGGATGATTTATATGGTGACAGAAAAGGAATTAGAATTATTAGCTTGTCTTGAAAAAAGTAGTCGATTAACTGTAGATACATTAGCGAAGCTGTTAAATATAGAAGTAGAAGAAGTAAAGAAAATGGTGGAGAAATTAGAAGCGGAAAAGATTATCGTGGATTATGTAACACATATCGATTGGACGAAGGTGAAAGAACATACAGGTTTAACGGCGATGATCGATGTGAAAGTTACGCCAAAGCGCGGCGTTGGGTTCGATGCGGTTGCTGAACAAATTTATCGTTATTCAGAAGTGAAGTCTGTGTATTTAATGTCAGGGACATATGATCTGTCTATTACATTAGAAGGAAAGACAATGGGAGAAGTAGCGATGTTTGTTTCTGAGAAATTAGCAACAATTGAATCTGTCGTTTCTACGACAACTCATTTCATTTTGAAGAAGTATAAACATGAGGGAATTATTTATGAAAAAAACGATGATGATAAGCGGATTGTGGTGACACCATGAAGCAATTTGAACTATCTAGAGCAGCAGAATCTTTACAACCATCAGGTATTCGAAAGTTTTTCGATTTAGCAGCGAATATGAAAGGTGTTATTTCTCTTGGAGTAGGAGAGCCTGACTTTGTTACACCTTGGAATGTAAGGCAAGCATGTATCCGTTCTTTAGAACAAGGATATACGTCCTATACAGCAAATGCAGGATTATTGGAGCTCCGTCAAGAAATAGCAAAGTATCTAAAAAAACAATTTGCAGTATCTTATGATCCAAACGATGAAATCATTGTTACAGTTGGAGCGAGTCAGGCGTTAGATGTAGCGATGCGTGCCATTATAAATCCTGATGATGAAGTACTCATTATTGAACCGAGTTTCGTTTCTTATGCACCGCTTGTGACATTGGCTGGAGGAGTTCCAGTTCCCGTGGCGACTACTTTAGAAAATGAGTTTAAAGTACAACCAGAACAAATTGAAGCAGCTATTACGGCGAAAACAAAGGCAATTTTACTTTGTTCACCAAATAACCCAACAGGTGCGATGTTAAATAAATCCGAGCTTGAAGAAATAGCAGTAATCGTTGAAAAGTACAATTTAATCGTATTATCTGATGAAATTTATGCAGAGCTTGTATACGACGAAGTATATACAAGTTTCGCGAGTATTAAAAATATGCGCGAGCATACGGTTTTAATTTCAGGATTTTCAAAAGGATTTGCGATGACAGGATGGCGCCTCGGTATGATTGCAGCTCCTGTTCATTTTTCAGAATTAATGCTCAAAATCCACCAATATTCCATGATGTGTGCACCGACGATGTCTCAGTTCGCAGCACTCGAAGCGTTACGCGCGGGGAATGATGAAGTAATTCGAATGAGAGATAGTTATAAGAAACGACGTAATTTTATGACGACATCTTTCAATGAAATGGGATTAACATGCCATGTACCGGGCGGAGCGTTTTATGTCTTTCCTTCCATTTCTTCAACTGGATTATCTTCAGCGGAATTTGCAGAACAGTTATTACTAGAAGAAAAAGTGGCTGTTGTACCTGGAAGTGTATTTGGCGAAAGTGGTGAAGGCTTTATTCGTTGCTCATATGCAACATCGCTTGAACAACTAATGGAAGCAATGAAGAGAATGGAACGGTTTATAGAAAATAAAAAAAGGACAAAACGTAATACGTTTTGTCCATAAAAGGGGGGGAATACTAGAAAGCCATGTGTTAGTATTCTATCCCAATATTGGAGAATTATACGTACTACAGGAAATTTTTCGTTAATTTTGAATGAGTTCTGTCATAGTGGTATAATTTACTAATATAAGGTATGCGTATCCTGAGTAGCTTTATTTAGGATACGTACTAACTAATCGGATATTTAACAATAAATCATCTGCTTGCTATCTACAATTGTAGAGAAAATGGTAAACGTATGGGAGTGTTTCATATGTCAGAACAATATACAACAGGAGTGGTTGTAACAGGGAAAGTGACTGGGATTCAAGATTACGGTGCATTTGTAGCGTTAGATGCAGAAACACAAGGACTTGTGCATATATCTGAAATTACAAATGGATATGTAAAGGATATTCATGACTTTTTAAAAGTCGGCGATACAGTAGAAGTAAAAGTACTTTCAATTGATGAAGAACACAGAAAGATGAGTTTATCGTTAAAAGCGGCGAAAAGAAAACAAGGACGGATTCTTATACCGAATCCATCTGAGAACGGATTTAATACGCTGCGAGAAAAGCTAACAGAATGGATTGAGGAGTCCGAGTTAACAAAGTAAAAGAGGAGCGCATATGAGCGTTCCTCTTTTACTTTGTCTTATGATATATATTTGCAAATATGATTGCATGCAATCATATTCGTATGTCGGAGGTGAAATAAAGACATACTGACTAGTGGATTTCGTTCGTTTCTGGGTGAGTACCAAGATTTTCTGATGGTTTAAAGAGTAAACCAAGATTGATAAGCCCAGAAATACCGACGATGCCGTATATAATACGTGCGAGAGCTGAGTTTTGTCCACCGAAAATGGCTGCCACTAGGTCAAACTGGAAGAATCCGATCAGTCCCCAGTTCACAGCGCCAATTACAGTAAAGACTAATGCGATACGTTGCAGAGTACTCATGAAAAAGCCCCCCTTAATTGTGAAGCATGAGCAAGCGATGAGTTAATTAACTCCTTTATAGAATGGGGCAGTTATGTTGTTTTTATACATAAAAAATATAAGAAAAAGGATGTATATACATCTATACCGAAAAATGCGAATTTTTATGCAAAAAGTGAACTTTTTCTAAAAAATATATATTGGTTACGTTTACAATTGTTGAATCGCTTGATTTACAACTTCAGTTTCGCTAAAGTGAATACAGAAATACATATACATTATTGGAGGGAAAAAGATGAGTACACATGTAACGTTCGACTATTCTAAAGCGTTATCCTTCATCGGTGAACATGAAATCACTTATTTACGTGATGCAGTGAAAGTAACACATCACGCAATCCACGAAAAAACTGGAGCTGGGAACGATTTCCTTGGGTGGGTAGACCTTCCGCTTCAATATGACAAAGAAGAATTTGCTCGCATTCAAAAATGCGCAGAAAAAATTAAAAATGACTCTGACATTTTACTTGTTGTAGGTATCGGTGGTTCTTACCTAGGAGCACGTGCAGCAATCGAGATGTTAAATCATTCTTTCTACAACACGCTATCTAAAGAACAACGTAAAACTCCACAAGTGCTATTTGTTGGACAAAACATTAGCTCCACTTACATGAAAGATTTAATGGACGTATTAGAAGGTAAAGACTTCTCTATTAACGTTATTTCCAAATCAGGTACAACAACAGAGCCGGCACTAGCATTCCGTATTTTCCGTAAGTTATTAGAAGAAAAGTATGGACAAGAAGAGGCTCGCAAACGTATTTATGCAACGACAGATAAAGCACGTGGTGCATTAAAAACATTAGCTGATAACGAAGGTTACGAAACATTCGTTATTCCAGATGATGTTGGAGGACGTTTCTCTGTATTAACGCCAGTTGGTTTATTACCAATCGCAGTAAGTGGCTTAAATATTGAAGAGATGATGAAAGGTGCAGCTGCTGGTCATGGTGACTTCGGTGCATCAGAGCTAGAAGAAAACCCAGCTTACCAATATGCAGCAGTTCGTAATGCTTTATACAATAAAGGGAAAACAATTGAAATGCTTGTTAACTATGAGCCAGCACTTCAATACTTCTCTGAGTGGTGGAAACAGTTATTTGGTGAAAGTGAAGGAAAAGATCAAAAAGGTATTTTCCCATCTTCAGCAAACTTCTCAACTGACTTACACTCATTAGGTCAATACGTTCAAGAAGGTCGTCGTGACTTATTCGAAACAGTTCTGAAAGTAGGTAAATCTACGCATGAACTAACAATCGAATCAGAAGAAAACGATTTAGATGGATTAAACTACCTTGCTGGTGAAACTGTAGACTTCGTAAACACAAAAGCATACGAAGGTACATTACTTGCACATAGCGATGGTGGCGTACCAAACTTAATCGTAAATATCCCTGAATTAAATGAGTACACATTCGGTTACCTTGTATACTTCTTCGAAAAAGCATGTGCGATGAGCGGCTACTTATTAGGCGTAAATCCATTTGATCAACCAGGAGTAGAAGCATACAAGAAAAACATGTTTGCTTTACTTGGTAAACCAGGATTTGAAGAGTTAAAAGCAGAATTAGAAGAGCGTTTAAAATAATAAAAAGCGACCGGATTCCGGTCGCTTTTTATTATTTAATCGAAAAGTCCATCGGTATATTCAAACTAGAGTGGGTATGCTAAAGAAAAAGTCTAGGAGGGATGGGCTTGATTCCGATTCAATCCAATTTAGAAGGACGTACATATGCGTTATATAAGTTAGAAGAGATAATGAAGCCGCTTGGGTATAACATTGGTGGCAATTGGGATTACGATAAAGGGTGCTTCGATTATAAAATCGATGAAGAAGATGGCTATCAATTTTTACGAGTGCCATTTACAGCAGTGAATGGCGAATTAGATGTGCCGGGCGTAATCGTCCGTCTTGAAACACCGTATATTCTTTCTCACGTATATCAAGACGAACTAGATGATCATGTAAATACTTTAGCAGCCGGAACGAGTGGAATGGATCAATTTGCTGAGCCGAAAGATCCAGATGGAGATGTGAAAAGAAAATATATCAATATTGGGAAAGTGCTCATACAAGAACTAGAGCGTCATTTTATTAATGGTGAATAACAATGAGTATGTCGCTTTCAATGAGAATAAAGGAATGGACTGGATTAATCATATATTGTTCGTCGCGCTTTATACCTAGTAATAGAATGTTTTGCTTTAAAAGAGTATAGCTGCAATTTGCGAAAGTTTGTCCTGTGCAGGAAGGAGAAAGCTCCATCAGTTGTAATTTATTATCAGAGATTTCATCGTAAAGTGAGAATAGGACACCTGAAATAGAAGGGAATAAAAGAGAAGCGGTAAATACATAGCTCGTTAATTTATTTCCTTCTATAATTTCTGATACACCAGCTCTCGTTGCATTTTGTATTTGTTCAGAAGTAAGAAGTTCAGCGATGCAATGAATGTTTGGATTGAGTCCTTTTGCAGTTAAAATATTTAAAATGGACTGTGTATCTGCTAAGCTTTCATTTTTTTCTTTATCAGCTGTTATTAATATAGTGTGTGCTGTTGTAATATTAGCTTTTAATAAAGTTTGATCGTGATGGGGGCACCCCTTTATAAATTCTAAATGATGAAATGGTTTTGGAAGTAAAGAAAGTGTTTCATCAATTAAAACGATATCAAGATTCGGTTGTAAAACATGCATTTGTTTGACAACATGCTTTGCCCGTTCGTTCCATCCTACAATAATCATATGTCCGTTAGAAGTCGCAGCTTCTTCTCCTTTAATCTTCATATATTGTTTACTAATCATTTCAGTAGCGAACAAAACCATATAATAAGAACAAAATCCGGTTCCTAATAAAATAATACCCATACCGATAAGTTTGCCTATTAGTGTATGCGGGGCAAAGTCACCATAGCCAACGGTGAAGATAGTAACGATTGACCACCAAATTCCATCAAACCATGTGGTGAAGTGCGATGGTTCTAATCTATGTATAAGAAATCCGGAAAAAGCAGTAAGTACAACAATAAAGCAAATTAAACGAAAAATAATGGAATCACGAAATGTATCTACTAAATTTGGACGGGATTTCAAACTCTTATTCCTCCTTACTTTGCAGGACTACATTCATTGTTACCATTATAGAAAAAAGAAAAACTCTCTAATTTAAAAGAGAGTTTTTTACATTACATACTTTCCACTTCAGTTTGTTGAACACTTTCAAGATGCTGGAGGGCGTAGTAAACATCAGCAGTATGTCTTTTTTGATCGATACATAATTTCAAATGCAAATAGTGCGAGCCATTCTCTAATGTTTTGAGCTTCATATTCTTAACTTTTATATCCATTTCTTTTATTTCTTCAATTACAATTGGGATATTGTCCATATTTCGCACAACAAGTTTTACTGCGATATCACGTTGACGAAATGATCTTGGTCCTACAAATTTCATTGTTAATGGTATAAGTTCGACACTAATCATAAGGAAACACATTCCGAAAATCGCTTCGATATAGAATCCGGCTCCAACAGCAATACCAATACCGGAAGCACCCCAGATCATAGCAGCAGTCGTTAGCCCTGCAATACTATCGTTTCCTCTTCGTAAAATAACACCGGCACCTAAAAAACCAATCCCTGATACAATTTGAGCGGCAAGTCGAAGTGGATCCATATTCATATGATCAGTATGTGGTAAATTGTAAGCCGCTTTAATAGAAACAATCGTTAGGAGGCAACTAATAATAGAAATAACTAAACAAGTTTTTAAACCAAGTGGTTTCCGTTTTAATTCGCGCTCTAAACCGATGGCGAATCCTAAAATAGCCGAGAGACCTAGTTTGATTAATAAATCGGCATAGTCCATATGTATTCCTCCTTGTATGATATGGTATATGAATAAAACATTTATTATAGAAAGAAATGTTTTAGGGTAGAGTGACTTTATATAGAATATATGTAGGAATCCCTTAGAAATGAAAGAGATATTTCGTTTAAGTATATGATATTAAAAAAGAAATGTAGTTAATTTAAAAAAAGTTTATAAAAGGTGTTGCATTTCATTTTTCACCATGATATATTAATAACCGTCGCTGATGCGGAAACGCAGAAAACGACAAAAAAGAAATTGAAAAACTTAGTTGACATCGAAAAACGAAGAT